>NZ_CP040840.1:0-27500 GCF_006874765.1 Leptospira weilii
TTGAACCTAGTTTGGAATAAAATCTTGGAGGAAGTATCCAAAAAAATATCTCCTCAATACTATGAACGGTTCATTGATACTTTGAAATTAGAGACCCTTAACTCCGAGAAATGCACGATCATTGCTCCCTCTGCTACGATCAAAACTCATGTTGAAAGAAAATACCAGAGTATAATCGAAAATGCGATCTTAGAAGCTTGCGGCGATAAAATTCCCGTTGAAATTCTGATCGAAACAAAGGCGGCTTCTCCTCTTCAGTCGTTTCTCGAAAAATCCTTTGATCAAAAAGATTTTCAATTCAATCCGGATTACACGTTCGAAACTTTTATCGTAGGCGATTGTAACCGTTTAGCATACACAGCCGCAAAGGAATGTGTTCGAAAACCCGCGGAAATAAATCCTCTTTATTTGTTTGGTAGCGTAGGAGTGGGAAAAACACACTTACTTCATGCGATCGGATCGGAACTTATTAAAAAAGACCCTTGGAAAACGGTGTGTTATGTTGATATTTCTTCTTTTATGAATGAGTTTCGTTTTGCTCTTCAATCCAGAGAACTTATCGAAAGTTTTAAGATAAAATATCAGTCTTACAATTGTCTTCTCGTGGATGATATTCAACTTCTTTCCACAAACGCGGAAAAAACGCAGGATGAATTTTTCGCGCTGTTTAATTTTCTTTTCGAAAGAAAAAGACAGATTGTAATCGCATCGGACCGTCCAAGTTCCGAACTTACAATTCATGAAAGATTGAAATCCAGATTTGTCACGGGTGTTCAAGCCGACATCCAATATCCCAACAAAGAGATTCGGAAAGGAATTGTAACGTCTCATTCTAAAATTATGGATCTTGGTTTAAGCGAAGATATATTAGATTTTTTAGCGGATCAGATCGAAGAAGACACGAGACTTTTACTTGGCGCGCTCAACGACATCTACTTATATAAAAAATCCTATTCGCTTCTTTTTTTGAACTTAGATAAGGTAAAGGAAATTGTAAAAAACCGTCTTTATCGCAAAAAGAATGTGGAATTTTCGCATGATCGAATCATTGAATCCGTCGCTAAAGAATTCAATCTGAATGCCGCCGAGATTATGGGAAAAAGCAGAAAGAAAGAATTAATCATTCCACGTCATATTTGTTTCTATTTGCTACACAATGTTTTTAACGTAAATAAATCTCAAGTCGGAAGACTTTTTCAAACTCAACATACAACAGTAATTCATGGACTTCGAAAAACCGAAGAACTTCTTTCTAACAACAAGGAAATACGTTTTCTAGTGGAGCGAATTAGTTCGAAATACAAGCTCCAATAAATTTTTACTTTCAGGTAAATTCGGTATTTCGTTTTCTTAGAGTTTATTTCCAAAAATTTTATTTTGAAATGCACTTTCGTAAGATCGTGAATCATTTTCAAAATGCAATTATAGCAAAATATTTTCAATTTTATAGTCCGCCTCAAGGCCTCAAAAAAATATCTCTAATTTAAACGATCCAGTAAATTGTAAGTTCCTATAGATTGTGTCGCGTTGATGGTTTAATATCACTTTTGCAGAATTTTTCTCGTGGTTTAAAATTGCAGTAGTTCCTAGATTTTGAAGTTTTTAGACAAGCTTTGGTTGTAATGAGGAATTAAAACTTTTCCTAAGCGTTTTTTAGAAACACTTATTGAGCAATTCAAGCAAAGATATTTAGGAAATAGAAAGAAAATTTCAGCGTAGATTTGATATGTATATAACTTGTTAATAAAGTATAAATTTAATATCTAAAAAGTTAAATAAATTTGTAAATAAGACATAATACAAAATTACTGTCGCTTTTAATTCGAAAATTGACTAAGAATTATGTCGGAAAACAAAATTCTCTTTTCAAAAAAAATGAGACATATTTCAGTATTCTTTAGGAATACAATTTTATGTACATATTTACAGGTACTACTCCTACAACTGTACAATAATAAAAAACCTATTTAACTAAGAAAGAAATTAGGAGAAACAAATTGAAAATTAAAGTTAATACATCGGATTTCTTGAAAGCAATTCATGCAGTCGAAGGCGTAATCTCTGCGAGAGAAATCAAATCTATATTATCGAATCTTAAAATAGAAGCCGAAGAAAAGGAAGTATTTCTTTCGGCTACCGATCTTGAAATTTCCATTAAAACATCACTGCCTGCGGAAGTAATCCAAGCCGGAAGTATTTCTTTACCCGCCAAACAGCTTTCCAATTTTTTTAAAACGATTCATTTCGAAGAAACTATTTTGTCTTTGGAGGAATCCGACGGAGATTCTTCCGTCGTTTATATCACCGACGCTTCCGGCAAAAATGACTATAAGTCTAAGATCAGCGGAATGGACGCCGAAGAAATTAAAACGATCTCTAAAGTGAATTCTTCTCAAATATCTTCTTTTCCAAGTACTTTGATAAACGACATGATCCGTAAAACTTCCTACGCTATTGCGCACGAAGATCAAAGATTTATTTTTAACGGTCTTTACATGATTCCTGACGGAAATAAATTGATTTTTGTTGGAACGGATGGGAGAAGACTCTGCAAGATTGAAAGAACTCTTCCGTCTCCTTTACAATTTAAGGATTCCATAATTGTTCCCGCAAAGGCGATCCGAGAAATCTCCAAGATGATCGCAACTTCAGAAACTGGTAATCTCGGTTTGATCGATAGTCAGATCTATGCGTCTGCAAATAACATAGAACTTTTATGTAAATTGATCGAAGGAAATTTTCCAAACTACGAACAAGTCATTCCGAAGACCACTAAATTTTCCACAACAATCTCCAAGGAAGAATTCCAAGTATCCCTCAGACAAGTTTTAACTGCGGCGGAAGAACCTTCCAGACAGGTAAGACTCACATTCAGCAAAAACAATTTGAACTTATTTGCTCAAACTCTTGGCGCTTCCGAAGCGAATATCAATAGGCCGATCGAATATTCCGGAGACGAAATTGCAATCGCGTTCAAAGGGGAATATCTCATGGATGTTTTTAGATCGATCGACGATAACGAAGTTAAGATCGAGTTTTCCGATGCGAGCTCTCCGGTTATTTTCAAGGATCCGTCCGATCCTGAATTTATCTCCGTGATCATGCCGATGAAACTGTAATGTTCTTAAAACATCTCACTCTTCAGAATTTTAGAAGTCACGAAGAACTGAGCCTGGATTTCGATTCCAGGCTTATTTTTTTTGTGGGCGATAATGGGGAAGGAAAAACGAATCTTCTCGAAGCCATTTGTATGTTATCTTGGCTGAAAAGTTTTCGAGAGTCCGAGGACTCGAATTTGATTCGATGGGGTTCTGAAAATTATTTCCTAAGAGGGAAAATTAAAGAAAATCAAAAAGAATCTGTATTGGAAATCGGATTTACCGCAAAACCCACAGTCAAAAGAAAATTAAAATTCAATCAAGAAGAAGTAAAAAAAAGAACGGATCTAATCGGCAAATTCATCACCGTTTTATTAACTCCCATGGATTTAAAAATCATAGAGGACGGTCCGGCGGAAAGGAGAAAATTTATAGACGCGTTTATTTCCTCCTTCGACCCGTTTTATCTCGAATGTTTACTGGAATATAATAAAATCTTAAAGCATAGGAACGCCCTTTTAAAAACCGGTATTTCCGACGCCTCTCATCTGTCAATTTGGGACAGAAAGCTCGTCGAAAAGGGAGTTCTAATTCTTAATAAAAGAAGAGAAATTGTTTTTGGATTAAATTCTTTCTATCAACCGAATTTAAATAAATTGAGCGGCGGGAAGGATGAACTTGAAATGATTTACAGACCGAATGTGAAAGACGAAGATGAATTTGTGGAAAAACTCGGCCGGAATTTAGGAAAAGATTTAAGACTCGGTTATACTTCTGTGGGAATTCACAGGGATGATCTTTTTATCGGAGCTGATAAACGTGATATTACCGAATTTGGGTCACAAGGTCAGAAAAGAAGCACGGTGATCGCTTTGAAGGCCGCGACTTTTAATTACTATAGAAATGTTTTAGATACTATGCCCGTTTTATTGATTGATGATGTAATTCGGGAATTAGATGTTAAACGAAGAGAATATTTTGTGGACTTAGTCATAAACGCAGGACAGGCTTTTTTTACGACAACGGACTTGGAAGGAATTCAGGATTATGTCGGTAAACTTGAGGATCAAAAGCAAATTTTTCTAATTCAACAAGGAAATGTCCGGTTTGTAAAATGAAAGAAGATTTGATTCCATCTAAAAAAATCGAAACCTCCGAATTCAATGTTGTATTGAATCAAATGGGAATCACGGAAGAGAATCTGCAAGAAAGAATTTTTGTCCACACGCTTAGAAATCGTTGGAAAGAAATCGTAGGCCCCGTATTTGCCTCTCATTCGGAAGTAGACTCAATTCGATTTGGTAGACTTCGAATTCTCGTTTCTCATAACGCTTATAAACAAGAATTACTCTTTTTACAAAACCGAATCATTCGAGAGTCTGTGCGATTTATAGGAAAAGGAATCGTTCGTTCAATTGAAATTTCAATCGGTAAACTAACAGCATTTCATTCTCCCATATTACCTGAGACTAAGGAAAAAAATGGCCTAGAAGGGAAAGAAGACTTAATCGCCATTCTTGAAAAGGAAACGGACATCGAGATTAAAAAACGTTATTTAGAGATTCTTCAATATCTTTGATAAGCTGATGAATTTCCTTGCCTCCCTACGGTTTTCAGGAAAACTATTCCTGAGGTCCGAAAAAAATGAGTCAAAAAGAAACAAGCTATAATGCTGGTCAGATCAAAATTTTAGAGGGTCTGGAAGCTGTTAGAAAACGTCCCGGGATGTACATCGGAACCCAGGATGAGACCGGACTTCACAAAATGGTCTATGAGGTGGTTGATAACTCCGTAGACGAAGCAATGGCCGGTCATTGCACCGAAATTAGAATTAGTATTTTGCCTAATAATATCATTGAAGTTAAAGACAACGGTCGGGGGATTCCGGTCGATATTCATCCCGATAAAAAAATTTCTACAATCGAAGTCGTAATGACCATTCTTCATGCGGGTGGTAAATTCGAAAACGACGCTTATAAAGTTTCAGGAGGTCTCCACGGCGTAGGGGTTTCCGTAGTAAACGCACTTTCCGAATATCTCGAAGTCGAAGTTCATCAGAAAGGAAAGATTTATACTCAAAAATACGAGAAAGGGATTCCGGTTTCTTCGGTAGAAATCAAGGGGGATTCTTCGGAAAGAGGAACCATCGTTCGGTTTAAACCGGATGCTACTATTTTTACCACAGTAGACTTTCAGTTCGACATTCTTTCCGCTCGATTTAGAGAATTAGCTTTTTTGAATAAAGGTCTTGTGTTGATCGTTGAAGACCGTAGGAGAGGGTCGGAAGGGGAAAATCTTCTTCGAAATGAATTTCAATTTTCCGGGGGAATCGTTTCTTTCGTCGAGCATATCAACGAAAATAAACATCCCATGCATAAGGTGATTCACTTCGAACGGAATAAAGACGACGTTTTGGCGGAAATTTCGATTCAATATTCGGAAACTTATACGGAGAACATCTTTTGTTTTACGAACAACATCAATAACAACTTAGGCGGAACCCATTTGGAAGGATTTCGTGCGGCTCTTACAAGAACCTTAAACGACTTTTTGAAAAAAGATACGACCCTTTCTAAAAAACACCCGACAGGCCTTTCCGGAGAAGATGTAAAAGAAGGATTAACCGCGGTTATCTCAATCAAAATTCCTCAACCTCAGTTCAATTCTCAAACAAAAGAAAAATTGGTAAACGCAGAAATCAAAGGAATTATGCAAACCTTAAGTTCGGAAGGTCTGACTTTATTCTTTGAGGAAAATCCGAGTATCACTAAAAAGATATTAGAAAAATGTATTCTTTCCGCAAAAGCAAGAGAGGCAGCCCGTAAGGCGAGAGATTTAACGCGAAGAAAAACGGTTCTCGAAGGAGGAGGGCTTCCAGGTAAGCTCGCTGATTGTTCTGAAAAAGATCCTGCGTTTTCCGAGCTTTATCTCGTTGAGGGAGATTCCGCGGGCGGTTCTGCAAAACAGGGAAGAGATAGAAACACACAGGCGATTCTTCCTCTGAAAGGAAAAATTTTGAATGTTGAAAAGGCAAGATTGGATAAGATTCTTTCCAGCGAAGAGATTCGAGTTTTGGTCTCCGCCCTTGGAACCGGAATCGGTGAAGACGAGTTTAATATCGATAAAATTCGATATCATAAGATTATGATAATGACAGATGCGGATATCGACGGTTCGCACATTCGCACATTACTTCTTACGTTCTTTTTTCGTTATATGCGTCCTGTAATCGAAAAAGGTTATCTTTATGTGGCGCAACCGCCTTTGTATCTTATTAAGCACGGTAAAAATTCAACGTATGCTTATTCGGATAAGGAAAAAGAAGAATTATTGAAGAACGTGGGAACTGAAAAGGTTGTGATTCAAAGATACAAAGGTCTAGGTGAAATGAATCCTGAACAACTTTGGGAGACCACGATGGATCCTTCGAATCGAGTCGTTTTGAAAGTGAAATTAGACGATTTTGTGGAAGCGGAAGAAACGTTCAATATTCTGATGGGTGACGAAGTTCAACCTAGAAAACAATTCATCGAAATCAATGCGGCCAAGGTTGCAAACTTGGATCTTTGATACTAAGGGGATTCTGAAATGAGTCAAGAGAATGAAACAAAAGTATTAAATTATAATATCGCCGGAAAACCCGATATTGCGGACGCTCTTAAGAACGGTATCAGAGTGATCCCCGTGGAAATTGAAGATCAAATGAAGGAAGCGTATCTCGGTTACGCGATGTCTGTCATTGTCGGTCGTGCGCTTCCGGACGTGAGGGATGGATTAAAGCCGGTTCATAGAAGAATCCTTCATGCGATGAACGAACGAGCGTGGAGAAGCGATCGTCCTTATGTGAAATGCGCTAAGATCGTGGGGGAAGTTATCGGTAATTATCATCCGCACGGAGACGCATCGGTTTACGAAGCTCTTGTAAGAATGGTTCAGGATTTTTCTTTGCGCGTTCCTTTGATCGACGGACAGGGAAACTTCGGCTCCATAGACGGTGATAACCCTGCGGCCTATCGATACACCGAAGCAAGACTTGAAAAAGTCGCCGAGGAATTGTTACGCGACATTGAAAAAGAAACCGTTAGCTTTTCGCCTAACTACGACGATACGAAACAACAACCTGACGTATTACCCGCAAATTTTCCAAATTTACTCGTAAATGGATCTTCCGGAATTGCTGTGGGAATGGCGACGAATATTCCTCCTCATAATCTGAAAGAAACGATCGATGCGGTGATCGCCGTGATTCGAAATCCGGAGATTACGATTCCGGAAATTCTCAAAATTATTCCCGGTCCCGATTTTCCAACTTCCGGAATCATCATCGGTGGAGAAGGTCTTATCTCTGCGTATACGACCGGAAAAGGGTCGATACGAATTCGCTCCAAAGTGGAGATTGAAGAAAAGAAAAACGGAAGAGAAGTGATTGTAGTCACCGAAATTCCCTATCAGGTGAACAAGAAAGTTCTTCTGGAAAAAATCGGAGATATAGTTAACGAAAAACAAATCGAGGGAATTTCCGAAATTCTCGATCTTTCGGATCGAAAAGGGATTCGAATAGAGATTCATATTAAAAAAGATGCTAATGCGCAGGTTATTCTAAACCAGCTTTATAAAATGACTCAACTTCAAGTGAGTTATGGAATCACGATGCTCGCGATTCTGGACAATAAACCAAAAATTTTTAATATTAAGGAAATATTAACTGCCTATTCTGCACACAGAAGAGATGTGATCATAAAAAGAACTCAGTTCGACTTGGATAAGGCCGAAAAACGCGCTCATATCTTGGAAGGATTAAAGATTGCTTTAGAAAACATCGAGGACGTGATCAAAGTCATTCGAGCTTCTAAAAATCCTGCGGAAGCAAAACAACAATTGATGGTTCGTTTCAGTCTTTCCGAGGTTCAGTCGGATGCGATTTTAGAAATGAGATTGCAAAGACTTACTTCTCTCGAAGTTCAAAAGATTATCGATGAGCTGGAAGAGGTCAGAAAACTCATCGTGGATCTAAAGGATATTCTCGCAAAACCTTCTCGCATAAACGACATCGTTTGCACGGAGCTTCAAGAAGTGGGAGATAAATACGGAACAAAAAGAAAAACCGAAATTTCCATCGAAAGTATAGAAAGTTCTTCTTTTAACGCGGAAGATTTGATCGCGGACGAAGAAATGGTAATTCAAATCACGTACGATCAATTTATCAAGCGCCTTCCGATCGATACTTTTAAAAGACAAAAACGAGGCGGAAAGGGAATCCAGGGTCTTTCTCAAAAGCGTGACGATGTGATTAAAATTATGAAAGCCGCAATGACTCACGATAGTATTATGTTTTTTTCTAATATAGGAAAAGTTTACGTGATGAAGGCGTATGAATTGCCGATTGCGTCTAAAGAAGCCCGTGGAAAATCACTCAAGGCAATTATCAATTTGAGAGAGGATGAATATATTTCTTCTATCTTTACTTTCAGAGAACAGGATATGGATAAGGACCTCCTCTTAGTTACTAGACGTGGGTTTATCAAACGAATTCAGCTTAAGGAATTTGGAAACGTAAAAAAATCCGGAATCATCGCGATAGGACTCAGAGAAGGGGATGAACTGATTAAAGTGGAAGCCATCGAGGACAAGGACGAAGTTATAATTTTTTCTAGAAAAGGACTGGCTCTTCGGATCGAAGGAAATATCATCAGAGCTCAGGGAAGAACGGCGAGCGGTGTTACTGGAATGCGACTTGCGGAAGATGACGCAATTGTAGGCTTGAGCAAATACAAAGAGGGAGAGGATATATTCGTAGTTTCGGAAGAGGGTTACGGAAAGCGTCTCGGTTTTGAGGAATTTGCCGCGAAAGGCAGGGGCGGAAAGGGAATGGCCTACTTGAAAGTGACCGAGAAGAACGGATTTTCCGTAGGAACGGGTTCCGTCGGGAACGAAGATGAGGTTATTCTCATCACTCAACAAGGAATGACGATTCGAATTAACGCATTCGATATTTCTAAACTAGGCAGAACCGCGGTTGGCGTTCGTATCGTGGATTTAAAGGATAACGACAAAGTGCAGGATTTTACGGTTTTGGGAGAGAGTTGACCCGATGATCCGGATCGGGGACGTAACGATTCCGGGGAGAATTTCACTTTCTCCAATGGCGGGGATTTCAGATTCTCCCACTCGAAGAATTTGTAGAAAATTTGGAGCCGCCTTTTCCTATACGGAGTTTGTAAACACAGACGAACTTGTCCATAGAGCGCCGAAAGCGTTCAAAATGTTTCGTTTTCATCCCGAGGAACGTCCCATCACATTTCAAATTTTTGGGAATCGTTTAGAGATTATCGCAGAAGCGGCTGAAATTATCCAGGAACTAAAACCGGATATCATCGATTTAAACATGGGTTGTTCTACTCGTAAAGTTTCTTTGCGAGGCGCAGGAGCCGGACTTTTGCGTAAACCTGCGTTAGCCGGAAAAATCATTGAAGCCATAAAAAAACGAGTCAATGTTCCGGTTACCGCAAAAATTCGGATTGGATGGGATTCGGAAAGTAGAAATTATCTTGAAGTTTCAAAAATTTTAGAAGAATCCGGAGTGAGTGCGTTAACGGTTCATGGCCGTACAAAAGAAATGGCCTATACCGGACTTGCGGATTGGGACGCGATCGGCGAGGTAAAAGCGAGGAGAAAGATTCCGGTTTTTGGTAACGGAGATATCAAAAGTTACGAAGAAGCAAACTCCAGAATGAGAGAATATAATTTGGATGGAGTTCTCATTGGTAGAAACGCGATTGGAAATCCTTGGATCTTTTCAAAAATTAAAAAAGAAGAATTGTATTGGTCGGAGATTTTAGAAGTTATTTTGGAGCATGCCCGTTGGATGATTCAGGATTTCGGAGAGGAATTCGGTCTGGTTCTATTTAGAAAACATCTTGTGAAATATCTAAACGGCTTAGAGTTTGACCCTCTTTGGAAGACTCGGTTATTGGAAATTAGAGAATTTAATCCTTTTGAAGAATGTTTGTTTTTACCCCAAGCTTCTAAACGTTTCGCTTTAATTTAAAGAAGTTGTTTTTTGAGTATTGTTAACCTTTGGTTACTCACGAAAAGCTAGCGGATTTCAAAATTACTTAATCTTTCTAAAGCAGCCCTTTATAAAGTTCCGAAAAATAAAAAACCCCGTTATGAAAACGGGGTTTGTAAACAATAAAGTTTTCGATAAATGAATATTTATTGTTTGTTGGAAACTTCCTGTGCTTTTGCTACGAGAGCGTCTTTTCCACCGGGAAATTTTGCGTAAATTACACACTGACATTCTTCCCAGTTGTCTTTGGAAACGTCTTTCGGATCAGAACCGGAACCGATTGCTTTACATTCATAAACCCCGACTCCTTTTACAACACCTTGGGATTGGGAAACAATTACAGATGCGGTTGCTTCACCGTCCGATACACCGGAAGCCGATTCTACGGTTTCTCCAACCATCTTTTTCACAACGTCAGACGCACCTTGAAGTCTGGAAGCTTCGCGACAAGTGGATTGCATCATTGCTTGGCTTTTCTTAGCTACTGCTTTAGCAGATGCTCTGGCAGAAAATTTAATATAGTACCAGTCTTTTGGATTCGTATCTCTTGGTGTTTTTCCATCGTTTCTTTGTTCCGGAGGTCCACCCCATCCTTCAAAAGTCCATCCACCGTCACCCACAGTCGTTGCGTCTTTTTGTCCGGTATCAGTGCTGGAGCAAGCTGCAAAAATCATTGTTGCTACAGATAGAGCGATAAGTCTATTGATCATTATTTTCTCCTTGATCTACTAAATGAAAAAAGCTAATACTTTGCCAAGTTTGTGCAACTCATTTTTTAATCGGTTGCTTTGAATCCTGGATTTCCTCATATTAACTTAAAACCTATTTGCGTCGCACAAAGTTGTACATGTTAAGAAATTTATTTTTTTTTCTCTGTTTCACAGCTCAGCCAATATTCTCTACAAGCGTAATTTTTCTTCCTGGAAAAGCGGAAGGAAATTTACCGGCGGCTTTAGAAAGAATCGATGACAGATCGCAAGAAATTTCCAAATTTGGGGCTTTTTATGCAAACTTGTTGCTAAGAGCGAAAGTGAGTACGATCGATAAAGCCAGGGATCGGGAAATTTTTAACAAATTTCGAAACTCCCATTTCAAAAAAGAGGACTTTTCAAAAATTTGTTCCGAATTTCCCGCTGATTTTTTAGTTCGAGACGAAGTCGGTTTTCAAAACAATATTTCTCTCGATCGAATTGTGTACAATTGCGCGCAGAAACAATTGGATGAATTCCATCTTTCCGAAAAATCGGATCTTTTCTTTTTGATGCGATCCATGACGGAACGTTCGTTTCCTTGGGTACCTTCTAAAAGAAAGCAAACTACTTCAATATTGAAGAAGAATACGAAAGAATTAATTTTTATCGTCGATCTGTCTCCTTCTTTCCAAAGAGAAAGAGAAGAATGGGCGCAGTTCGTTAAAAATACGTCTTGGGAGACCGGGATACGGATTGTCACTTTTTCAGAAGGAAAAGTTTCCATTCTTCCCAAAGCGAGTTCGTTGGCGGAATTAAGAAAACAGGTTGGGAGTTTGAAATCGTTTGGCAAATCGAGTTTGGAGGATTTATCGGAAGCGCTATTGCGTACGAGGCGTTCATTAATCCGATCTCAAAGCGCTCAAGACATAATCATTCTCACAAATGCGAAAGGCAAAATTCCGAATCCTAGTTTGTTTTCCGCCATTCAAGATTTGCAATCTTCTGGTTATCGAGTTCAATTATTCACCGCGCCGTACTTTTCCATTTCTCAAACTCAATTTTTCAAAGGAATTTTTTCTAAGGAAAATTTTTTTGAAATAACATATTTTAAAAAAATCAGCACTCTAAAAGATTCAAAAACCTTAATATTTAGAGGGAGACAAATTTACTTCACGTATTCGGAAGTTTCTCCAAAACAGATTCCGCGGGAATCCTCCCTCAATAAGGTTTCTTATTCGGGAAAATATACGGAATCGGAATCGATTAATCCTCTGAATTTTGCGGAAATATATGCCGAGTTGACGGGGGACAAGATTTTAGCTTCGGATTCTTTACGGGATAATCTTTCGTTCCTGCTTTCTCAAAGTTTATTTAAGGAAGAGTTTAAAGGAGAAAATGAAACTGAAGTTTTGGTAAAATCCGGAGAAAAAGCCTTTTGGATTTCGCTTCCATTCGGGTTTAAAATTCCTCAAGTCGACGAACAGATCCTATATCAAACGACTTATGTTTCATCAGGGAATTCTGTGGACGGAGTTGCAAATGTGGCTGGCCTTACGGAAGAGTACAAACTTTCTCCTTCTCGGATTTTGGAATGTACGCCGATTCAAGTAAGAAATTATTTTCAGAATACGAATAAAAGTTCTTTTGATTGTATAATCCGAGGTAGAGTTCTGCAGGTCAAAGGGTTATAATCTTTCGAGAAGGGATCCGCGTTTGAATTCCGAAGAACATATTTTTATCAGTAACGCTTCGAATTCGATTAAAGTATTAAATCGACTCAAGTCTTTGTCTCAAAATACATTGCCCTTATTTGTTACGGGAGGCCCGGGCAGCGGGAAAACTTTTGTTTCCAACCTGATTGCCGGTTTATCTGGTTTAAACCCTCGCGTTCTCATTTTAGATTCCGACAACGTCGAGAGTGAAAAGGGTTTGGAATCGATACTTTCCGAAGGAAAAAACACATATTTCGTTTTTAAGAATTTCCCCAATTTTTCAAAAGAGATCCAAGTTTATCTTCTGAAGAAGGTTCGTGAAAACCAAAGTGATTCTCGTTTCATTTTTATTTCCGATAAAGAATGGAAACAAAAACTGGAAACCGGACAAATTTTAGAGTCTCTTTATTTCGAAATTTCAAATTTTCGATTGGATCTTCCGGATCTTAGGGAAAGAAAGGAGGATATTCCTCTGTTAATTCGACATTTTTTGGAAACTCTTTCTGAAAAATACAAACGAAAAGAGACCCGATTGAGTGACAAACTAGTTCAGTTTTTACTTAATTACGACTTTCCGGGCAACGTCAGACAACTCAAAAATCTTTTGGAAGGCATGATTTCCCTATTTGCCGTGCGTATTCTTGATGTAAAACATCTTCCGCCTCAGATGTTTGAAACTTCTTACGTTTATTCGGAGTTTATAGAAGTGAAAACCGGAATTCCTTTAAAGGACTACGAAAGGGAAATCATCAAAAGGAATTTGATTCTTGTGAACGGCAACAGGGAGAAAGCCGCCAAGATACTCGGAATATCGGAAAGGACAATTTACAGAAAGATTATAGAATTCGGTCTTTCCGACGAAGCTGAAGGAAAAAATCCTCCATCCGACGACTGAAGTAAAATTCCGATCCCTCTTTTTCCGAATTGGTTTTGATTCGAATATTCATATCTATCATAAAATCGTAAAGTTCTCCGATGATTTTATCGGAAAAAAAAGTAGCCTCTTTTCTGAGGCGGTTTCGAACGAAATTTTTTCTTGCGGGGCTATAGGATTGAATGTCCAGGAATTCGTGGATTTCCTCGTCCGAAAGGGATGTCTCGTACTTTCTGGAAATGATTTTATACTTACGAAGTTGATCGATTCTTTCCTTCAAGATCGAAAGAAATAAAAGCAAAGAATCTTTTCCGCTCTGAAATTTTTTCAATTCTTTGAAAAAACGAATCCGATCCGATTCCATAAAGAAATCGACCAAACCGGAAGAATTCAATTCTCCGCTGAAAAGTAAAACATCTTCGACGTCTTGTTTCGTGAAGGATTTTTTTACGAGATAAAGTTTTAGTTTAGAAAGTGATTGTAGATACGCTCCCATTGAGGGGGGAATTTTGTGCAGAAATTCATTCATGGCGTCCTCGTCCAATTGGACTCCGATTTCCTTACAAGCCTGCAAAAGACCGGTGCGTGTTTCGCTGGGATAAAAGTTTTTGGTTTTGATGAGATTCGCTTTTCCCCCGAAGATTTGAAGAACCTTGTTTGAAACTTCCCAATGATTGTAATGAACTAAAAGTTGAATCGAGTCCGGAAAGTTCGAAAATTGTTTTTGTAAGAATTCATTATTCTTTCCCTTTCCGCCGGAGATCGGCTTAAAAAATTCAAAACCGGATTTGACGATAAATAATTTTCGATTGGAAAACATATCCAAGTTGAAAGCATCGGATTGGAATCTTTCAAAGTCTCCGGGTTCCGAAACGAATATTACGATTTCGAATGGTTCTCCCGTTTTTCGAATTTCTTCTTTATATTTTTCCGCGATAATTTCAAACTCGTAGGATTCTTTTGCCGCAACAAAAACGATTTGCGGTAGTTTTTCGCTCCAATCGGTTAGGAATTCTATGGAATTTTTATATTCTTTGATTTTTGTCGCCATTCTGTTTGAATTGGAAATCGTTCCGATCCTTAAAAAAACGGAAGAATTATTTAAAGTAAAGGATCAATTCTCCGAAGATTAGAATATGAATATCAGTTCCGGAGTCCAGAGGATTTCTTTTCCGAACGAGGCTTTGACTTACGTAAGCCCGGCTCGTATGGGTGGAAAAATACAAGCCGTGGAACCGATTCGCCGCGAAGATTTTAACGCCGATTATAACTCGGACAGAATCAACCCGTCTTCCATTTCCAAGGAATTTATACCGACAACTCGCGGTAGTCTGATCGATTTTTACGCCTGATTTCCTTTTAAATATTTTTTCCAAAATTCGTGGTATTGAAAAAACGTTCGTATCGGAAATCCGAGTATGTTCGTGTACGATCCGTCGAAAGATTGAACCGGACCTTCCTTGTCTTGAACCCCGTAACTTCCGGCCTTATCAAAGGGAGAATATTTTTCAATGTATTCTCGAATTTGTTTGTGATTCCAAGAACGAAAATGAACTTGAGAGAACTCGAACGCGAACCGTTCGAGCCCTTTATAATAGATTCCCAGTCCTGAAGCGACCTTATGAGTTTTTCCGGACAACCTTTCGAGCATTTCCATCGCCTCAGGAAAGTTTTCTGGTTTTTGAAGAATCGAATTCTCTTGAACGACGATTGTGTCGCAGGAGATCAAAAATTCGTTTTCGGATCTTGTGCCTAACTTGGATAAACATATCCTTTTCAAATATTCCAAAGGATGTTCGTTTTTTAAAGAACTTTCGTCTATGTCTTCCGGTTCGATTCTAAAATCAAGATCTAAGGATTCCAAAACGTGCTTTCTACGAGGAGATCTGGATCTGAGAACGATCATAAATCCACGATTCGGGAAAAGCCTTGCCTTGCATCCGTTTTCCTGCCGATATTGGTACGGATGAAAGAGAATCAACGAACTCTATTGAATAAAGTCGGATCCGCAATTTGTGCACTTTTTCTTACTTATAACGTTTCTATCTTTTCTCAAACGATCCCGGGTGAATCTAAAGACTCAAAACAAAAGCTTACATCCGATCGGGAGTTAATCGAAACGGGAAAGTTGGAATCTATTAGAAGAAAAGTTTATCTCGGATTGAAAGGAATTAGAGTTTCTCTTTTGAACTTTGGAAAAAAACAAGATTTGGAAAAACTCGCCGCCGATTATGGGCAAGCTGAAACTCTTTATCTGAAAGCGGAATACGGAAATGCCACGACCCTGTTTGAGAATATTTTTAAAGCAATTATTCTTTTGGAAGACGCAATTCGTAAAGACTATGAAAGCAGAACAATTCAATTGGGACAGGAACTGGTTCCTATGATTGTGTCGATTCGATTGGATGAAAAAAACAAAAATCGATCCGTTCTTCCGGTATTAGAAAAGTATTATGCTCGTTTCGGAGAAACATCGAAAACTTCTTCCAAAGAATTGGAAAGTGGGGAAAGAACTTCCGCTCTTTATTATCAAAAACAGTCCCTTCTTTCGCTTTACCAAGCTAAGATTCTTTTGGGAAAGAGCGAGGATTCTGGGCTTTCTTTTTCGGATAAAATTTCTAAAAATAAAATTCTCGATTCTGATTATCTAAAACCGGAGGAAATGATTTATTGGGATGATGCGCAAGGCCGTTTGAATACGGAGGCGGAGGAAGAAAGAAAAAAAGATAGAGCGAGAACTTTAAAGTGGCACGAATTAAAAATGGGGATTTTTTCCGAAAAACCGCAGAAAAAGAATGAAACTAAAAGTCAGGATTTTCCTTCCTCAAAGCCTTAGTACGAATAAACTAGAATATTTGAAATAATGAATATATGATTCTTTTTTATAAAAAAAATTTGCCCGGTGTTTGCATCGTAAGGAATTATTTTCTTGCCGTGGTTATCTCATTTTTGCGGTCGTTCTATAGGGAAAAGACCATACAACTTGACATTTTCGGTAAGATCAAAGAAAGCGTAGGATTTTCGCCTTTTTTGAATTGTTCGATATATTTCAAAACGTTTCGTAAAAAACTTTGGATTTGTTTTTTGATTTTTCTAGCGTTTCCTTCCTGCAGGAGAGGAAGTTTTGATCGAGTCAAAGAATCCAGCCTCCAATATCTTTGCAAAAGTTATTTTCTTTTTTGCGATCAGATTGTTGCTAAAATCGATATGTTTGACTGTGATCCGTTGCACAATATGTATAAAGGCGACGGGACTCATTATATTAGTCGAGAAATTCTAGTGGATGACCTCACTGTGGAAAAAGAGGAAAAGGAAATGGAGATTTTCGATCCGTATTCCGAAAAAAAACCTAAAAAAGAAAAAGCAAAAGACACAAGTTCTGATTTTGGGAAAAACATTCGAATCGATTCTCGAAAGTTGATTCGTACTTTCGATACGGAGCGCGGAAAAAAACCGTCAATGACAAACGGTGGAGAATCCATCGAAGAGATTCGACCTTGTTATCCGGTAAAACCGCAGTACAATCAGGAGTAATTTGTTGAACGATTTATTTAACGTAAAAGGTAAAACGGTTTTAGTGACCGGATCCACTCGTGGGATCGGAAGACACTTTGCGGAAGGTTTTAAAAACGCTGGAGCGATCGTTTATGGAACAGGCTCTTCGGAAGAATCGGTCAAGAAATTCGACGGCTCCGGCATCAAGGGTTATGCTGCGGACATTCGTCAACCGGATGTAATGCCGCCGATTATCGAGTCCATCGTTAAAGAGCACGGGAAACTTGATGTACTTGTAAATAACGCCGGGATCGCTTCGAATAAACCCGCCGCTTTTTTAAAGGAGGAAGAAATCCAATCTATCATTCAAACCAATTTTACGGGCGTATTCAGAGCTTGTGCGGCTTATTATAGGATTCATAAAAAGAAAGGTGGGAATATTATCAATGTTGCTTCTATTCTTGGAATGAGGGGAACGAAATTTGCCTCCGTCTATTCCGGGACTAAGGGAGCGGTTATTAATATGACCCGGGCTCTCGCTGTCGAATGGATCGGCTCCGGTTATCGTGTGAACTCAATTTGTCCCGGTTTTATCGATACAGATATGACGGAAATGATCAAAGAAAAACCGGATGTTTTGGAGCAAATGATGAATTCGATCCCGATGGGAAGACTCGGAAAGCCGGACGACCTGATAGGAGCCGCGATTTTTTTTGCGAGCGACGCGTCTGCTTATGTTACCGGGCAAACAATTGTGGTCGACGGAGGAATTACCGCGGGACTTTAAAAGTGAGTCTAATCTTTAATGATTCTTTCTCTTCATCCGATCAATCCTGAAAATAGAAAACTCCAACAGATTTCAAACAGATTGTTGGAAGGAAGCGTTTATATTTTTCCGACGGATACGGTTTATGCCTTGGTTGCGGATTCTCAATCTAAGCTTGGTGTTGAAAAGTTATATGAATTGAAAAATATTCCGAAAAACCAACCGCTTTCTTTGATTTGTCCTAGTATTTCAGTTGCTTCCAACTATATCGAGTATCTTTCAAACGAAGCATTTCGTTTGATGAAAAAGATTACGCCAGGGCCGTTTACGTTTATTACCCGTGCCAACAAGCACCTACCTAGAGTTTCTTTTTCCAACCAAAAAGAGAAACAGATCGGTATTCGAATTCCGGATGCGATTTATTTGCAAAAATTACTGCAGCTTCATCCAAATCCGTTAACCTCCACTTCCGTCTTTGCAAACGATGAGTTCATTATCGAAGTTGATTTGTTGGAACGAGTATATGGGGCCCGCGTTGAAGGGATTGTCGACGGAGGAATTGTGAAAGTGGAACTTTCGACGATTTTAAATATGACGGGTGATAAAATGGCGATTATAAGAGAAGGAAAGGGATTTGAGTTTTTATGATTGATGTCGAATTAAAAATTTCTTTAGTAGATTCCTGGAAACTCTAATTCAAAAAGGTATAAAACTAAGTAAGGTTCCGTCTCTTTTACCTAAGACGTTTATTTTTTCGTAAAGGGATAGTTCGGGGTACGTTTGTTATGAAACGGTTTCCATATTTTCTTTGTGCATATTTTCTTTTTTATAATTGTGCTGTTAAACCCGTAAAAAACGCCTGTGATATGAGCAGTTCTCTTTTTTACAAATCTTTATTACTTAACTTTCTTGTAAGTTCGGGTCAAACTTCCGTCTGCGGAACCAATGTTAAATTATCTCAACCGACGATCCTTAATATAAAGTCAAAAAGTCTTTTAAATACCGGTTTTTTAATCGGGGAAATCGATTCCTCCGGCTTGGGAGTTCAAGTCGCCTTGGATTCGGGTCCGTTCGTGGATGCACAAATATCAGGAACCCAGTGGCGGTTTCAACTTCCTGCTGCGGGAATTCCGACTACGATTCCTACGACAGGCGTTTGGAAGGATTGGAGTTTGCATACGATTTCGGTTCGATCCGCTTCTAACGGATTGACTTCTATTCCGATCACGATCGACGTTCAAAAGGGATCGAATAAGGACATCAACGGGGATGGTTATCCGGATGCTTTGATCGGTTCTCAAGTTGCAAATCGTGTAAGGGCTTACCTTTCTCTTGGAAAAACAAAAAGTTTAGATTCCACTCCCATAACTTTGTTAAATGGCGCAGGTGGTTTCGGTTATTCCGTTAAATTGGGAGATATCGATGGAGACGGGTATGCGGATGCCGTTGTTGGAAATGCATCGAACACGTTCGAGGTTTATCTGTCGCTGGGATCAACAGGTGGGCTCTCGACTATGCCGGTCAGTTCCATTCCTATAGGCACTGGTGGTTTGCTTAACGTGGATGTAGGGGACATTGATGGGAACGGTTTTTCGGACGTTTTAGTTGCTGCGCCGTACGATGTAGGAAACGTTGGGCGGGTTTATTCTTATTTGTCAAATGCGGTTGTGGGACAAGGAATTACGTTTAGCCAACAATTGAACAATCCGGGAAATGCAGGGAGTGCATCGTTTTATGGATATGCGATCACATTAGGCGATGTGAATGGCGACGGCAGATCGGATGCAATTGTTGGAGCTGTGGGTTCTGCGCAGATCGGTGCGTCTTTTGTCTATCTTGCTCAAGGAGCTGGAATTTTTGCCGCTTATTCTCAAACGATTACGGGTTCGGCTGTAAACGAGTGGTATGCAAATTCAGCCGTTGCAACGGATGTAAACCGAGACGGCTTTGTGGATTTATTTGTGGGTGCTTATCAAGAGTCGGCTGGGGCTGGTAGAGTACATTTATACTTATCTAATTCCGGTATTCTTGTTAATACAATCAACGGCCCTATTTCGGGAGTACCCGGATCTCAAACGGGAACTTCGGTTACAACCGGAGATGTAAATGGGGATGGATTTTTGGATCTTCTTACGGGAGGTTATTCTTATACCTCTACGCAGCCGAGTCAGGGGCACGCGGTTACGTACTTAACTACGGGTAATACACTCGGTTTAATAACCAGCTCGCTGAATTTTTTAACAGTGGCGGTTAACGTAGGGAATATGGGAAATTCGATCGCATCGGGGGATATCAACGGCGACGGTTTCAGTGATGTTTTGGTTGGGGCTCCTAGCTCGGTCGGCGGAACCAACGTAGGGAATGTTTATCTTTATTTATCCGATGGTGCAGGCGGATATACGTCGTCTTCGCAAATATTTTCCGAACCCGATATAAATGGAACATTCGGAACTTCCGTGGATTTATAATCTAACGAATCTGTTTTTTCCATTCCTCTTCTTTAAATCCTACGAAACCGAAACTGTCTCCGAGAACGAAAGGGCGTTTAACTAAGTTTCCGTTTTTTGAAAGAAGATCCAATTGATCCTCAAGGGACATAGAGTCGAGTTTGTCCTTGAGGCCTAATTCTTTATAATCTCCGCCGGAAGTATTAAAAAGTTTTTTCGATTCGTTGCCAACATACTTCAACATTGTTTTAAGCTCCGTTTTTTTGGGAGGAGTTTCTCGAATTGGTAATATTTCCAATTCCACTTTTTTGCTGGAAAGAAATTTGAGCGCGTTCCTACAAGTGGAGCAGTTTTTATATTCGTAAATTTTCAGTTTCAAGACTATTCTCCTGTTTGATGATTTGCGATTCTTTTTTTGGGTGAAGTTTTCCTCAAGCTTAGATTTCCAAAGAGGAATAGTATTTTTTAAATTTTTGTGGGAGTTCCTACATTTTAAAGAAGAGTTAAGTTTTACGAGAGTTTACTCACTGGTTGCGGAGATTCCACTCATCCAAGTTTTAGACAAAATAGGGTTATTGAAAAATTCCGTAGCGGATTAAAAACTGCTTTCATCACCCGTTTCAATAAAGCGGGCGCAGAAGGGAATAAATTTTCAACAACTCTATCGATGTTCCTTCTAGGTTTGCAAGTATTTAACGTGAGTTCGGTATAACAAAATGCGAAAGCGATTGTCCGAAGGGAAACTCAGACGCAGAGCTTTCCTAAACTCAGTAAACACTTTCCTATGGGTCGGTGTTTAAGTCGTTCTGTGGGTCGAGTCTGTTTCACGGAGGATTTGTCGGAATTCCGACAGATTTTATCTTCGGATCTAAGTACTTGTGGGGTTGGTTATGGAAACAATTTATAAAAAGTGGAAAAATATCCCAACTCAAGAGAGAATTTTCTTCCATAGGCCGAAAAATCTTTTCGTTGAAATGCGTTATTTTAACCGATAGGATTCTTACGGGAAGTTCCAGGCGTGTTGAATAAAAAAACAAACCTAACTGGAAGACAAAAGGCTGCGGTTTTTCTCATCGCAGTTGGAAGCGAAGTATCTTCCGAGATTTTCAAACATCTCCGAGAGGACGAAATCGAACAAATCACGTTCGAAATTGCTCGACTCGATAAGATTACTCCCGAAGACAAAGAAAAAGTTTTAGTAGAATTCAACGAGCTAATGATGGCTCAAGAATTCATCTCCAATGGAGGAATCGATTTTGCCCGAGGTCTTTTAGAAAAGGCGCTCGGAAATCAGAAAGCGATCGATATCATCAATCGACTCACTTCTTCCTTACAAGTCAGGCCGTTCGACTTCATTCGAAGAACCGATCCTCAGCATCTATTGAACTTTATCCAAAACGAGCACCCTCAAACGATCGCATTGATTCTTTCTTATTTGGATCCTCAGAAAGCTTCGAATATTCTTTCCAATTTGCCTCATACGATTCAGGCGGAAGTCGCAAAACGAATTGCAACTATGGACCGGGTCAGTCCGGACGTTCTTCGAGAAGTGGAACGAGTCCTTGAAAGAAAACTCTCTACTTTGGCTTCCGAAGATTATACGTCCGCAGGTGGTATCGATTCTGTGGTTGAGATTTTGAACTTAGTGGACCGGGGAACGGAAAAGACGATCATCGAGGCTTTGGAAGAGGAAGACCCGGAACTCGCGGAAGAGATCAAAAAGAGAATGTTCGTCTTCGAGGACATCGTTCTTTTGGACGATCGTGCGATTCAAAAGGTTATGAGAGAAGTGGACAACTCGGATCTTGCAAAAGCCTTAAAATCAGTAGATACGGAAGTTCAAGAAAAAATCTTCAAAAATATGTCCAAACGTGCCGCAAACCTCCTCCGAGAAGATATGGATTTTATGGGTCCGATTCGGATTAAAGACGTGGAAGACGCACAGCAAAAAATTGTAAACATCATACGTAAACTTGAAGACGCTGGTGAAATTGTCGTCGCCCGTGCTGGCGAAGACGAGCTCGTTATGTGATCTAATCTTTCGTTTTTGGAAAAATTTCCTTCGCTTCTAATTCTTCTTGAATGGAATCTGGTTGAATGATCCGGGCCCTGAAATTTTTTGCAGTTTTATCGATTTTACCCGCTTTATTTTCGTGCGGATATGATTCGGAGGTTTTGGACCTCACACACGTTGAATGGAAGGCGAGTTTAGGAAACCATCTCAAAAATAAATTAGAAAAATCGAATGTTTCTAATTCTTTTTCTAAAAATAAAAAAGGAAATAAGGAAAAAGAGCCCAAGACTCCTGAAAATTGGAAATCGATTTCCGATTTTCCGGTGGGCTTTAATTCTCTTTTTGAAATACCGGAACGGTCCGGGTTCCACGAAGTGACTGTAAAAGCGGAATTTTCAATAAATTCGGATTCTGTATTTTTAAAATTACCGACTGCGATTTATTTTCCAAGCGTGGGAGAAAGTTGGGAACTTTATCTCAATGGTTTTTTGATTCGAAAAGAGAAATTTCTGAAACAAACTGATGGGGGAGACGTGACTCCTTCGATTCGAAGGTCTTTAAGATCCGTAACTTTACCTATTCCTTTCGGTGTTTTAAAGCAAGGTAAAAATACAATTCTTTTATGTATAATTGGCGAATCCGATCAGACTCCTTATATTCAAAACGATCATTTCGGATTTTATAACGCAAGCGGATATAAAATTTCCCCACTTCAGGGGATTTATCAATCTAGTTCCGAATATTTCTATGTTTTTTTATATGCAACCTATTTTATATTCGGAGTTTATTACATATTTTTTTATGCGATACGGAAGCGCGATTTGTATTATCTCTATTTCGGATTGTTTTTATTTATTTCTTCCGTTTATTTTTTTTCGTCCTCGGATTTGATCTTTAAAAAGTTTATTAATCTAAATTCTCAAATCGATAGTTCTCCGTTTTTCAGAGCCGAATATTCCTCTTTGACTTTGATTTTTCCTTTTTTCTATTATTTTTTGAAGGACTACTTTTACCAAAAAGAAAGATCGAGCGTAATTTCAAACTTTTTCACAGTTCTTTTGATCGGGTTGTTTTTTGCGATTCTTATTTCTCCATTTTCCTGGGTGCAAGTTGTTCTTAAAATATCTCAAATTTCGATGGTTTTCTTTTTGATTTATATTCTTTCCTTTTTGATTCAAGCGGTAAGAAAAAAGAAACAAGACTCGGGTAAGATATTAACGGGAATTTTCGTATGTATCGTTTTTGGAATGTGTGATTTATTGAATTCGATTTTTAAAATTTTAGAATTTCATTATTCTTTTTTTCCGATCGTTTATTTATTCTTTGTCGTTACGATCATAAGTATTTTGATTTTGAAGTACGTTCGGCTATACAAGGATATGGAGCTTATTAACGAGGAACTTTCCAATCAAAAAAACGCTTTTTATCGATTTGTTCCCGTGGATTTTATCAGGATTCTAGATAAGGAATCTCCAGTATCAATTTCGATCGGGAATAACAAAGAAAAATCGATGACTATTCTGTCTTCCGATATTCGAAATTTTACAAATATTTTGGAAACAATTTCGCCGAATCGGACAATTGCATTTTTAAATTCTTATTTATCTGAAATGGAAAAGATCGTTTATGAAGCCGCTGGTTTTGTGGATCAGTATTCGGGGGATGCATTGCTCGCACTTTTTGCGGATTATAACGAAAGAGTGGAAAAGGAGAATTTCAATTCCGCCGACAATGCCGTCGAAGCTGCGCTCAAAATGATGAGTGTCGTTCGGTCGAAAAAAATACAAAAAAGTTTTTCGATTCCTTCGGAATGGAATTTGGAGATCGGAATCGGAATCAATACGGGTTCTTTGATTTTAGGAACAGTGGGAAGCGAAAGAAGGATCGACACCAACGTGGTCGGCGATGCGATCCGCCTTACGTCCAAACTGCAATCTCTTACCTACTTGTATCAAGGTAGAATATTAATTTCTCATCATACTTATCTTCGACTCCATAGAATGAGCGAGATTGGAATTCGAATGATCGATTCGGCGTTTGTAAAAGGAAGAAGTCAACCTGTGGATATCTACGAGGTGTTTGAATCCGATCCGGACGAGATGAAGGAATTTAAACTGAGAACATTAGATTTGTTATCTCAGGGAATTTTTGAGTATAGATCTGGGAAATTCGGGGAAGCGACTAAAATTTTCAAACAACTTTATCATGAAGAACCCAGAGATAATCTTTCCAAAATTTATCTGAAACGTTGTAAATTATATTCTTCCAAACCTTTGGAAAAAAATTGGGATGGAATTTTTCGATTTCAAACGAAATAAAAATTAATCTAGAGATTTATCTCAAAAGCTTTGTACTTTATCTTACTACTCGGACACGTGAAAATGATACTCGAAAATTAACGGACGGTTTTTGCAAAGATATGGAAGCGCTCATAAAATTGCACCGAATCCAAAATGGTTAGCTTTTTTTGAAGAAGATCTAACATTCTAAATTTTGAAACAAACTTATTACAGTGTTCTTTTTATGCGTCCGAGTAATATGTTGTTTTTTTAGATAAATTCTAAAAGTAATTTATACCGTAATGAAAGTTATCAATTAAATGGGAATAAAGAAAAAAAATGGAAAGGGTTTTGAAACGAGTTTTAAGTATTCTGAAAGAAAAATTACGGATTGGTTTTTCGATTCGTCTTAGAGTGTTTTCTTTTAAGGTGTTTTTTTTCCCGGCTTTTCTTTTGTTAACGGTTTCCGTTTTTTCCTCCGATCTCCCCCATTTTCAACTCAAAGACCAAAAAGGCAAGATTTTGAATTCTAGAACCTTAAAAGATAAAACCGTATTTCTTTTAGGTTGTTCGTATGTCGATATCGTTCTTTGTAGGAAACACGGAAGGAAGATTTATTGGAGAATGCAGAATTTGATCGACGAGTCCAAAGATTTCATCGAGTTTGTAGCGTTTATCGATCTTAGGAACGCGCCGAGTGCGGTTCAAACTTATATCAACGAGAACAAATCGAAAAATTACGAATCGATTTTATTAGATCCGAAAGGTATTTTGTCTTCCGGAATTCGGCCTAATTTTTCGTGGTTAAGAATTTTTTCCCGAAGCAAAAAGCAAATTTTCGAATCGTATTACAAAGAAATAAATGATCAAACAGTGGATTCGCTTTATGAAATCGTACGAAAACAAAGGAAATAAAATTCGATTTTTCACCTACGTTTCGATTTGTTTTTTTCTTTTCGATTGTGTACAGAAAAAACCGCAACAAGCCGCTTTCTGGAAAGAATACCTTTCTTATCAAAAAAATATTTTCAGAGAATATCCGACCGGAGGAATTAGAAACGCCTTATTCGGAAATCTAACCTCGGAGGACGTATATCTTCTGCAAGAAAAAGACGACATGCTTTCGATCGATTTTTATCTTCAAAAAACGGACCAAGGGTTTCGAAATGTAATCACAACAGAAAAAATTCCCGAGAACGTCCCTTATCAAATCCATGTGGAATATTTTCCTACTTTTTTCAAAGATCAAAAAACGTTTCGAATGAAACGAGAGATGGTTTCGATTCTTCCGACATACGGTCATCTTGATTTTTTTCATCACGTAGACCGGCTGCAAAATTTCCTTCGTTCCGGTTCGAATCATTCTTCCAGACTCGCTTTGATTTCGAATACGCATCGTTATCTTTGTTATGTTTGTCATTGCGACTCGGGGAGAGTGAGGAATGCATCTTGGCTTCTTTATGAACTGAACGAATCTACAAAAATAGCTTATCCGCAATTTTATAAAAGATTCAATAAACTTCTTAATCAAGTGTCGTATCGAATTACAATCTTTAAATCAGGAGAATTTCTAAACGGGATCGAGTTATATAACGAGGGAACTAAAACCTTCTTAAAAATTCCCGATACTTCCGAAGGTTATTGGAGTAAACCGGAAGTTCTTCACATTCGTGTTTCATTATTCATCCGAGTTTATGGACTTGAAATCGATATTAAAAATTTGGGATATAAGCTTCATTTTTATTCTTCTAAAAATTACGGAAAAATTACGGGAGGGTTTTCAAAACTTCCCGAAAAAAAAATTAGCGGCCGATTTCTTAAGATTTTTCCGCCAGGCATGGTAAATTGGTTCATTCCCGGAAACATGGATGAATACTTTGATAGATATTTTCTTCTTCTTGTGAACGGAAGTAAAGGCAATGAGGGAAATAAGTTCGAATCGGAATTTTTTCAAAACGGAAACAAGATGAAAGTGATTTTCAAGTCTCAAGCTGAAATTTTTCAAGATCGTTTTACTCCATTCCGTTCCTCGAATGAAAAGGACGACGAACCTTCTTTCTGGGATATATTACAGAAAAATTTAATCCAGGATCTATCTTGAATCGTACTAAAGTTCATTTTCCAAAATTTGTATTTTATTTTTCTCAGAAATTAGAATCTTTCTAAAGTGCTTGACTGAGAGCCTAAACTTCGGGATTTATTTTTAATTCTGGTGCTCTATTTTTTTAGAGTACACAAAATTATAATTCAATCGATGAATTGGAGGTATTATGGAAGGAATTGCTCTTTTTACAAGCCAAGGTTTGTATTTCATTTTTAAGTGGATACATTTCCTCGCAGGCGTCGCTTGGATCGGACTACTTTGGTACATTAATTTTGTACAAGGATCTTTTTTTGCTGAGACGGACGCGGATACAAAGAAGAAAGCGACTCAACAATTGGTTCCAAGAGTTCTTTGGTGGTTTCGTTGGGGTGCGATGTTTACTTTCCTTAGTGGTTGGGCGATGATTATTTATTTGATCGTTAACGGCACTACTCTTTCTACCGGTCAATTGCTTGCGGTAATTCTCGGAGGAGGATTACTCGGAACTTTAATGTGGTTCAACGTTTGGTTTGTGATTTGGCCTGCCCAGAAAGTTGTGATTGCGGCCGCAAAAGGTGAAACTAAGGAAAACCCCGCTCCTCGTGCGGCTAGAGGTCTTTTGGCTTCTCGAACTAATACTCTTCTTTCCATTCCTATGTTATTTTTGATGGGTGCTGCAAGAAATCTTCCGATTTCTTTCGAGATAACAAGCGCACAAGCGCATACTTTCTTAGGGGCTATTTTAGTGATTCTCGCGATCGTAGAAACGAACGCGTTAACCGCAACGCCGGAAAGCGCCACTTTCAAACCGATTAAAACCGTAAAGGGTGTTATCACCTCAGGTTTTGTTCTTTCTTTGATTATTTATATTCTTCTTGAGGTTCTTCTTTAATCCATGAGGATCCGTAAAAATCGAGGCGGGTTTTCCCGCCTCTCATTTGTTTTTATTTTTTTTATTTTTGTTTTTGCAA
>NZ_CP040840.1:37500-65000 GCF_006874765.1 Leptospira weilii
TCAACAGGCAGAAAATCTTTTGGGAGAACTTGTGAGGGACTTTCCCGAAAAGGATGATTATCTTTACAAATACGGTATTATTCTCATTCGTCTTGAAAAATATTCGGAAGCTCTTGGGGTTTTGGATAAACTCGAGAGTAAGATCGGAATGAACAATCCTAAGATGTTATATTATACTAATTTAAACCAAGCGGTTGCATATCATAAAATGAAGCGTTACGAAGAGGCGGTGAAATACTATAGGAAATCTTACGCTGTAAACGCTACGATCCAACCTTTAATCGGGTTGACGAAACTTAAATACGAGATTAGAGATTGTGAAAATTCGATTAAAACTGCAGAGAAGGCGCTTGAATTCGGCGAAAGGACGCATGAGATTCGAATGTACTTGGCCCTCTGCAAAATTCAAAATAAGGAAGAAAATGAAGGATATACCATATTAAAGGAAATCGCCTCCAAACTGGAAAAAGAAAATCCCGAGTTCAAGAATTTGTCCGATGTTTACAATGACGGAATTTTAAAATTAGCCCGTTACTATACGAATCATGGAGAATACACAAAAGCCCTTCGTTATTTTCATTCTGTTCAAGTTTCTGAGGAAGAGGAAAGAGAATATCGTTTTTATCTGGGTAAAGCTTATTATTATACCGGAAAGGTAGATCAGGCGATTTTGCTTTTAGTAAAAGTAAATGGTTCCTCAGGTGCGTATTACTTATTGGCAAAATGTTATGCGAATAAGGACGACCTTGAAAAGACTATGGAATATATACGTAAAGCCGCAAATATGAAACCGGAGATTTGGTCGGCCGCGGCGGAAGAAAAAGAATTCGAGCGGTTCAAGGAGAAATCTTCTTTTAAATCTTTTTTAGAGACTAAGGGATCGAATCAAGAAACGAATCAGAATTCTCAGGCTTTGGATAAGACTTAAATCTTATTGTAGGACTTCTTAAAAATCGTCCTAAAATTATATAAGATCTTTCTAAATAACTTTCGTTATAAACAGAAACAAACGAGTTTGCATTTGTGGGAAACAACTTTGTGGTTCGATTTTCCTATCAGAAAGTGTTTTATGCAAAATGGATGGCGCTCTTTCGGGTTTGAAAGAATGAGTTAGATGCAAGCATTTATTCTAAATCCTTGGTAATCATCCAATGAACCCCCACCTTTTGTTAAATTTTCATTGAAGCGCGATAAATTCACACAGATTGTGTTCTCTCAGATAATTTATGAATTTTAGAGCAGTCTTTTTTGTTCAATTGCCATAGGAGTTTCTGCATTCTTAAGGGAATTCCGCTATTTGTGGATAAGATCTTATCAATACGAATAAAAAGTTTTCGGCTTATATTTTAACGTGAGTTCGGCGTAAAAAAGTTTGGACGAATAAAAAACTAAAGTATTACTTTCTAAACTCAGTAAACACCTTCCTATGGGTCGGTGTTTAGGTTGCGTTGTGGGGCCGATCGTTTCACGGAGGATTTGTCGTAATTTATTTATCTTCGGATTCAAGCACTTGTGGGGTTGGTTATGGCCTCCTACCGATCCCTATAAAATAGAATAAGGTATTTTATCATTTCCTTAAATTGACGACAATTAAACGGTCTTGTTACGAAAAGTATTATAGATATCTTTCCAATTATTGTGATTGCGAATAAGGAAGTGTTAAAATAAATTTCTCAGTCGGATTAAAGAGTTCAAGTCCACTTGACCGGGCGCTTTCGGTTCGTTCAAGCAACAATAAGTGAAAATGGAGCCGAAAGAATCGGGGAACACTCTTGAAATTATTCCTAAAGGTCCCATACAGATTCCTATGAAAAGTATATTTGATTTTTTGAATTCGTTTGCGATCTTCCTAAAAGAAAAAAGAAACTCTGTCAGTTCGTGAATAGAATTCGGAAATACGGCGAATTTATAAACTAAAGGAAGGATTGAGTCGTGCTTTTTTCTTTCTAAATAAGGATCCTTACGAACCCAATCCCTGATTTCTTGTTCCGACAAAATTCCGTCGAACTTATGAACGGATCGAACCAAACCGAAACCGCCGTCCGCGTGTATTTTAAAAAGATCGTTGGAACGATTTAATTCCAAGTCAAGATAATGATTCTTAGGATTGATTCTAGAAACTACTTGATAAAAATCGAATTCTTCTTTTTTATACGACGTAATTTGATCGGTATCACCTGCTTGTCTGTAAGTGAAAATACATTGCGCGTTCAATGTTTCGATTTTATCCGCGAGTTTTTGTCCGATGTTTTTCGGAGAAAATAGGTCGAGACGAATTTCGATCCAATCGCAAGCGGGATGTTTTTCGAGAGAAAAAAATTCGTCTTCGTTTATCGTAAGAACGATTTTAAACTCTCGAACGTTCATGAATTAAAGACCTTTTTGCAAGAGATCGTGGATGGAAACGATTCCGATCAATTTTCTAGAATCATCTACAATCGGTGCGACCGAAATCGGATTCGGCCTGGATTCCATTTGTCTCAAAACTTCATAAGCGTTCGATCCGGATTGAAACATAGTGGGGTTCGGATTCATCAATTGCTCCGCTGAAATGGAAGAATCCAGTTTACCGTCTTTCAATTTTTTGCGAATGTCAAAATCTGTAATGATTCCCAGAAGTTTTCCCGATAAATCCGTAACTCCCGTAGCGCCTTGTCTCTTTACGGTAATTTCGGTAAGTATATCTTCTAATTTGGCGTCCGGTAATACTTTTGCCAGGTCTTTTCCATTTCGCATAACGTCATCTATTTTTAAACTTAAACGTTTACCGAGGCGTCCAGCTGGATGATAAAGCGCAAAATTTTCTTTTTTGAAATTTTTCAACTCCATCAAACACATGGCAATCGCATCTCCCAGAATCAAAGCGATCGTAGTGCTGGAAGTAGGGGCTAATTCGAGAGGACAAGCTTCTTTTAAAACGGGAGTTATTAAAACAATGTCGGATTCTTTTGCAAGCTTGGATTCGACATTAGCCGTCATCGAAATTAGTTTTGCGCCGATGTTTTTGATCGTAGGGATTAGATTTAACAACTCTTCGCTTTCACCCGACTTACCGATTGCGATGATTACGTCTTCGCTAGAAATGATACCCGCGTCTCCATGAGCCGCGTCGGCGGGATGTAAAAAAATGGAAGGTGTTCCCGTGGAAGACAACGTAGAAGAAATTTTTTTCCCGACGTCCCCGGATTTACCGACACCGGTCACGATTAGTTTTCCTTTGGATTGGAGGATCAGTTCGATCGCTTGTTTAATCGAGGGATCTAGATTTTTTCTAAAATGAAGAATGGATTCTATTTCCGTATCAATTGCTTTTTCTATCTTTTCAAAAATTGGATCCAAGAGTTTCCTCCAATTTTAACGTTTTTACATCCAAAGTTACCGAAGTCATCAAATTCATTCCAGGAAATTTGACGATGATTTGCTCCTCGTTTTTTCTTTGGATAATTTCGGCTTTAAATCCTGCAAAAGGCCCTTCTTGAATGAGAATCTTTTTACCCGGAAGAAGTCTTTCCTGGATCTCAACTTGAATTCTGTCCGGATACGTTTCCAAAAAAATCCGAACTAAGTTAAGATCTTCGTCCGGAATTACATAGGGTTTTCCGCCATAGAATACGAAATGGTGCGCTCCGGGTAATTGTAAAATTTTGACTCTGTCTTGAAAAAATAAGATTTTTACAAAAATATAAGAAGGATACATCGGTTCTTCGACGACTTTCCAGCGGTCGGACCATTTTTTCTTTTTAGAAATTAAAGGAAGAAAGCATTCGATTTTTCTTTCTTGAAGTAATCGTTTTAATTTTTTTTCGGCTCTGGGATTGGTATAAAGAGCATACCATTCGTTGACTTCAGAATTCTCTATCATATACTTTAAAGGAAACCGGAATGAGCAGGTTTGTTCCCTCTTTAAGATCGAATTTCCAAGTTCTCAGGGCCCTATTGAATTCGACTTCGAAGATCGAATATTTACAAGGCTGAAGAGTTCTAAAAATTTCGCCCCTTCCGTCAGATTTTATTCTTACTTCCCAAGAACAATCCGATTCCAGTCTTTGATCGAGAGCTCCTTGCGGAAAGTGAATTTCATTCTTAAATTTTTCAATTTCTTTTTGTAAGGTTCCCACGTTATTCGAATTTTCAGACATAAAAGATTTGGAATTTTCCCCCACACCTTCTTGTAAAAAGTTCAGAGTTACGCTTTGACTTACTCCCTTTTTGAGATGGATTTTTAAATTCTCAATTTGTGGAAATTTAAAGAAAGTCGTAGAAAAAAAAAGAAATAATAAAATATGAAACGAACCGGAGATAAAAAAAGAAAGCCGAGTGCTCACAAACCTATCCTTTGATATAGATCAATATTGTAAATATCTATGAAAAGTTTTATTTGGATTTAGACATTTTATCAAACATCGCAGACGAATTATGAATTTATTTTAGACAAGATGGTCCCTTCTGGGCTTGAAAACCGCAAATATTTACCACAAAATAAGAAAAACCGAGAGAAGGAACGAAAGTGGAAAAAACGCAGCTCATCTCGACAAAGTCGGGAGCCTTCGATAACGCTCCGCTATCTCAGACAGCCTCACTTCTTAGCACGCTCGGCATCACAAAGAAACGATCAGTACTCGTATTTAACGAACAATACTAAGGATATGTTGAAAGAACAACGAATAAAACATAATGAGGCTCAGATCAAAAAATTCATCCGTAAACTCAAACATGTTTTTACTCTGCGAAGTCTATGATTTCAAGAGATTTAGAATAGTGGTTTCTTTCATGAGTTTTCTTGGACTTGTTCCTGGAGAATATGCTTCCGAAAGAAAACAGATAGGAGTGACAAAAATAGGAAGCCCTAGGCTTAGAAGAATTTTAACGAAAACCGTTTGGCGCATCGTTTTCCTGAAACAGAAAGTAAGATCGTAGCCGCAATAAGATTTGGACAATATGCGTTAGTCGTTGCTTTAGCAAAAAAAGCATCTTTAAAGTTGCACAAGAAATTTCGTAATTTACAGCTACTGATCCCTATGAAATAGAGTACAGTTAATTTGAATATACTACTCGGCCGCTTGAAAATAATACTCGAAAATAAGCGGTCGATTTTGCAAAGGTACAGCGGTTCTTAAAAATTAAGTCAAGTCGGGAAATCTCGACTTTTTAAAGGAAGATTCCAATATTCTAATTTTCAAAATAAGTTTGTTATAGTATTCTATTTGTGCGTTCGAGTAGTAAGTCCCGCGTTTAGACGCAGAATTTTGGACACTTTATTCTGTAGAAATGAGTAAAGAGGAAAAACTCCTCAGTTAGAATTATTGAAAAATTAATTCTCTATCCGTTTCTGCTTCATTGAAATGGGAGTTTGAAGCGGTTTTGTTACTCTGAATCGTGGAATTTTTCAGCAACTCTGTTAAAGAAGTTAAAAAACTGAGGTATGAAATCATAGGGAGAACTTCAAAGGACCATCAGACGGTATTCTATTTTATAGTGATCAGTAAAATTGAAAACAATTATGATTCAAATCAATAAAACAACGCATGTCGTAAGAAATCCACACTCCTTGAGGACCATAAATACGTATCTGGTTTTGATAGATTATATATTTAGACTACTTAAATATAAGAAGTGAAGACGAATCTCTAGTATATTCAATTTTATTAATTATTTCATGTGACTTTTATTTGTTCTGGTTAACTTTCTATGTTCATTTCTTTTTCATAGTTATTTGAAATTTTTCTTTTAACTACTTGGTATTTATTTTTTATGTAACGAATAAGGATTTTGAATGAGAAAAAATCTTCCGGTTACAAGTCAAGAGATAGAGGTACCTACCAACGCGGTTCTAATTTCACGTACGGATGCTAAAGGGATAATTTCGTATGTAAGCCAAGACTTTGCACATATTAGCGGTTTTTCCGAGAGAGAAATGGTAGGTGAATCTCACAATCTTATTCGCCATCCGGCCGTTCCTTCTGAAGTATTTCGAGAAATGTGGGAAACAATCAAAGAAGGGAATCCTTGGAGTGGGGTTATAAAAAACCGAGCGAAGTCGGGAGATTATTATTGGGTGGATGCCACTATTACTCCGGTGATGAGCGAGGGTATAGTATCCGGTTATATGTCTGTCCGGAAAAAAGCGACTCGGAAACAAATCGAAAGGGCGGAAATTCTTTTCGATGAACTACGAAATACGAAGTCGTTCTTCTGGAAACTAAGAACAGGTATTCGAACGTTATTCAAAAAATTAGGACTTTCCGGAAGAATCATTTTATATGTCTTATTCGTTTTTGTTCCTTTGTTGTTCGCAAATTTCGAGTGGATCCAAAACGGTTTGTTTTTTTTACCCACCCTCGGTATTATCTGTGGGGCGATCGGAATGCTTCTTTTGGTAAAGACGATTCTGAATTATCGAAAAGGGATTCTCGAAGTCATTTCAATTCAAAAAGAGATCGTATCCGGAAATTTTCTCATAGAAATTCCCGAAAGAAAAGGAAGTTCCGAAATATTTGAAATTCATTCCGGCCTTCGTATACTTGTAATCAGCATTTGGGGATTGTTAGTTCAGATCAAAGAGAATTTCGAAAAGAATCAGAAACTTTATCGATATCTTTCCCAATCGACCGAACAATTTCAACTAAAAACTCACGACCAGGCTGCTTCCGTAGAAGAGACAGCATCTGCGTCGCAGGAGTTGTCTTCAACTTTGGATGGAATCGTAAAATCGATTCATTTGCAATCGTCTAGTTTGGCGGCAATCAACGATGGGATCGGAAAAGTAAACGAATCGATTCAAAACGTATCTAAATCAATGAATGGTCTTGCTTCTCAAACTACTTCCATAAAACAAAAGGCTTCTCAAAGTGAGGAAACATTCGAAAGGGCGATTCTCGCAATGAATGAAATTAAGGAATATTCCAACGGAATTTCAAAGATCGTCGGAATTATCACTTGGATTTCGGAAAAAACGAATTTGTTATCATTGAACGCATCCATCGAATCCGCAAGAGCGGGTGAGGCGGGAAAAGGTTTTAGCGTGGTGGCGGAAGAGATATCAAAATTAGCGGATCAGACTCGAAAATCGATTAAAGATATTATCGTTTTAATTGACAATACTACGAAAGCGGTCGATCTTGGGGCGGAAAAGTTTCAAAGATCTCTAACTATTGTCAATCAGCTTACGGATTATATTAGCGAAGTGAATTCTTCCGCAACGATCGTAACAGCCTCTCTGTTTGCTCAAGTGGAGAAATTAGCTGAGATCAGAAAAAGTACAGATCAAGTCAATCGACTCGGTGAAACTGTGAGCGAATCTTCCGGGTTTCAAAAAACCGCTTCCGAGGAAATTTCTTTGTCGATGCAGAATATTGCGGAAAATTCCGAATCCATTGCTAGAACTTCGAAAGAGATAAAACAATTTGTGGACGAATCGATTCTCGAGGCGACAAAGTTGTATGAAATTCTAAAACATTTTAAAACGTCTTAAAGTTGATCTTAAAACCTCGAAAAATATCTCTACCTCTAAACGTTTAGCAAGTTTCTAAAAAATGCAGTAGTTTCCACGGATTAACATTGTATCGGCGGCTTTCTCGTCGTTTAAAATTGTAGCGGATTCCTACATTTTGAGGCTCCGGGAAGGGCTTTTAATTTTTCTCGGAAATAAAAAAATCTACCGATAAATAGATCAATGGGGAATCGGTTTCTCAGGCTGACGATTTTTATTTCCATAGTGCTCACGCTTTTTTCCTTTTGGGATCATCGTCTTGTCGGTTATCTAAAAGACTTTGTCGTTTTCATCCATGAAATCGGTCATGCGGTTGCCGCTTTGTTGACCGGAGGTTCGGTTCATACGATCGAACTTCACGGAAATGAATCAGGAGAAACCATCGCGATACCAAGTTCCGGAACCAGCTCTTTTATTTTCGTAGTATCTGCCGGATATTTGGGATCTTGTTTGATGGGAGGTTTTTTATTAAACCGGGGTTTTTCCGGAAAAATGATACGCCCGACCTTGATTTCCTTCGGAACGATTCTTTTGCTTATGACAATTTCTTATTCCAAACCCGGAAATCTCGCTCAATATACCGGAATTCTTTGGGGTTTAGGATTTGTGATACTCGGATTTTTCAATCTTAAAATCAATCGATTCGTTCTTGTCTTTATAGGAACGAGCATTTCTCTTTATAGTTTGTACGATCTTTTGGATTTTACAGGAAACATCGCGTATACGGATGCGGGGATTATGGCGGCGTGGATTACGGGAGCAAACCCTACGCAAGGAGTTCCGAAATCCGTGATCGTCTTGGGATATTTGATTGCTCTCCTTTGGTCCTTTTTTAGCTTATCCATCATATTTGTATCTATTAAAAAAGTTTTCCAATCGAGTCTTCAAGAGCAGGAAGTAGTTCCGCAAGCGGAACATTCTTTCCAAGAAAACGGAAATACAGAAATACCGTTTCCGGGGGAGGTAACTCCCGAAGTTATGGAATGGTTTTTTAGCAAGGGACTTGATTTAAACGGAAAACCCTTGCCGACGGAGTTTTTGGAAAAAGAAGAATTATGAGTCAACGAAGAATACTAATCACTGGCGGCGCTGGATTTATCGGATCTCATTTGTGCGAAAGACTTTTGAAAGAAGGCAACGAAATCATCTGTTTGGATAATTTGCATACCGGAAGAAAGAAGAACATTCAAAAACTTTTGAACGATCCCAAGTTCGAATTTATCAGACATGATATAACGGATCCGATCAAGCTCGAAGTTGATCAGATATACAATATGGCTTGTCCTGCAAGTCCGGTTCACTATCAATCCAACGCGATTAAAACGATCAAAACGAACGTCTTAGGCATGATGAATATGCTCGGTCTTGCAAAAAGAGTGAAGGCCAGAATTCTTCAAGCGTCTACTAGCGAAGTTTATGGAAACCCGTTGGAGCATCCGCAAAAAGAAACGTATTGGGGAAATGTAAATCCGATCGGAATCAGAAGTTGCTACGACGAAGGAAAACGAGTCGCGGAAACTCTTTGCTTTGATTATCAGAGAAATCATAAAGTGGATATTCGTGTGATTCGAATTTTCAATACATACGGACCTAGAATGCTTCCGGACGATGGAAGGGTGGTTAGCAATTTTATCGTGCAAGCACTCAAAAAAGAAGACATAACATTGTACGGAGAAGGTGAGCAAACCCGTTCTTTCTGTTATGTGGATGATTTGGTTGATGGGATCATTCGTATGATGAACACCGAAGGTTTTAACGGTCCGGTGAATCTCGGAAACGATGGGGAGTTTACCGTTCGTGAATTAGCCGAATTGGTTTTGAAAGAAACGGGCTCTGCATCCAAAATCGTTCACAAGCCATTGCCTCAAGACGACCCGGCGCGTAGAAAGCCCGATTTAACTCTCGCAAAACAACGACTGGGGTTCGAGCCGAAGGTTCCTCTTGTGGAAGGAATTCGGAAAACCATCGAGTACTTCAAAAATAACTTGGATTAAATTTATACAAAGAAATTCTGGACGTACTTTACCAAGCGAGTCCGGAACACGCTATTGATCGATCACCGGAAATGAATTATGAATATTGGAATTCTAAAAGAAGCTAAAGAAGAAACGAGAGTATCTGTAACACCCGACATCGTAGATACGTTGAAAAAAATCGGAGCGGTTGTCTTTGTTGAAAAAGGCGCTGGGGAACAATCTTATTATCACGATGAAGACTATAAAAAAGCCGGAGCAAATCTCGCATCTCGTCAAGATATTATTGGCAAATCCAATATTATAGTGAGTATTCACCTCGCGGATCCCGGGACATTAGCGAAGATGAAACCGGGAACGATTTATCTCGGGATGTTTCAGCCCGCGATAAATGCGTCGACCATCCAAAAACTCGCCGCTAAAAAAGTGGAAGTTTTAAGTTTGGATGCGATCGCAAGAATTACAAGGGCTCAGTCGATGGATGTTCTTTCTTCCCAAGCGACCGTTGCTGGCTACAAAGCGGTACTACTTGCGGCTTCTCATTTAGCTAGATTTTTTCCAATGCTTACGACTGCGGCCGGAACGATCACACCCGCTTCTGTATTGATCATTGGAGCTGGAGTCGCGGGTCTACAAGCGATCGCTTCCAGCAGAAGATTGGGTGCGGTAGTGGATGTGTTCGATACGAGACCGGAAGTAAAAGAGCAGGTTCATTCTCTTGGTGCAAAGTTCGTGGAAGTGGAAGGTGCTTCGCATTCCGCTGCGGCCGGTGGTTACGCGGTGGAACAAACTGAAGAATACAAAAAACGCCAGCAAGAAGCCATCGATAAATACGCTCAGAAAGCGGACGTAATCATAACGACGGCATTGATTCCGGGGAAAAAAGCCCCTTTGTTGATTACGAAGAAAATTGTGGATAATATGAAATCCGGTTCGGTAATTGTGGATCTTGCGTCTTCCATGGGAGGAAACTGCGAATATACGAAACATGGACAAAATGTAACCACTTCGAGAGGGGTGACGGTAATCGGCCACAGAAATCTTGCGGGCTCGATTCCTGCGGACGCTTCAAAAATGTTCAGTAAAAACGTTTTAAATTTTCTTAAACTATTGATTAAAGATAAAAAGATCAATCACGATCTGAATGACGAAATTCTTTCTTCCACAACGATTGTTCATAAAGGGGAAATTCGTCATAAACTTACGTTAGATGCTTTAGGGCCGAAGTCAGGAGCAGCAAAACCTAAGAAGAGCGTTGCCAAGAAATAAACCGAAAAAACCGAAAACTGTTCCGATCATCCAACCGCCGATCACATCGCTTACGAAGTGATGAAGAGAAAGCAGCCTTCCCACTCCGGCTAAAAAACTAATCAAGATCAAAGCCGGAGAAAATTTAAATAAAAGTACAAGAATCAAAACCGCGGTCATGGAATTCGCCGCGTGAGCGGAAGGAAACGAATGTTTCATGTCTGGGTTTGAATCCACCTTTCCGGCGACGGTGATCAAAGGTCTTTTTCTTGCGATGAGTTTTTTTAAAAAAAGAACAAAACGATCGTTTGCATAAGTCACCAAACCCGTAAAAATCAAAACCCAGTACCAAACGATCTGGAGATCGTTTTTTAAATAAAGAAAGGGAAGAAGGATAAGTAGAAATATTTCTCCTCGATTGATTTTGGAAAGAACATGGCTCATCTTAGGATTATGGAGTTTTGTCCGAATCCAAGTAGAGAGTGAAAAATCGATTTGATCTACGATATCTATCAAAGTTGAAAGTCTTTTTTGAGAATGTTCGAAAGTCCTTTTCTTGGAAGACTTTTTTGTTCTCCCGAAACTAGGTCTTTGATTTGAACTGTTTCCGTGCGAATTTCCGATTCTCCAAGAAACAATACGTAGCGATAACCTTTTTTTTCCGCGATCTGAATTTGTTTTCCGACTTTTGCAGAGTCTAGCATCGTTTCGGTGAGGATCCCATTTTCACGGAGTTCTTTCGAAAGTTTGAACGTGTCCACAAAAATAGATTCGTCCATGATTGGAAGGAAGAGGGTTTTTTCTCTATTTAAATCCGGAATGAGATTATGGCCTTCTAAGAAGTTTTTTAGAGTTACGTCGCCTAACCCGAAACCGATTCCGGATAATTGTTCTTTGGAGAACAATCCGATGAGGTTATCGTATCTTCCTCCGCCGTACAATGATCTTCTGTTTTCCGGATCGGTATCGAATACTTCGAAGATACAACCGGTGTAATAATCGAATCCCCGAATGATAGAAGGATCGAATACAAGTTGTTTATCGATTCCAAGTTCGCCTAGCTCTTGAAATAAATTTCGAATGAAATAAATGGAATCCGGGTCGATTCCGGGGATTGTAGAGACGGTTTCTAAATTGGAAGCAAGATAGGTTTCGATAAGAGAAAATTGTTCGTTAAAGTTATTCAACAACGGTCTTATTTCGGCTTCGAAAGCTTCCGAAGAAATTTTGGATTTTTTATCTAAAAGTTTGGAAACTCCGTGGACTTGATAGTCGTTAAGTTTAAGGGAATTTTTTAAAAAACTGTCTAAAAGCTTTCTATGAGAAACCTTAATCTGATAACTTCCTATAGGCGCTCCGAATTTTTTTAGAATCGAATCCGCGATCAAAAGAATTTCAAGTTCGGCGCGGTGTGTATCTACTCCGAAAAGATCCACATTCAATTGCCAGTGTTCTCGTAGTCTTCCTTTGCCCGGTTGTTCGTATCTCCACAAATTCGGAATGGAAAACCAACGTACAGGTTTTGGGAGATTACGAAGATTTCCGGCTACCATTCTTGCAAGCGTGGGAGTCATCTCCGGACGGATTGCGACTCTTCGTTCTCCTTTGTCGATAAAGTCGTATAATTGCCGTTCGACGATTTCCTCTCCGCTTTTGGCCTTGTAGAGATCGAAAGATTCTAGGATGGGTCCGTCGTATTCTTGATAGCCGAAGGAAAGTACGGTTTCCCGCATAACGGAAAACATCCAGTTTCGGAGTCGCATTTCCTCCGGATAAAAATCTCTAGTGCCTTTGTAAGGGGCGGTGGTTAAAAAGTTTTTTTGATTTTCCAAAGCAAATTACTGAGTCTTAATGAAGTTCATATTTTTCTTCAATAGAGTCATATTTGCTTTAGCATCGTTGGAGCCAACTATTTCTGCTCCTACATGATAGATTTCTCCGGCTTGGGAAATATGTCGGATATGAAATGCGAATCGCAGAGGGGCTTGCATCTTAAATGTAATATCCGCCGTAAAAACAGGTTTGTGTAAAAAGGATTCGATCAGTTCCGAGTCTGTTACCTCGAGAAGAACCCCTCCTTCCGATATATTCAGAATGTTTTGCCTTTTGTCCAAGGATTTCGTATTGGAATCCCCCATTCTGGAATTGAAGATTTCCTCCATTTCTTTGTAAAGGGGAATGACTTTGTCCGAAATCGGACCCTCGCTCGATTCGATCACTCCCATAGCGAATATTTGAGTTTCCCCCGCGCTCCTGAATAGAATCGGGTATATAAGAAGAGAGCGAGTCTTGCTGCTTTTGAAAAAACGAAGTCTGTCTTCCAAAATCAATTCTTCTTGAAGGGTTTCTTTGATCGGGAGCAAGTTTAAGTTTGCAAATTCTCCTTCCGACACTGAGTCCAAAGTGGATGTATCTCGAATGTAAATTGGTTTTTTGTATTTCTTTACCAATTCTTCTTCAGGTGTAAGTTCTTTGGAGGAATTGAAAACTAGTTTGGAAAATGGATAAATCTGTTTTACCTTACGATTTAAATCGTTGAGTATGATCTGACCTGACGTTCCCAATACTTTAGTGATATCTAATTCTTTTCTGGGGATTAGAAATTTATGAGCTATGACTTTTCCGGTCAGTCCTTCGATGCGAGGGGATACTCTTTTTGTTTTTGCGATTTTTGCGAAGATCGGTTTACATATGATTTGAGTATCGGTTTTTTCGATCACGTCAAAACTGATCTCGATATGTTTGGAAAGGGTTCTATACAACACGAGTTCGTCGTTTACATTGGTTAAAGTCGAATCGATGGGGAAAACAAAGGTGCCATCTTCGCGAATTTCTATCGGGTTTAATTCTTGATGAAAAGGGGATTCTTTGACCAGTAATCCTTGGAAGTGAATATATTCTTTGAGGATGTATTTGATCTTGCTCAAATCTTGAATCGTTTCCCAAGACCTTTGAGCTTGCAGATGCGTTTGAAATTGTGTGCTCATGAAAACTCCTTAGAGTTTTCGAAAACCAACTCTTCTATTTTTTGCTCTTCCGATTTCTGTTTCATTGTCTGCGTCCGGTTGTGAATACCAGTAAGCCCTTATTTTCATCCGTTTTTCCGAGATCCCTTTTGAAAGAAAATATTCGTAAACATTACGGGCTCTTTTGGCACTCAGTCTAGTATTGTATTCTTTGGAGGCTACATTATCGGTATGTCCTCCGATTTCAATTTTATCGGACGCATTTTTCGAAAGATAGTCTACAAGTGAATCTAATAACTTTTTATTCTCGTTCGTGATTTTTGTTTTATTAAATTCGAAGTAAACTCGTAGATTATAGATTGGGTTTACGTCTTTTTCCGCTCTGAGATAAATAGTCACAGTTCCGTTTTTAGAAATATCTTTTTGAATAATGTTGATACTTTCGGAAATATATTTCGGGGCTGTAGCAAATAATTCAAAATCACTTTCGGGTAGTCGGTTTATCGAAAATGATTTTTTGTCTGTTTCCTGAACGAGAGATTCTCCCTTACGGTTTATCGGTGTAAAAAGAGTAACCTTCGCGTCCGGAATGATTTGTTTTGTGGACGCGTCCGCTACGATTACTTTCATAGCGGCCGAACTATGTTTCTGATTGTCTACAGGTTCGACTTTCGTTTCTTCCGTTTTACCTTCTCCGGTTTGAATCGGTAGAAGGACGTATGTCCTATAGATCTTTCGATTTTTGCCTATGTTTCCTCGAAGGTCTAGAATATCTTCCTGAGGATGAAAGCCGGGAGAACTGATTTCCACTTTGTAAACTCTTCCGGTTTGAAGAGTTGTGGCAAAATTCGAAGGTTTTCCTTTGGTCAGATCGCCACCGATTCTTTTCGAGGTGATTACGCTTGCCGGTTTATTTTCGTCGTAGATTTTTAAAGTGGAATCTAATCCGATCATTGTTTTTTCAGAACCGTCCAAAACTAATCCTTTGAAGTTCAAAATGTAGGAGTTGCGAAGAGATTCCGGAACTTGAAAACGGTAGATATCGAATTGTCCTTCCCCGCCCGCTCGGTTGGAAGAAATATAGGCCCAAATTCCGTCCTTGTCAAAACTGATTCCCTCATTATCGTAAGCTTCCCATTTATCTGTGTTAAACGGTTTCGGAAGAAGCAATAAAGATGATTGATCTACTTTTGGAATTGGATTTTCGATTTGTTTGGATTTAGGGATTTCTTCCGTTTCCGTTTCCTCTTCGTCTTCCAGCATGTCGTCTAACGCGGATTTATATCTTAAGAATATTCTAAAGATTCTAAATTTCTTTTTTTCGTCTTCTCGATTAGAGCTGAAATAAAGTTGCTCTCCATCTTGATGGATAAAAGGAAGAATTTCACTTTCCGAAGAGTTGGGAGGAGAACCTAAATTTTTCGGCTGAGACCAACTTCCGTTTTTCGGATTTCGAACCGAAATCCAAAGGTCGAAATCACCGTAACCTCCCGGACGATCCGAAGAAAAGATCAAAAAATTTCCATCGGGAGAAATAGCGGGCATCTTCTCGTTGAAGTTTGAATTAATTTCGTTGAGATGTTCGGGGTCGGTCCATCTTCCGGTTTTTTTATCCTTAATCGTTCTATAAATATTCAGGCCTTCGAAACCGGAGCGTCCAATTGCGGGATTCGGCGTCGAAGTGAAATAAATTTCCGAAGGAGCGTTGTTTGAATCAAATAAAATGGAAACACCGCCTTCGAATGCGTTCGAATTGAAAAGATTCGGTTTACGAACTCCTGGAACGGGGGGGCGCTTTAATTCTTCCCGAATGTTTTGATTCATATTTACGGGTTTAGTCCATTCCGCCGGGATCTCCTTATCTAAAAAGCGAACATTCTCGGAAATCCAAAGATCCATGCCGCCTTCTCCGCCTGGGCGGTTGGATTGGAATACTATAAATCTTCCGTCGGGACTAATGATCGGATTGTATTCGTCGTTCTGTGTATTGAGAGGTTGTCCGAATTGTTTTTCCGGAAGATCCGGCAGAGGTTGGGAAAAAACGGGTGAAAAGATGCAAAAAGTAAAAAGAAAAATCGATTTAAAAAAAGGACGCATGAACCGCTCCGAAAAGAAAGTAGAAGAGTTGCCGTTTTTAGTTTAATTCCAGAATCTCTTTTAGAGTATCGGTTTTGTATCCGAGTTTTTAAAGATGGAAAGTAAGTACGATTTGAATTCTGCGATGTATTCTCCTACTATCTTCGGAGTGTTGAACATTACCGAAGATTCGTTTTCAGACGGGGGAAAATATCTCACTCCGAAAGCTTTTTGGGAAAAAGCCGATTCCCTTTTGGTTCAAGGCGCAGATGTGATCGATATTGGAGCTCAGTCTTCCAACATTCGGGCAAATCTAGTCGGCTTCGAAATCGAATGGATGAGGATGAAAGATCTTATCTCAGGCTTGCTCGCAAAGGGAGTTCGCATTTCTGTGGATTCGTTTCAGCCTAAAGTAATCGCAAATGCTTTGGATGCCGGTGTTGAATTTATCAATCATATTCGCGGATTTGTGGATGGAGAATCCGTTCGGGAAATTTCAAAATATGCGGGAACAAATCGGAAGTTTATCGTGATGTATTCTCACAATCATGCGAATCGTCCCGATGCGCAATCCCATCTGACTCCACAAAATGTGATTTTCGAAATCGTAAAATTCTTTCGAGAAAGAAAAAAGGTTTTATTAAATGAGGGAATTACTCAGGAACAGTTGATCTTCGATCCGGGTATGGGTTTTTTCTTAAGCCCCGATTTTCAAGTGAGCTTTGAAGTTTTGAGAAGGATCCAAACTCTCAGGGAGGAATTTTCCCCAATGATGGTTTCGGTTACGAAAAAGTCCTTTTTGGGAAACGCACTCGGAGGATTGAAAGTAAATGAGCGGGAAATTGCCACCGTGATTGCGGAGCTTTATCTTTCCATTCAAAATGTGGAATATATTCGGACTCATGAACCGAAAAATTTGAAACAGGCTTTAGGAATTTGGAATTTGCTTCGTTCGTGATATCGTTTGGAGATTTAAAGATTAGAACTAAAGTAAGAGTTTGTCCCACCGATCCCTATAAAATAAAATTATTGAAAAATTAATTTCTCTATCCATTCTGCTGCATTGAAAGGGACGTTTGAGGCGGTTTTGTTAATCTGAATCATGGAATTTTTCAACAACTCTAATGATTTCTTTTAAGGTTTTTGATACGGGTTCTTAGAGATTTGAAAAATAAACCACAAATCAACGACCAACCTTGATGTCCTCCATTGTTTTTCTTCCGGAAGAACTGAGAGTCGGTAAAATGTCTTCTTCCCGAATTTGCAAACCTTTGGATTGCATTTTTTTGATATAAGGGAGGATCGGATGTAAGTCCGAGGTTGGGTTTAAGGAAAGTAAAATTCTTTTCCAAAGTTCTACGAATGAAAGAGTTTCTCTTTCCGATTCCGGCGATTTTCGGATCCATTCTAAGGCTTCGGAGTAATTTCGTTTTTCATAATATGCTTTTGCAATGTAATAGTTCAAATCGGGAATCTTATCATCCGTAGAATGAAGATTCATTGCAAACATCAAAAGATCATCCCATTTTTCCAAATCATGAGCTAACAATACCATGGAAGCGCGCGCGTTCTTATGATATGGGTCGATCTGTAGAATTTTTTCCAAATAAAAATACGCTTTTTCGTAATCCTGCTTTTCGAGGAAATATGCGCTCAATTCATCCCAGGAAACGACTTCCATACCCGGGATTTTAGATTGGACATCCAGTAGCAGAACCGTTTCTTCTCTTCGATTTTGAGTCGTAAGAATTTTTCGAACCTGCTGGATTTGATCTTTTTTCGCATTCTTTAAATAGGTAGCGATTTCTTTCTTGGCAATTTCATACTCATCAATTAGATAATGCATTCGAATCAGATTTGAAAAACAAACCGGATGAAACTCTGAAATCTTCAAACATTCTCTCCACGCGGATTCCGCATCGTCCAGAAAGGAATTTTTCGCAAATATTATTCCTAAATTGTTTTTATCCTCTGCAGTTGTGCCTTTTCCTTTAAGCTGTCTTATTTTCCAAATCGATGTAATTTTTTCCAATTCCGTTTGGGAAAATTCTGCGGAATTTAAATATAAGAATGAAATATCGTTTTCTAACGCTTCGGCTTCCCGGATCGGATAAATACAAGAATTTAAAAGAAAAGCGAGCCCTAGAATAAGTAAAAACACTTTCCAGTCCGATTTGAAATTTTTTCTTTTGGAATCGTTCTGATGAATTTCAGATTGGGAGCTATGTTCTTTATGGATCGTATTACAAATTATTTTTTTTGTTTCGCGAATAGCCGACATAAACGTTCTGTTATCTTTTGGTAATCTCGCTCTCTGAATTCCGCGTAACGTTTCCTGCGGATAATGTCAAGGATCGCTTGATTCCTGTGCATTTGATTCTTCCAATTGCTTTTGAGCATAGAGCATATACTTTAAAGCTTGTTCTCTATCTCCATGGAACAAATACATGAGTGAAAGATCAAGTGCATCCTGAGGATTGGGAGGAGCGAAGTCTTCCGGATTTTCTTTGTTCATTTCGAATTTAGATCGGAATTCATCCAATTTGTTTTTCGTAAGTTTTTCCAACGAATCAAAGAATGCGGCTTCTTCCGGATTTTTCTTGGATTCTTCAATCGCATCCGAAAGACGCGTAAACCCTTTTGATTGGGTCGTCGCTTGTTTAAGAATCTCAAAAGACTGTTTAAAATTTCCAAGACGAGTATATACTTCGGAAAGAAGCACCTGCATCCTGGAATCGCCGGGATATAGTTTATTTACTTTGTTGGCCGTTTCAAGACATTCTTTCCAACGTTCTTTTTCAAAATATAAAGTCGCGAGAGCGGTAAGGGCCATTTGGTTTTTAGGATCAAGTCGAATCGCATTCGTGAAATAAAGTTCCGTTTTATCGTCTTTCTCGAGTTGTCGATAGCAATACGCGAGTAGAATGTGCGATTTCAGAAATCTCTTTTCAATTTCGAGGGATTTTTTCAAGGATCGAATCGCCGTTTCAATCTCTCCGATTCTGTAAAGTTCTACTCCGATGTTATAGTAAAGTTCGGGAGTTTTGCCGATTTCGAGGGCTTTCTGATAAATCTCGATCGCTTTTCTAGAATTGCCTTGTTTGGAATAAAGCGCTCCCAGGTTTAGATAGGACTTTTGGTACTTTGGCTGGGATTGGATCAGACTTTCATAGAGTTGAGCGGCTTCCGAATATTTACCTTCTTTTTCCAAAGCCAAAGCTCGATTGAATGTTTTACTGATGTCTATCCCGGCCATGGAACAACTATCGGAATTATTTTGAACTTGGGCGACCTAAAAAGTTGTAATGATTTTTTCCGATTCCACCGATTTAAAAAAGGAATTGTTAAAACCGAGGAAATCATGAAACAAGTAGCAATTTTAACCACCTTGATTATTTTTACGTCTTGCGCTTCGGTTGAATCTAAACGAAATGTCAGTGCTTCCGGAGATCCGTCAGAGATATTTTTTGAAAAAGAAATTGCACCGATGGATAGAGCTAGTTCGAGTTCCGTTTCTCAAAAACCCAGCCGTAGGTCTTTTGAGGAGGAATTGAACGTTGAGAAATACGCAAAGGCTCAACCTCCCGAAAAGACGAATCCTTCTTCCGGGGATTTTGACGAAATTGGAATGTCTTCTTGGTACGGAGCTAAGTTTCACGGAAAGCCGACCGCAAGTGGGGAGAAGTTCGATAAGACAAAATTAACCGCGGCGCATCCTACTCTTCCTTTGGGTTCCATCATACGAGTTCAAAATCTTGAAAATCAAAAAGAGGTTTTGGTTCGCGTTAACGACAGAGGACCTTTCGTAAAAGATAGAATCATCGACCTTTCCGAAAAAGCGGCGGATACTTTGGATTTTAAAGATATCGGCATTGCGAAAGTGGGTATCAAAGTGGTAAAACTCGGCGGAGCTGCTAGCGAAGAGTCGGAAGATCTCGAAAACGCGGACGATGAGGAAAACGCTCTTTTGGAAGACGAAAAGCCTGAAAAGTTAAATCCTCAAAAATCGGATTATCCAAACAAATCACTCTCCAATGGAAAATACGTGAAGGGTTCTCCAAAGGGTTATACGGTTCAAGTAGGAGTATTCCGCGATCAAACCAAAGCGGAAGCTTATAAGTCCAGCCTCGGACAAGAATACGGTGAAAAAACCTTTTTATTTACGAGAGACGGTTTGTTCGTGATCCAATTGGGCGATTTTGCAAATAGAACCGATGCCGAATCGCTGAAGTCGAAATTAAAAACCGACGGAATCGATTGTTTTATTCCAAAAAAGTAATCGGTTCGTTAAAAAACTTTTTCTTCATTGATAGACCCTCGTAGAATGATTACGGGGGTTTTATCTCAAAAATACTTTATCTTTTTTAAAATGCCGGTTCCAATCATTTTGAATATTTTTGAAATAGATTTTATTCTTTGCTTAAAATACTAATTTCTAAGATATTTTTAAAATAATTTTTAATGTTTCGTTGATGGCGATCGCAAAACAGCGATTTTATACGGAAATTTGATTTAGAGTTTATCCTACTCGTCTCTACGTAATAAAGTGCCTAAATTCTGCGTCTAAACGTGGATTTGTGTTCAAATTAACGATACTCTATTTTATAGAATCGGTAAGAGGCGCCGTTTCAGATCGCAACATAATCGCTTTTGCATTTTGTTATACCGAACTCACGTTAATTTTAAAAATCGTCTCAAAAATGGATTTCAGTTATAGAATTCTCAAAAGTAAATGAAAGGTTTTTGGTGTAGCTCTTAGGAACATTTTCTCAACCAAAATTATTTCTCTTAAAAAAGGTTAAAATGGAAGTTTAAGTTCGAATCGATAAAAAATATTTTTTAAAGAAATTCGAATTTTGACTCTTTAAAATTTCGTTAGGGTTTTAATGATCCTAAATTTAGATCCCGCTACCGTGAATAAACTCGTCCAAAATTTCCTCTAAATTATCTTTTTCCTTTTTCAATTGTATGTGATCAATTTTGCTCTTGTCCATAGAATGAATTTCTTTTTGAAGAGTTTCGATTTTTTCGATTAAAATCGAAAATACCTTTGCAACCGGATCCGGAATTTCGTTATGATCCAGCATGTGTTCGCCTTTTTCTCCGATCGGCATTTTGGAGCGAACTATTTTTGCGGGAATTCCAACCACGGTTGTATCGTGTGGGATGTCTCGCATAACGACGGATCCTGCTCCTACTCGTACGTTTTTTCCAATCGTGATATTTCCAAGGATTTTAGCACCTGCGCCGACTACCACGTTCTCAAGCAAAGACGGATGACGTTTTCCGGATTCTTTCCCAGTTCCACCAAGAGTTACACCCTGATAAATCAAACATCCTTTAGCGATCGTCGCTGTTTCGCCGATTACGACCCCATGTCCGTGATCGATCATAATTCCGTTTGCGATTTGAGCCCCCGGATGGATATCTATTCCGGTGATAAATCTGGAGAAAGTATTGATTATCCTTGGAATTAAAGGAAGCTTCATCCGATAAAGAAAGTGAGCCAGTTTATGGAACCAGAGCGCGTGTAGACCCGGATAACAAAGTACAATTTCCAAATAAGACTTAGCGGCTGGATCATACTTCCTTATAAATTTAATGTTTTCAAACAAGTGTCAATCTCCGGTCTTTGCTAATAAACTGTAAAAGTCTTTCTTAAAGCGACTCACATACGTTTTCGAACTCAGTGTTCTCAATCGATTGTCGTAATGTATTCGATGAGACAAAAACTACAAATATATTACTCCAGTCCGTAAGAAACAATACACTTGAGTTCCGCGCCTGACCTTTCGGCACAAGAAAGTTTTGTTTTCAGTAGAATGCTTTAAGGAAAAGGTTTAAAATTTGTGGTAAGATGTAAAGAGGATTCTTTTCAAGAATAGAATATACAATTGAAACAATCTAGATTTTCAACACACATAATTTTGTTTATCCTGACCTTTTTAACGCTCACGTTTCAAAGTGAGTTTTTTGAAATACCTTTTCTATCCATTCGATCCCTAAAAGAGCTATTTTTTCTTAGACTACCTTATTCTCTTTCTTTGATTATAATTCTTTCGGCGCATGAGATGGGTCATTTTTTAGCGGCTCGTTATTACGGAATTAAAGCGACTTGGCCTTATTTTATACCGATTCCTTTGGCTCCGATCGGAACTATGGGGGCGGTCATTCGAATCTTGGAGCCGATTCGGAATAAAAAACAACTTTTCGACATAGGAATTTGGGGCCCTTTGATGAGTTTAATTCTTTCCGTACCTTGTTACATTGTAGGAATCTATTTGTCTTCTTTGGTTCCGATTGATTCTGTGAGAGAAAATCCGGGAATCATTTCTTTTGGGGAATCCATTTTTACGATCACTATAAATCAATGGATTTTGGGACCTTTCGATCCGATCGCTCAAGACGTTTGGATTCATCCTTTGGCGCAGGCCGGTTGGGTCGGACTTCTTGTGACCGCCATCAATCTACTTCCGTTTGGTCAACTTGACGGAGGGCATGTGATTTATTCCGTTTTTGGCGAAAGATATAGAAATTGGATTTATTATCTTTTTATGATTTTTTTGCTCTTATGCTTATGGAATTTTTCCTGGTTATTGTGGGGTTTTCTGATTTATTTCATCATAAAAGTAGAACACCCTTTTGTCCCCGACCCGGCGGTTCCTTTGGATCGAATTCGAAAAATTGGCGGTTTGTTAATTTTATTTACGCTGATTTTTATTTTTGTACCTTCTCCGATTCAACTTGGAACGGATATCAATCGACCGGGTCTTGCTGAGGAAATATGGATTTCGCTCAAGTCGGTTTATTTAGGTCTTTGATCATCCTCCTTTTTGTAGTTTCGACTCCGGTTTTCGACCAAGATCAGGAAATCAAGCTTACGGAAAACGCATACGGTCTTACATACGACGGTACGAACTTTTGGTATCTCGATTCCACACATAGATCTTTGTATCGAGTCGATCCGACCGGAAGACAAGAATCGTTTTCATTGAACATTCCTTTTCTCGCCGGAATCAGTTTTGATCCGCGCGAAGGAAGAATTTTTGTCGGCGCAAGAAAACTCGTTTTAAAAGTGGAACCCAATACGGGCGGCGTTACGGAAAGAATTCCGGTTCCGATCGAAAAAATCGGAGGGATTGCCAGTCAGAATTCTTTGCTTTACATTCTCGATCAAGAAAACGGAAAAATTTCTATTCTAGATAAAGCGACCGGAAAACTAATCGGGGGTTTTTTAACGGATCGGGCTCAACCGAGAGATTTGGTTTTTGCAAGAGATTCGATTTGGGTTTCCGATTCTTCCGACGGGAACATCTATCGATACAATCCGGATAACGGAGCGATTACAGGCTCTATCAAAACACCTTCTAAAGAAATCAGAGGAATGGTTTTTTTAGGAAGCAAAATTTTCATAGTTGATCGGGCTGGAAAAGAAGTTCGAAAGATTTCTTTTGCTGAAACGGATCGCTTTATTGCTTCCGGAGAAACGATTCATCTTATGAAAATCCGGGTTACTTTTTCTTTAAACCAACTTTCGATTGCAGGAGGGTCGCTTGGAATTTTTCAACCTCCGACGACTGAACATCAAAGGATTCGAAATTTAAAAGTAAACCAACCTGGATTTAAGCAGGATTTTATCGGAAATGGAAAGGCCTTCGTAAAAATCCTTGGAGTGGACGACTCCAAGGGAAAGCAAACTTTAGAATATTCTTTTGAAGTGAGAACTCAGAATATCCGCTACTATGTAACCGACGACTTTTTGGAAAAAAGGGAAAGTATCGGAGAGGATCTAAAACCCTTTCTCAAAGGGGAACCTCTGGAAACTCAAAGGAATTCTTATTATGTGGATAAGATTTTCGATGCGAGATTGTTTCGAAGCACGATGTCCGCTTTGAAAAAAAATCTTTTAGATTCGGGTGTCCCAGTGCGCTCTCAATATACGGTTTCCATTTCTGGGTCCGATTCCGTTTCCTTCAAAGATACGATAGATGTTTACATTCCCGGTTTCGGGTGGGCTCCTATTCAAAACGTAAAACTTTCTTCGGACGAATCTTCCCGGGTATTTAAAAAAGGAGAAGAAAGTATCGATCTCTTTCGAGCTGAAAACTGGAACGACATTCAATCTCCAATTTTTTACAAAAGCAGAGATTCGGAGGAATGGAAAAATATTCCGGCTGAGATTCAGGTGATTTTAGAATAGAGTTGAAACTGTAACACTTTAGAAAAAATCGTAAAAAATACAAACAGCCGGGAATGTTATATTAGAATTGTTTAAATATTAAGAAAATTTTTATATAATTTAGAATATTTTTTTGATAAAAACGCCGAGAGAAAAAATCTTAAAACCTTTTTGTTCAAACATTTGTATCGTAGCCCGCGTTTTTTAATTTAGAACTCTGAAAGAATTTTTTTGTTTGAACGGATAGCGTCAAAACTCTTCCGATCATGAGTAAAACAAGAGAAAGCCAAAGGAGATGATTATCTTGTTTGATTTTTCCAAGATATGCAATGGGAAAAAAGAAAAGAGCGGCGCTGACCAACATCGAATTGCGGAGAATTTTCCCTTGTGTGAGTCCTATAAAAAAACCGTCCAAGATAAATGCGACGGCTCCGATTTCTAAAACGGGAAACAACCAAAATCGATATTCCTTCAACAAAGATAAAACAGCGTGGCTACTTGTGATCATTCCGAACGTGAAATTCGGAAATAGAAAAACAAATCCCAGAAAAATCGAAGTGAAGAAAATACTATTGTAAAGGGCCAAATAAAGAAGTTCTTTCAGAAGTTTCCAATTCTTTTCACCGCAGATATTTCCGGTCAGACTTTCCGTGGCAAACGCGACCCCGTCGACTAAATAGGCGCTTACAAGAATCAGTTGAAGTAGAATCGAGTTCGCCGCTAAAATTTCAGTACTAACTTCCGAACTGAAATTTCGGAATAAGCTAAATGTAAGAATTAAAAATAAGGTTCTCAAAAAGATGTCTTTGTTCAGATGAAGAAGAAAAGAAAAGCCTTGAATGGAAAATAGATTTTTGTCTTTTAGAAAAGATAGTTTTAAGTTAGGTTGAATTTTCAATTCTCTGAGAAACACAAAAATAAAAACGATCAACATCCCAAATTGACTGATGCTGGTCGCTAAGCCGGCTCCATACGCCTCCCAACCTAAATTAAGGATAAACCAAGCGTCGAGAACCACGTTGATTCCGTTTCCGATAACTGTTGCGATCAAAACGGTCGAACTCTTTTCTCTTCCTAAAAACCAACCCGTAAACACATAATTACAAAGAACCGCAGTAGAACCGGGAATTCTCGTTTTAAAATAAGCAAGGCCGGCCGTTTTAACTTCGGCGTTTCCGTGTAAAATTTGAAATCCAATTTCACAAATCCAAGGAGAAAGAAGAAAAATCATAGTTCCGAAGAAACAGGCTAGAGCAATGGATCGAGTCAGAATAAAAAGGGATTCCTTTTCGTTCTTTTCTCCGGTGGCTTGGGCGGTCAATCCCGTGGTTCCCATTCTTAGAAAACCAAACATCCAAAAAATAAAATCGAAAAGAATTCCGGATAATGCGGTTCCCGCCATAAAGATATGAGTATCAAGATTTCCTAATATACTTATATCGACTAAGCTAGTTAAAGGTACTGTAATATTGGCGAGAATGTTATAGAACGTAAGTCGGTAAAACTTATATCTCAATCAAGTTATCCTATCCATTACACAGGAAGCGGTAATGTCTCCGGTAACATTGACGGTTGTTCTACACATATCCAGAAAACGATCCACTCCTAAAATAATTCCCATTCCTTCCGTGGGAATCCCTAATCCGGCAAGAATCGTAGCCAAAATCACGATTCCGATTCCGGGTGTACTCGGAGTTCCGATCGAAGCTCCGACAGTTGCAAAAAGAATAAAGACCAACTGAGTTGGGCTTAATTCGATTCCGAAATATTGCGCTAAAAAAATTGTCGCAACTGCTTGGTAAAGAGCGGTCCCGTCCATATTGATCGTAGCTCCGACGGGAATGATAAACTCCGCGATATTTTTTTTCACTCCTAGGTTTTCCGTCGCTGTTTGAATTGAAACCGGCATTACCGCAGCGGAACTCGAAGTTGAAAATGCTAGAAGTTGTAAGCCCGCGATCTTTGAGAAGAAGCCGATCGGATTTCTTTTCGCTAAAAATATAAGAATGATCGAATAAACTCCAAGTATTGAAACAAGTCCGAGTAGAACGACGCTCATATAAACGCCGAGGGTAACGAGCAATTCCACGCCGATGGAGGAGATCGCCTTTGCCATCAGACCGAAAACGGCAAACGGAGTCAAAGCCATCGCCCAATTCACGATTTTCATGCTGATTTGAAAAACCGAATTCAAAATTTCAAGAATCGGTTTTGACAGATCTTTTGAAACCGAAAGAATCGCGATTCCGAGTAAAATAGAAAACACAATTACGTTTAACATTTCTCCCTGGGTGATTGAAAGGAACGGGTTCTTTGGAAAGAAGGACATGAACAACTCAGGATATTTGTCTAGGGTCGGAATCTCAGTCGCGGATGGAATGTTTGAATTCAGAGTATTTTTAATTTGAGTCGTTGATTTTCCCGGCTCCAGCCAGAGTGATAGTGCAATTCCAATCGTAACGGCGATGAAAGTTGTAAAAACGAAATAAATTAAGGTTCCGATTCCTAGTTTTTTAACATTCTCTATGTTTTCAGCGGAACAAATTCCGAGAATAATAGAAGAGAAGATCAAAGGTATCATAATCATCTGTAAGAGGTTGATGAATATAAGCCCCGGTACAACAAGCCAAGAAGTGGTAAGTTGCGCGATATTTCTATTGACCAAAGACAGATCGGAACCGAGTAGGATGCCGGTAAAAATTCCGGCTAACATTCCAACGAAAATTTTTAACCAAAGTTTTTCTTTTAAGTGAGTTATAATCTTAACGTTGAGAGAATTTAGTTTCTTAAAAGATAGCATATTGGAAAACTCCTTTGAGTCCTTATTTTTTCTATTGATTTTTAGTTTTGGTATGAATTATTGAAGCCGTTTTCGAGATTTTTTAATGAAGTCTTACTTTTGCGAACTAAATAAAGAATTAAAAAAACGGAACTGGGGATTATGGGATTAGATTTTCTGAGATCGGATTTAATTTTATTCAATTATTATTCTTTTGGAAGTCTTCTAGTAACGATTACAACCTTTTTTCTCGCCGTTTTTTTTCTCAGTTTAAAAAGGAAAACTGTTGCTACGTATCATCTCGGGATTGCCTTCCTTGTGTTTGGTCTTTTTGAGATCGGATATTTTATGGCGGCGTTTTACTATCACCCAATTGCCGCCTATCACAGATGGTTGACCGGTTGTTTGATTTTACCTACGATCACTCACTTTACTCAATTTTTTATTCGTTATCCAAGTAACTACAATCGGAAATTTGGATTTTGGATGATGATCTTTCAACACCTTCTCGGATTTGTTGTCGCTTGTTTTTTTATTTATCTTACTTTTATTTCGGAAAAGATCTATCATTTTACCGCCCATCATTGGGATTTCAACGCTTTGGTCGCGAGTAAGTATCTTGCATTGCTTATCGCTCTTTACTCCGTTATTGCTTTTATCATTGTTCCGTCTTGGAGAATCATTATCGATAAGGAAAAGAAAAGGTTCCCAATCTTCTTATTTTCCCTCGGATTTATGATAGCGGCCTTCTATCCAAATATCGCCAACGTGTTGAGTCGAGATGGTTATA
>NZ_CP040840.1:77500-90000 GCF_006874765.1 Leptospira weilii
GAATCGCAAAGAATATCCTTTTGTATTTCCGTGGAAGAAGTATAAGTTCGAACTAGGAATCTACCTTTCTTGGAATTTGACGGTTTTACGTTTTCTACAAGTGTTCCGGTTTGAATTTTGGATCGAATCGGAGATCTCAACTTTTCTACTAGAAAGCCGTTTCCTTCAGGCCAAGTGAGAAGACTCAAGTCCTCTCCGTTTTCATCCGCTGGGCGAGAACAAAAATAGTGAAGCCCGATCCAAGCGGAGACCGTATCTATAGAGCCGCCGAAATCGTCGCGGACGGAATAATCCAAAAACCAAAAGAGTTCTTTTGTTTTAAATCCGTGTTCCTTGATATATTCAAAAAAATTAATTTTGTCTAGTTTTAAAAATTCAGGATCTCTGGAAGAAAGATCGATCGGAATCGAAAAAGCTTTTTTGCCATCTCTTCCAATTTTTGATCTCCAATTTTGAATAAGCTTCTTGAATTTTTGTTCTTCGTTTGCTGCCCGCGATCCAGGACTGCCTGTGGGATATAAACCTTCGTTCCATCTTCCTTGATAAAAGATTCGTTCTTCGGGGTCGAAACAAAGATATCTTTCGTTGTAGATTGGTTTTCCATTTTTGTCTTTACCCACGATAATTTCGTTTTCTTCAAGAAACTTACGGACTAGAACCGCTTCTTCTCCGGGTTGTGGTAAGTAATGAGCGCCCCAAGGATAATTACCGATCGAATTCCGTCCTGATCTCGAATTTCCACCGGAATCGTTTTCTAATTCTATAATTTTGAATTCATCAAATCCAGATTTATGAAGATAATAACCCGCACTCAATCCAGAGATTCCCCCTCCTAAGATTAACACTTTTACTTTTTCGGAAATGGGAAGATTTATATTGGCTGCGTTTGGTTCTATGCTATTTCGAATTCTATGTCCGACATCGTGATTCGGACCTAAAATTTTTCCGGAAATTTTTTGTCTGAATTTTAAAAACCAAATTCCGCTTGCGAGTGCTGAAAAACAAAAACCTAAAATCGCAAGAAAGGATTTACGGGAAATGGTTTTTTGGTCGTTGCCCATACTTGTAGGAAGATTTAGGGGAATCTCCAATCACGCAAGGAAAAATGGGGTAAAAGAATTGCGTTTGGAATTGAAAAGATTCTTTTGCAAGGAATGGCTCTTTTTTTGGACTTTGACAACACATTTTTAGATTCGATCGGAATCTATGAAACCACGATTCAGCAATTTTGTAGAAACGCAAAAGAATACGGATTCTCTTCCGCAAAGGAGTTTTCGGAGTTTTACGAGACTGCAAGAAAAGAAACAAAAATTGAACTGAAGGATTCTCCTTCGAATCGGCTTCGTTTAATTTATTTCAAAAAGATGTGCCTGTCAAAATGGGGAACTTTGGACCCGAAGTGGATTTTAAAACTAGAGAGAGATTATTTCCGAAACTTTCGAGAGGGAATTAAAATTCGTAAAAAAAAGTACGAGAGAGAATATAAGGAAGTCTTTTTACTCTTAAAAATAATTTCAGAAAAACATAAACTTCTTTTTTGTACGAACGAAAATTTGAAAACTCAATTGATCAAATTTGATCTTTTATTTCCAAAAACTTTTCCTTACGCGATTTTAAGCTCGGAAGAAGTCGGAAAAGAAAAACCTTCGGAAAAATTTTACTCCAAAGCGAACCAACTTGTTTCCGAAGAAAAAGTCGTCTCGATGATAGGTGATTCTTTAAAGGATGACATAGAAGGTGCGCTTCGTTATGGAATTTCGGCGATTCGTATAACATCTGTCTTTTCTAAAAAACGGAATAGTCCGAAAGAACAAAAGATTTCGTTAGAAGTCGGTTCCGATATAAAGCGAGAATATTCCTATTTGGAAACAAACGATCTAAGAACCGCTTTGAGATTATTTCTTTAAAACGGCGAATAACGTATTATTCAAGTTCATCGTTTTGAAACTGAGTAACCAAATGGCTTTAGTCGCATAATAATAAACTTTTTTAAAAAGAGGACCAAAACTGCCGCCTTGACTTCCCGAAACGGAAGCGATCGGTTTGAGAATCGTGAACTTACAGTCCGCAAATCCTGTTTGTTTTGCGAGCATTCTCATTGTCTTTTCGGTATAATCATTGATGTGATCTTTCGCTTCGAGATAATGACCGTTTGGTTGCATACCCTTCAGAGTGACTTTCAACTTCGCTTTAAAAAGTTGAATTGGAAAATTCGGAGTTTGTAAAAATAGAATCCCACCCGGTTTTAAAAGAGAATGCAAGTATTCTAATAAACTATGAGGTTTTGGAATGTGTTCGATCACGTCCCAAAGAGTGATGATATCCAGAGAGCCTTTTGCGATTCCGGAATTTTGGACGATTCCCGAAAAAACGTTTTTCAATCCGTTTTTATCCCTGGCAAATTGAACCGCTTTTTCGGATATTTCGTAACCCGTGGTTTCCCAACCGGGTTTTTGATCTTGAATTCGCTTAACAAAAAAACCGAGTCCGCAGCCCACGTCTAAAATTTTGCCTGAAGGAGCTGTTAAAAATCTTTTGATGAAGTCCTGATAAATTTCCCTGTGGGCGTGATCCCACCAGCCGAGATCATAGGAAGAATCGTTGTCCCAATAACCTTCGTAGTGTTCTTCCTGTTCATAAGTGGAAAAAACGTGACCACAATTGGAGCAACGGACGATATCGATTCCATTTTCTACAAAAACAATAGAATTTTTAGTATTTGAGCAAAGATAGCAGGTTTGATTCAAAAGAGCCCCCACGGAGTCGTCGAATTTTCAATGTCTTCGGTTGAAGTCGAAAAAGCCAGAAAAAAGTACATAACTTTTTCTTGTTTTTGAATTTCCTCAGGTAACAGTCTAAGAAAATATAGAATTCAATTCATCCTAGGAGTTCTTGTGGCCGCGCTTAAATTTACAAAAATGGAAGGAATCGGTAACGACTATGTGTATATCGATTCCACTCAGGTTGATATTCGCTTAACGCCGGAGCAAATTCAAAAAATATCCGATCGTAATTTTGGAATTGGAAGTGACGGAGTTATCTTTATTCGTAATTCAAAACAAGGCGATTTTATGATGGACATGTACAATTCGGATGGAAGCTCCTCCGAGATGTGCGGGAATGGAATTCGTTGTGTTGCCAAATACATCTACGATCACGGCTTAACGAATTCTAAAAATCCAAAAATCGAAACCGGTGCGGGTGTTTTAGAAGTGGATCTCAAGATCGGATCGGGAAACAAGGTGGATCTCGTCAGCGTTGATATGGGCAAACCGATCCTGGTTCCTTCCAAGATTCCTATAAATTGGAAGGATGAGGAAACGATCATCGATCAAATGTTTGAGATCGCGGGAAAAAATTTAAAGTTTACCGCGGTAAGTATGGGAAATCCACACTGTGTGATTTTTGTGGATGATTGTGATCAATTTCCCGTAAGTGGAATTGGGCCTTTGATCGAACGGCATCCTATCTTTCCGAAACGAGTGAATGTGGAATTTGTTACGGTTCGCGGAAAAGATCATTTCTATCAAAGAACCTGGGAAAGAGGAGCGGGAGAAACGCTCGCTTGCGGAACCGGAGCCTGTGCGGTTGCGGTCGCTGGAAATTTAACGGGAAGATCGGGAAAGGAAGTGAAGATTGATTTAAGAGGTGGGACTCTTAAAATTCAATGGCAGGAATCCGGAAACGTTTTGATGACCGGACCTGCAAGAGAGATTTTCTCGGGGGAAATAGAAGTTTAGAATTTTCTAAACTTCAAATTACTTTAAGCTACTTCGGTTCTTTGTAGATTTTCCATTCTCACTCGAACTTCATCCGAGAGTTTTTTTAAATTATCTTCCAGTTTTCCCTCAAGATAAGGTCTATGATCGATTTTAGGTCCATAAAGAACGCGGACCTTTTTGTAGATCGATCTCCGTTTGATATCGCAGACTTCCTTAGGCATTCCCATAAAAGAGCGAACTAAAGAAGGAATCGGAATATCAGAATAACTTTCTTCAATCGGAACGATTACCGAAGGGAGAATATCAACTTTGTTTCGAATTGAGAATGCTGCAAAACCTTCATGAAACCGTACCATGGGGGCGAAAAAGTCGTTTTGAACCATGTAATCGTGACCTTCCGGAAAAATTCCCAAAACACCTTCCCTCTTAAAAACTTGCTGTACCATTTTGATACTTGCCATAGAAATTTTTCCGTCAATTGCCATTGGAATTCCTCCGGCCAATTTGGCTAAGTCTTTGAAAATCGGAATTCGAAACGTATAATCCGCAGCGATCCAGGAAATGTATCTAGGAAAAGTGTAGGAAAGAATGAACGGATCCATGTCGGATCTATGATTACTGACAAGGATTAGCTTACCTTCCTGGGTAATATGTTCCGTTCCATAGGCGTTAATGTTCACGGCAAAACCCAAAAAAGGGGCCACAAACTGTTTCAGTCTGAGATATGTTTGAGCTTCCTTTTCCATGAATGTTCCTCGGACTTTACAATAAGGGGAGCTATTTTATTCGCCCGTAAAAATAGACCACCATTTCTTTTTTTCCTCTAAAGAATTTGCATTTCTTGGATCGGAAGAGGATTCCGATTCGTGGAATTTACCTCGTTCTTGAGAGCGAGAGAGGTCCCTTCTTTTTCTGTCATGCTGCGGCGTGGAACGTCTTAATTCTTCCAATTCTCTTTGTGCGGAGGCACTGGACTTGATATAGTTTCGTATATCGGCCCATTCGGGATCTTGTTCATTTCCGTAAACTGCATAATTCATAAGATCAATCGAATCAAACTCAGGCATAGAGCTTCTTTCCAGGTTTATTTATATAAATGGGTAAAATTCCCACAATCTCATATAGTCTTCTTAGGGGAGAGATGTTGCAAGAGTTTTCATATCATGGGTTCTAAAAAATGCGTTTGAAATAACGTAAACCAAGTTAGATGAGAAAATAATTTAGAGTTAAGTTTTCTTTTTTATTGTGGTTTTCTGAAGATTGTTCATCTGAAATCCGAAAGTATTTTCATGGAGAATGTAGAAAGCGAATTCCTAAAACGACATAATCTGAAAATTGAGGAAGCCAGACCAAGTGAAAACATAAAAAAGAGCGAAAGAGGCAGGATCTTAAAATTTCCTAAAAGGAGTATCTGGAATGCTGAAAAGATGCGAAAACTTTATGAAATGTTATTTTTTCAGTGAACGTTTGCTAGGCGTTATTCGAAAGATCTGTCTTTTTTTTAAAAATATAAGAAATGCCTTCATACTTTTTTAATAGTTAGTATATGATCTTTTTAAAAGAATAGGTGGCCTTGGAGTGTGATGGAAAGTGAAAGAGGGATGCAAATTTCAAAAGAAGACTATTTTATTGAAACGAAAAAAAATCGGGGGAGAATTAGAATTTCCGGGACTCTTCGTTTATTCAATGTAGAAGAATACGATCCGATCATTTCTGCTATCGAAACAATGTTGGATAATTCCGGAAGAGGAAAAGCGGTCATTGATATTAAGAATTTGGATTTTTTAAATAGCGCTGGGATTGCGAGTCTTTCCAGATTTGTCGCCGCTTACGATAGGAAAAGTATTCATAATGTGGAGATTAAAGGTAATAAAAATAAATACTGGCAGATTAAATTCTTGGAAAATATTAAAAAACTCAGATCGGAAATTAAAACGAGTCTCGAATAAAGGAATCAAACACTCAAAGCTTTGAGTTTTGTTTTTACAACTTCGTTCAAATCCAAATAGGCTCTTACGGTGACATCGTAAGTACCATGGGAAACCTCATTGATTAAAAATCCCAATCGGACGGGAAAATCCTTTGAAAGAAGTAAAAGACCGATTCCGGAGTTTGGTTCGTTTCCATCTCGATTTTTGAGTTTGTTGATATAAATTTCGTCCGAGTTTCGGTTAATGAGAGCCGAGATGGAATTTTCCAGTTTATTCTTATGAATTTCGTTCGTTGAGTTTTTAATTTCAATTTTTAATATTTCGGAATAATATTTGAGATCTAAAAGAATTTCTCCCTTTCTATCTTTGGAAAACTTCGCTGCGTTTTCTATCAATTCATTTAATACGATCGAAATAGTATTGGAAGAATCTGGATCCAATTTTTCTTGGCAAGAACAATAGAGAGAAATGTAATCCGCGGTGATCGAACAGCGTTTCCATTGAACCCGAAGATCCATAGGTCGTAGCTTCAATGTGAATTCACTTTCGCAAGGAAGGGTATCGGGTATCAGATTGTAATGGCCATATTTGACAGGATAATTCATAATGTTTTTCAAATTTTTTAAATCCAACAAATTGTATTTAAAAAATAGAAACTTGAATTTTCGGTAAGAAAAGTAAAAAACGACCTCGAATAAAAAATAAAGTCGGATTAAAAAAGTTTTTTTAATTGATTGAGATACTCGCTTCGATTCGAGTCCGCTTCGGAAGGGGCCCAAGGTGCAAAATCCTTGTCTGTAGTGGGATCGTAAGGCCCCGATTTTCCTTCAAAGCAAATTGCATTCTCAGAAAGGCAAACGAGAGTGTGGTATACTCCGGGAGCGATATCAATTCCGTATATTGGGCCATCGGAGTTTAGATAATGTGTTTCTCGAATCGAGCCGTCTTCACCAAAGAGAATAAATCCTAAACTTCCTTTGAGCACCAGAAATGTTTCCGGTTTAGGGGGAGATTTGTGTCTATGTGCCTGGATGTACGTATCTCGAGTGAGAACGTTCAGAAACCTTTGATAAACTTCTGAAAGTTCATGAAAATTATGGTTGGCTCTTTTACGAGGGGAGGCATTCGCTTTCTGCAATACCTCCGAAAAAAGAGAATCCGTAAGGAGTTGTCTGTACGGTTTGGAAAAGTTCAAGTTTGGATTCACAATACTCAATAAGATATGACTTACAGGCTGTGCAAGTATTTCCCGCATTTACTCTTTCTATAATTTCTTGATAACTTACACCTTCAAGTCTTGCGATTTCTACAATAGTTTCGAAGGTTACTTGTGCACAGTGGCATTTATCCATTTTTGAACCTAGCTCTTTTTGTATCAGAGTTCTTATACAATGGAAATGAGACTCAGTCTTAGTGTCAAATCGTACACTGATTTTTTTTAAATTTCCAAAAAAGATTCGAAATTTTATGTCTCTTTATTATCGATAGTTTGAATAAGATTTAGTCAATTTTGAGAGAAATCTCTGTTTTCTTGCCGTTTAGAGCGGTTTTTACAGAATAGAAGGAGCAATTTAAAGAACTCGAGTTAGAGTTTTCCACAAAGAAGATTTCAAACTGAATTTTAATTTTGGCTCTGATAGACTGAAATGAAAATATTGATTCGGTCCGTAATAAAAGAAGGAAAATCAGCGTGGACGACCCGATCTTTTCCGATTAAAAATTCTTGAGCGTTCTTTTTAGAATCAATCAACTTTGAATTTTTCATAAAACGTAATAACTCCCACATAAAATTTAAAAAATGCACTCGCTGGTCTTTAAAGATAAGATGTAGTTTAACGTGAGTTCGATATACTTCAATCACCCAAAATCAGGAAAGTTCAGGCACACAACGCTTCCTAAGGGTCGCTCTGCGGAGCGTAAGTTTCACAGAAGATTTGTCGGAATTCCGACAGATTTATCTTCGGATCCGAGTACTTGTGGCGCCCTTAGGAAGTGCAACACTTTAGTTTCTTATTCGCCCAAACTCACGTTTCTTAATTCATAAACTAAAATTTTTATTTCTATATGTGTATTCTTCAAAAGTATCGAGCAAATTCTGAATTTTCAGAATTTTACACAATCTTATATTCGAGTTAAGAGGCACGAATTTGTAGAAAGAGCGTTCGTATAACAAGATCGGATGCGAATTACTTACGTAAACTTAAAAAGAAAGTTGGCGCGCCCAGAAGGAGTCGAACCTCCGACCTTCTGATCCGTAGTCAGACGCTCTATCCAGCTGAGCTATGGGCGCGGATCAATGGATATAAGATTCCAAATGAGAAAGATGTCTTTCGGGAATCTTAAGTGCAATCTTTTTTGTACTCGTGTAATTGTATAGCAGTAATCCGGAGACCCCAAGATAAATCAGAATTCCTACAAGATGGACAATGTGTCCAAGCCAAGGGCCTGCAACTGGAATCCAAGAGACTAAGGCGCTGGCCAAAAGAAACCCGAGAAAATAAAGAAAGTTTACGAAAGAAATTCCGGAATATTTTCGAACCGTTGGGTTTTCCCAATAAAAGGTGAATCCTATCAACCAGGTCCCGAATAAAGGTAGAGAAACTAAATAAACTAGAAATTTTTCCGATCTCAAAAACCGGTTAACAACTTTGGGAAGGTTATGGAGAACCGGTTCGTATTTTTTTAAATATTTTTTGAAGTTCATTTTCCATCTCCAGAAAAAAAGGCAGAGTAGATTCTTTCTCTTGATACGCGTTCCAGGCTCCCAGTGCACTGTAGCCCAAAAATAGAATCCAAGAAACGTAACTGATAAAATCGGTTACGATCGGGTTGACTCGAATCAAAGATAAGACCCAGCTAATCACTGGAAATTCTCTTAGAAACCAAACCACAGCATAAATAGCGATAAAACCTACGTTGAGTTTCAACGCTTGAAGAATATGAAAGGATGCGAATTTTTGATTCTTGCGAAAGATCCAAATGAACAGCCATCCGAAAAAAGGAATATAGGAAATAGCGGCGATTAAGCCTGGGAGTTCTTCACTTTTTAAAATTCTCAAGGTTTCTTGAATAAACTCTTGGGTTTTGAAGCGCTCAGAGGACATAGGGATGAGAATTTCAGTCATTGAATAAAATGAAAGCAAAATCCGGAGACGCAGGGATTCGAACCCTGGGTACAGTTACCCGTACGACAGTTTAGCAAACTGCTCCTTTCGGCCACTCAGGCACGTCTCCATCGACGGAGAAGGTAGGATTCGAACCCACGGTGGGATTACCACGACGGTTTTCAAGACCGCTGCTTTAGACCACTCAGCCACTTCTCCTGACGGAATTACTTTACCGTGAGAAAACCCTCTTGTGTCAAGGTGAATTGTTCTTTGCGCTTTGGGATTCCCGGAAGTAACTACCGAAAGAGATGAAATCTGAGTCCGAAGGACATAAAAATCGTCCGAAAAAACAAATTCGCAAAATTTCTTCGAATAAAATTTTGTTGAAACCTCGTTCCTGGGTAAATTTAGGTTATGCGATCGCGAATTTTGAAAAAGCGACTTTTTTTTTGAAAAATGCGATACCAGATGAAACAGTTTATACGGTCCCTCTCAAAAAATCTGGCTCTTTGGTTTGGGGAGTCGTCTCCGAAATCGAAGTGATTTCGCCGGAAAGGATTCCATCCGATTGTAGTTCGTTTCCTCGTTGCGGAGGATGTTCTTATCGCCATGTTTCTTATCAAAATGAATTGAAAATCAAAAAAATCCTTCTTCAAGAAACGCTCGAACGTTTTTTATCAAAAAATCATATTCAAATTCCTGAAATAGAAATTCTCAGCGGAAATCCGAGCGGATATAGAAATACGGCACAGATTCAATTGGGGTTTGCGGGAGGCAAAAGGCTTGCGGGTTTTTATGAGGAATTTTCACATTCGATCGTAAATCTCCCCGAGGACGGATGCAAAAATCTTCCGGAAGAAATGAATTCGGTATTCGCTGATCTTTTGAAAAAGGAAAAAGCAGAATCAAAGATTCTTTCCTTGCGATTAGAAGGAACGAAAGTTGTTCCCTACAAAAAAGAATCGGTTACGTTTCGAGAAAAAATTTTTATTCCAAAACCCAAGGAAATCGTTTGGGAAATTCAAGCAGGAGGATTCTCACAAGTGAATCGATATCTCGTCGCTCCTTGGCTCGAAAAGATTTTCGAACTAGTTCCGGAAAATCAGGATCGAATATTAGAATTATATTGTGGTTCCGGTTTGATTGCGATCGCTCTTCAATCTAAAGCAAAAAATTGGATCGGTTACGAGCTTTCTTTAGATTCTGTAAAACAGGCCCAAAAGAACGCTCAACGAAACGGGATCTATTCTTGCGATTTCAAAGCTTTAAACTTGGAAACAAATCGGATCGATTCTGAAGAGGCGTTGTATTCTTCTTTTTGGATTGTGAATCCTCCGAGAGCGGGTTTGTCCAAAAAAGTTTTACAAACACTGACAGAAAAGAATCCCGGTGGATTTTTATACTCAAGTTGTAATCATACAACTCTTGCGAGAGATCTTTCTCTGATCTTGAACGGGAACTATAGGCTTTCGAACGTGACGCTGGTCGATTTTTTTCCAAGAACGAAACATTTTGAAGTCATTGTAAAAGTTGAAAGAATTTAGAATCTGTTCCAAAAATACTTTATCTTTGCTTAAAGTTCCGATTCCAATCATTCTAAGTTATTTTTGAAATAACTTCTTTCTAGTAATCAATTCATAAATTAAAACAAGATGGGTTTTATCCATAACCAACCCCATAAGTTAAGAAGGCTTTTGGGATAATAAGGATCAAAAACTGATATTTTTCAAGTGTTCCGACAAGAATCCCACTTTCTACTTGCAAAAAGTATGATTTTCTGATAGAGAAAAATCTCCCGAGCCTTTCCGCCTCCAGGCTCAATGATTTGCTCCCTACGGGTCGCTCATCACCCACCACCCAAAATCAGGGGAAACTCAGGCACAACGCTTCCTAAGGGTCGCTCTGCGGGGCGTAAGTTTCACAGAAGGTTTGTCGTAATTCCGACAGATTTATCTTCGGATCCAAGTATTTGTGGGTAATGTTATGGTTTTATGGGCGCTTATTGTCGAGATAACTTGAAAAAAGGCGGTGATGATATGGATCGTAAGTCGTTCAAAAAAAGTTAAAGCGAGAATAACGATACCAATTCAGTTCTAAAACATAGAAATTCTAAAAAGAAAAATAACAAAAAAGGCGAATCTGATAAAAATGGCGGATCTTAAAAATTAAGAAAGAAAAAGGAGATGATGAATTAAAAAGATAAGAGATCTAAAAAGAAAAAATTTGATAGAGTTGTTGAAAAATTCCATACTTCAGATTAACAAAACCGTTTCAGACCCCATTTCAATGAAGCAGAAATGGATTTTTCAAAAACTCTAATAGGAAAAAATGCAGAAACGACAGCGATAAGCTCGCATTAAGAAATTTAAAAAGAAATAAAAACTAAAATTCTCAATTTATTCTTATCATAAAAAATCGGAATTCATTCCGACTTTTTATTTTTTTACTCATATTGTCGTTTATGTTCTTAAAATAACCGCCGCAAGCTGATTTGAATTATTTTTATAAAATTTATAAACAATTTAAAACGAACATTATGTATTTTTAGTAAATTATATTACCTTAGTATAATATTTTATTCTTTAATGCAGATTTGGACTTTTAGACATCTTTATGCCAAGCACTTAAGGATAAACTTTCGACTTATTGCTTTTATATCCAATACTTTACTTATATATGAAAAAAAAGTTTTATATTGGATAAAATTTCGCAAATCCGGTTGACTGACTTTTTTTTTCGTACTTAGGATTTACTATATATAGTTAGTAAGTTTTGGATCAGCGGAAGGATGGAAGATTCGTTTATTTCATAAACAAGTTGTTTTCAAAGCTTTGATAAAAAATGGAGGATAGTGAGATGAAGAAATGGATTACGACTTTTCTAATATTCCTTGGATTTGAAGTCGGAACTTTAGCTGCTCAATCTCAGGCTGAGCTTTTTGCAAGGCCTGGGGTTATAGGCGATTCTTTGAGCCAAGGTTTTTTTGGTGCGACGGTCGAGAAAAAGACTCAGGATTGGGCTTATCCTGTGTTGGTGACTAAACAAGCCGGATCTTCCCTTTCCTATAATGTTCTTAAGGGACCTTGGCTGAATTTTGAAAGCGTTCTGAAAAAAGAATGCGGGCTTATTTGTATGGTGAAGTCTCTCATAGGAGGAAATGCTTCCACTGTAGATCTTCCGACACATGCGGGAATTACGGGAGCTGAGTATAGTTCCGTTTTAAGAACTTCGGGAGAATGCGCAGATGTTACCGCAATGAAATGGGGTAAAGAATGGTACTGGAAGAAATGGAATCAACGTACTTATCGTTGGACAAGGATTAAGGATTGTAAAAAGCCTGATAAATTTCATCAATTTGGTCTTCGAAAATCCGGGACTCAAATTGAGGTTATGGAAAAAGTCAAACCTACCTTTCTTTTCGGAACCGTGGCCGCGAATCATGTTCTCTGTACCGTACTTTCAACTTCTACGGATTGTTTGAATGAGGCTCGTTATAAAAGAGATATTCGCGAGGTGATGAGACGTTTAGCCGCCATTGGAAGTATAAAAGGTGGGGTCTTATTTACGATTCCAAATGTGACTGCGATTTCGTTTTTGGAACCTTACAAGGATCCTAAAGGCAGGGCGAATTTAACAGGATTGAAAGCTTTTTACCGTAACTTTGTAACCAATCCGCGCCAAATTTTAGATGCAAATGAAATTGCGACCATCACCAAATTCTTAACTATGTTAAACGACGA
>NZ_CP040840.1:95000-107500 GCF_006874765.1 Leptospira weilii
TTTTGTAGAATTCAATTACCTTAGGATTTTTAATCAACTCGTCGATTTTGGAAGAATCAATTCCGTTTTCTTTACACCAAAGAGTTAAGTGTTCCATATCGGGAACAATAATCGCTCCGAGAACCTTTTTATCCTGGCCGATTACCATAGATTGTTTGATGAAAGGAGATTCGTCCATTTTGTTCTCGATCGGAACCGGCTCGACGTTTTCTCCGCCTAACAATACTACCGTGTCTTTGGCTCTTCCGGTCAATGTAAGTGTTTTTTTGAAGTTGATGAATCCGATATCTCCGGTGTTCATCCAACCGTCCACAATGGTCTTTTTAGTGACTTCCGGATTTTTGTAATAGCCTTTCATCACTTGAGGTCCTTTTACAAAAACGATTCCTTTTTGCCCTAACTTACCTGCGAGAACTTCGAACTTATCGTTGATATGTGTTAACACATTGCCGTTTTCATCTTTGATCATTAGTTCGGACTTAGGAACTAAAAAACCCACGGAACCGATGATCGGTTTCGCAAAAGGCCTTACTGAAATTACGGGACTTGTTTCGGTCATTCCGTATCCTTCCAAAACGAGCATTCCGATATCATTGAAGAAGTTATCCACGTGCGATTGTAACGCTCCACCGCCGGATAACGATCCTTTCAATCTTCCACCGGTTGCGGCGCGGATTTTAGAAAGAACAACCGCGTCCAAAGTCTTTGCGTTGAAGATCAATCCCAAACCGGCAATCATAAGGAAAAACCAACTTGGAAGATGAACTCCGTAAGTGGGAAGAGCTAAATAGGCGAGAACGGTCATAGCGCTTAACGTAAAGGGTCCCGTTAGCAAAAGAACAATTAGAGATTTAGTTCCAATTGCAATGGACTTTAAGATATTTCTATTCTCATAATCCACTTCCAATCCGCTCAAAAATCTTCTGGAAGCGTTGTAATGTTTCGAAAAAAAGTAGGCGAGTTTAAACAGAAATTTCCTAAGTGGAGGGGTTTGTTTCGGATCATTTACTTTATTATAGATGTTGGTATAAACGTTTTCCCAAACGCGGGGTGCGGAACCCATAAAAGAAGGTTTTGCTTTCGTCAGATCGTTTTTGAGATCGGACACTTTCGTATAATACGTTTGAATACCTCTTGAAATGGCCCCGTATTCGTTTACTCTTTCGAATATATGCCAAATCGGTAATATAGAAAGCATGCTGTCCGTAGTTTTGATATCCGTCAGAAGCATTGGCACCACGTGAACCATTTGATGCACCATGTTGGAATGCATAAGCATAACGCCTTTCGGCATTCCCGTGGTTCCGGAAGTATAAATGAGGGTAAAAAGATCCTCTGGTTTGATGTCTTCGATTCTTTTTTCCGCTTTCCTGCTTCCTTTAGCTCTGAGCGCTTTTCCTTCCTCGACCAAATCGTAGATTTTATGAATGTTTTTTCCTTTTGCGGTGGCGGCCTTGTCCATGATGACTATCGTTTCCACTTTAGGAAGTTTTGATTTAACCTTGTTGTACTTTTCAAACATCTTATCGTTTTCGATAAAAACGATTTTTGCCTCTGAGTGCTGGAGGATGTATTCTAACTCGGATTCGGTAACGTCAACTCCTCTAGGAACGTTAGCCGCACCGCAAAATTGGACGGCATAATCCGTGATCATCCATTCAAGTCTGTTATCTGCCAATACACCGACGTGTTCCCTAGCTTTCAATCCCATTTGGATGAGGGCTTCGGCAAGTGCGATTCCTATGTCATATAGCTGTTTATAAGAAGTAGGATAGAATTCCTTATCTTCTCCTTTGCTCCAAAATACAGGCCGATCTCCATATTGCTCGGTGGATTGTATGAACATATCCGCGAGATTTTTATACATTTTCAATTCCTCTTTCGTGAGTTTTTACCGGAATGATTTCCAATTAAAAGGCTGGATTAAGCTATGGGGAAAATTGAGAGAGTCAATCAAATTTTAGAAAGGGTTCGAAGGGTGCGGTGCAAAAAGAAAAATCCGTCTATCTTTGAAAAGATAGACGGAGAAAGAATTATTGCTCTTCACCAGCAGGTGCGGAAGATTCGGAAGTAGGTGCCGCTTCTTCTTTTTTACTTTCTGCTTTTTCTTTTTTAGACTTTTTTGATTTTCTGGCTTTTTTAGCCTTTTTGTGTTTCTTAGATTTCTTTCCTTTTTTTTCGGACTTAGTTTCTTTTTGACTTTCAGTTTGCTCACTCGGAGTCTCTGTAGTAGGTTCTTCTGCGATAAGTCCTGAGAATCCGGTTAAAGCCATCGCGGCGATCAAAAGTTGTACAAGAATTTTCTTAAAAAGGGTCATTGGTAAATTTCCTATTGAATAGAATGATTGATTGGAGAAGTCCAACACCCTTAGTAAAAATGTAAATACGTTTTTTAGAAAACAGCGCGTAGAGGATTCCATTTTTTACCGGAAGCAACGGCGGATTCCAAACGTCTAAGATATTCTTTTTTGGGAATTTGATAAGCCCCTAGACATAGGGTAACAATGTTTAGCTGTTGGGTATCAAACAGTGTGAATTGATCTTTTTTTAGAGCTTCGAATAAATGAAAAAGTCCGATTTTACCAAAATCTGAAATGAAAGAAAACATAGACTCGCCTGCAAAAAAATTTCCAATTGCAACTCCATAAACCCCACCTCCCAAATTTCCGTTTTCATCCCAAACTTCTAGGGAATGAGCATAACCTAGTTTGTGAAATTCGGTGTAACTTTTGATAAAAAGATCCGTGATCCAGGTTTCTTCACCGGGGCGGTACGCACAACAGCGCATAACTTGTTCGAAAGCTCGGTTGAAAGTGATCGTATAATGTTTTTGATTGATTTTTCTTTTCAATCGTTTTGAAATGTGAAGCTTATTGAGATCGAAAATTCCTCTCGGGTCCAAACAATACCAAAGAATCGGCTGATCCGACCAAGGAAAAATTCCATTTTTATAGGCGTATAAAAGTCGCTCGGGAGAAAGATCGCCACCCACTGCGACAATTTCACGATCCCAAATATGAGGGTTTCGAAAAAAATCAGAAAAATCTTTCAAGCTTTATTCCCTATCATTTTACAACTTTTCGTGTTTTACGATTCGGGCCTCTTATTATTTTTGTAAGACGGTAAAAGTGAAAAAGATTCTTCAATGGAATATACCGGTCCGTCTGAAAAAGTTTTGGATGAATAGATATGAAATTCAGAAACTCTAAAATTCGAGGAGGCAAAATCGGCAAATTCTTCCAAATACTCTAGTATTCTTGTTTTGTTCGAATTTTTAAAACGACCGATCGTAAGATGAGGACGATATTCTTGTCGATCCGGAGATAGACCGAGTCTGCGAGCGCCGGAATCTAAGGTTTTTTGAAATTGTAAAAGTTCTGGGGAAAAATTAAGAGTTGTAAAAAGAATCGAAGGGGATTTTCTTTCAAAGGTTCCTACGGATTTTAGATTTAAATCAAATTCCGGAAAGGAAATCTGTGAACAAAATTCGGATAAAATGTCTACCTGTTCGTTGGATTGTTCGCCTAAGAAAACTAAGGTAATATGAAAATTTTCTTTTAAAACCCATCTTACGTCGGGAAGGCCGTAACAAATTGACGTTAGTTGTTCTTTCACTTCTTCCGGAATTGAGATTCCAAGAAAAGTTCTCATGTTTGAAAGTTTAGGGCTCTTTTCGATTTTCGCAACTAGATTTCCACGTTATTCTTTTTTAGAATTGCGAACTTCTTTCACTCTCAAGATTCCTCGGAGAGAGTTGCATAGAAATATTGAGTTTGATCGCTGTAAGTCGTCCAAAGAGAGAGTTTTCTCGTAAAACCCGTTTCGTTTTAAAAGACGATTTCGAAAAATGCCGGGAAGGACCCCTGAAGAAATCGGAGGAGTAAAGTACGAATCTCCGATTTTTACGAATATATTACCGATACTTCCTTCGGCGATTTCCTTTTTTTCGTTTAAGTATAAAACGTCGATATAACCCGAGTCTCTGGAACATTTTCCTTCTTGATCGTATATTTCTCTCAAATTTGTTTTGTGCTTTCTAAATTCCGAGGAAGAATCGATTTCAATTCCGCTGATTTGCAAGATACCTTCCTTTTGAAATTTCGAGAGTTTGTGCGATTCGAAATGAAATTTTCCAAGGGAATTTAAGCTGATTTTGATTCGGTATGAGTTCGGACCGGGAGAGATCGAGGCAACTTGTTTCAAAGAAGCGTCCCATTCTTTTTTTGAGAAGGGGAATTGAAAAATCTTAGCGGATTTTTTAATCCTTTCCAGATGTTCTTTTAGAAAGTAGAATATTCCGTTTTTGTAAAGTATGGTTTCGAAAAGGGAAAATCCTTGCGGTGCTTCTGTGAAAAATTTTGCCTTTTCTAGAATTTCAAGCCATTCTTTTTCGGGATCGGAATCCCACGTGATTCCGGAACCGATTCCGATATTTCCCTTTCCTTTTTTTAATTCCAAGGTTCGGATTCCGATCGAAAAAACCGCGTTTTGATCGGGCCGAATGACTCCGATGGCGCCTGTATAAATTCCCCTTGATTTTTCCAATTGTTGGATCAATTGCATCGCTCTAAATTTCGGAGCGCCGGTAATGGATCCACCCGGAAAAAGCTCTCTGAAAATGTCTTTCCATTCGACCCGGTCTGAAAGTTCGGATCGAATCGTACTCGTCATTTGAAAAATTGTTTTATACTTTTCTATAGAAAACAAGGCTGGAACTTGAACGCTTCCTTTTTTGCTGATCTTTCCGAGATCGTTTCGCATCAAATCCGTGATCATCAGATTTTCCGCTTTCTCCTTTTCGGAATTCAGAAGAGTTCGGGCGTTTTTTTCATCTTCTTTTTCGGATCTACCTCTTCGATACGTTCCTTTCATCGGTTTGGTAACGAGAGTTGTCCCTTTTTTTTCAAAGAAAAGCTCCGGTGAAAAGGAAAGTATATCTATATCGCGGAATCGAATCCAGGAACCGTAAGCAACTGGTTGTCTTTGGGATAGTATTTTATAAAATTCTAATATATCGCCTTCGAAATCGAAAGAAATTTTGTCCGTGTAGTTGATCTGATAAATTTCCCCTTGATAAAGTTTAGTTCGGATGGTATTCAAACTTTGAACATAATTTTCATGGTTCGGCATCGAAGAAATGTAAAAGCCGTAATTTTGTGAAAGTCCTGTTTGAATTTCCGGAAGCTTTTCAGGGTTTTGGAAAACCGCAAAATATAGAATCGGTAAACCCGTTTCGGTTTTTTCCCAATTCATATTGAAAAAAAAATAACCCACTTCATAAGAAATAAAACCTGCTACATAATACCCTTGTTTTAAATAATCGTTTATTTCGTTCAAAGAAGTTGACAATGTATCGAAACAATACGCCTCGATCGTTTTAACGGGATTGCGGAAGATAATTTTTCCGAAAGGATGAAATCCTTCGTCGAAAATCATAAAGGGCTGGTCAGAGAATATGAGTTCTTCGATTATCATTTTAAAACAAATTTAATTTGGATTAATCATTTTGTCTCTTCGTTTCAAAGAAATAATCGGGATCTCGGGAATCATTTTCGTTTCCGGATCTATCTATTACTTTTTCGCACAAATCGGAAGAGACGACTCGATTTACCCGGCTTATACTTCTCCGATTTGGCTTGCTTCGGGAGTTGCACTTGGCCTTACTTTGCTTTTGGGAAATTGCGCGATCTTCGGGATTTTTTTAGCTTCTTTCCTTTCCAATTCAGGAATGGATTTATTATCGGGAGTATGGATCGACATTGGAAAAAACTTATATCTTAGTTTTTTGATCGGTCTTTTTTCCGCGCTTCAAAGTTATATGGGAAAGGTCGTTCTTTCCAGTAGAATTCCCAAATACAGAATTTCAGATCGCACTCAGTTCGTATTTCTTTTTATTTTTCTCGAAGCGATTGTATGTATGATCAGTTCAATGAGTTCCGTGACTTCTATGTATTTTTTAGGAAAGATCGAATTTTCCTCAATTCGTCAAAACTGGTTGGCTTGGTGGATTAGAGACGCACTCGGAGTTTATGTCGGAACTCCGTTTATTCTTTTCTGGTTTCAAGGTTATTATAAGATGCCTCAATGGAAAGAATTTTTAGAATCTACGGTGTTCTTTCTTTTAATCGTATTCTTTTCTCTTGCTTCTTTTGGTTTTATTACGCCGATTTCTTCCTTCGGTTATCCGTTAGGTTATGTTTTAGTTCCATTGATTCTGTGGTCCGCATTTCGATTGGGAGAAAGGGCCAGTAGTCTGGCTGTCGTTCTTTCTTCCGTCATTGCGATTTTGGGAATGGTTTTGGAATCTCCGCAGTTCTACGGAGAATCCGTGAATGCGTCTAATATTCTCCTTCAATTCTTTGTTGCAGTATTGTCGATCACGAGTTTGCTCATTGCGAGTATGGTGAACGAAAGAAAGGAGGCGGAAAATCAGCTTAGAATTTCGCATCAAAGTTTGGAAGAAAAGGTTGAAAAAAGAACTCACGAGCTTCTTCGTTCCAACGAAATTCTTCGGGAAGAAATTCAAGAGAAAAATGAAGCAAGAGCGGCTCTTGAAAAAAGTCAGATTCGATACATGGGGTTGTTCGAACACCTTCCCGTTGCGATAATCGAGGCGGATTATTCCAAACTCAAACAAATTTTAGATAGCCTTCCTTTCGATATTCAAGGAGACGCTTTTTCGGATTACGCAGAAACTCATCCTGATTTCGTTCGGCTTTGTTTTGATTCTATTCAAGTGGTCGGAGTCAATCAAGAAACGGTAAACTTATTAAGGGTCGAATCCGCGGATGCGGTTTACAAAAATTGGAAACTTTTTTTCAGTCAGGATAACTTCAAGGTTTTTAGAAGAGTTTTAAGAAAGATTCGTGAAAAATCTTATTTTTACGAAGTCGAAGTCGATTTTAGAGTTTACGACAATACGAGGTTGAACATCAAAATTCGTTGGTCCGTTCCGCCGGGATTTGAATCTTCCCTTTCAAGCGTGATCGTAACTCTTCTTGATTTTACGGAGATCAAGTCCGCGGAAAGAAAATTACAGCTTTCTCTGGATGAAAAGGAGGTTATGTTAAAAGAAATTCATCACAGAGTAAAAAATAATCTTCAAGTAATTTCCTCATTACTATCCATGCAATCCGATTACGTTCAGGATAAACAAAGCCTTTCCGTTTTTATAGAAAGCCAAAATCGACTCAGAACAATGTCTATGATTCACGAGGAACTCTATCAATCGGAGAATTTGGGGAAAATTCAATATTCCGTTTATATAGAAAAACTTTTAAGCCAACTTTTCCAAGTTTATGGAAAATCCGATTCCGTTGCGTTGGTAACCGTATTGGAATCTTTGGATATCACTATCAATCGTGCGATTCCGATCGGATTGATTATTAACGAATTAGTTTCAAATTCTCTAAAATATGCTTTTCCGGAAGGAGAATCGATTACAAGAAAACCAGAGCTGAGGATTTCACTTTCCAAATTGGATGAAAATTTGGAAATGCAGATTGAGGACAACGGAATCGGTATGCCTTTCGGTTTCGATTTGGAGGATTCCAATTCTCTCGGATTAAAACTTGTGAATATACTCGTAAGACAACTGGGCGGTAAAATCGATTTTTCATCCGATTCTAAAAGGGGAACGCAGTTTAAAATTCACATTCCTCTTTCGGTCAATTTAATTTGAAAAATTTTCCGGTTTGCAAAAGAAACTTTTTTACGGAATTTATCCTAAAACTTTAGGATGTGGGAACTCTCACGGGAATTGTAATAACGAAAAAACTGTTTGAAAGCACATCGTAAAAGGGAACGTAATTTGTGGGAACTCCCGCGCTTTTATTACGGATTACTGAATGATTTTTGGTCGTTTGCTTTTGGTTTTGAAACAGAATTCTTAATCCAAAAATAACCATCGGACTATGCAATATTTTAACTTAAGTGATTCGATTGAATGAGTATTCTTAAATTTATAACTCGCTTTATAAACTTCGTATGCTGTCTTTTAGCGTTGGTTCGAAATTTGCTCCGAGTAAAAATTTAAGTTTCGAGGGCTTTTTTATATTCTTGAATCAGAAGATCCGGGTTTTCGATGCCAACAGAAATTCGAATCAAATTTGGGTCCAGTCCGTTTTCCTTTAGGAATTTTCTTCCTTCTTCCTGAATTACTAATTCGTAATGAGCCAGATAAACATATAACATATTGAGAGTAAACTCGGTTCCGAAACTCGGTCCTTTCAATAGAGCGAGTCGATCATAAAACTTTTCTAATGGAATCGAAAGTTCAATCGATAGAACTCCTGCCTGTATGTCCGGAAGCCTCGCGATCTTTTCGAAGTTTTCGGAAGATCCCGTCCAGAATACGTTTCTAATACCCGGTTGTTGTGAAAAATATTCCGCGAGCCTTTTAACGTTTGCACTGATCCTGAGAACCCTTTCCTCGTATCCTTGGATTTCGTAAGCGAGCCTTTCGCAATCTCTGAGATATGGTGCTTCGATTAATTCTTTGCATATAGGTAAAATTTCGGAAAACCAATGTGAGCCTTTGTTTAAAATGACGGATCCCATCATAAGATCTCCGTTTCCACAGGCGAACTTGGTTAAACTTTCCACAGCAACGTCCGCGTAAGGAAGAACGTTGATCACCGCCGAACCTGCGACAGAAATATCCACAATCAATGGAATCTGATATTGATCTAGGATGGATTTTAGTTTTTCATAGTCGGGAACTAAAAGGAGGGGATTTGTGGGACATTCGGTGATGATTCCCGCGACCTGCTTCGAGCTTTGTTTTAGGAATTGTTCTAGATTTTCCAGATCCGTTGCGTCATGGATCACGTAAGAGTCTTTCGTATATTTTTCTAAAATTCTAATGTTATCCACATAAAGCCAACCCAATCTGATCCAGACAGTTTTTCCTTTGTTTCTTTGGATACGATCTAAGGATTCGAAAGCGGAATAAACTCCGTTCATACCCGAAACGGAAAGAAGAATTTCAGGATTTGAATCTCCGTAGAAAGAAGATAGCGTGGATAGGATTTTTTGAACCGGGTTTTCTTTTTCGACTTTCTCTTTGAAAATTTCCTGTAGGATTCCTTTCTTTAAAAGGAAATCCTCCGCCATTCTGGAAGACGCAAGACATCCGGTATGTTGAATAAAAGAAAGAATTTCTTTTTCTAAATCTTTCAAGTTCGGAATAACTAAGGTTACGATTCCTTCATCTTCGACAATTTCGTGTTTTTGAATGGAAAATTTTTGCACGATTGTATTTGCCGCTTTTCGGGAAGATACGATGAACTGAGGAGTGTCGATTTTTCTTGTTTCTCGATTGTAGTCTAAAATTCTCGCGATATAGGAATGTGCCACAAACCTGGGATAACCCGATTTCAATCTAGAAAGGGTTTCCGTTCTTTTTTCTTCGTAACCGATCACATCGGACAATTGGGGAAGGCTTACGGAAACTGCGTGAATGTTCTCAAAGGGAATTCTTTCCCCGCAAAGTGTTCGGTGAGGTTCGTTGATTTCTTGTAACATCTCTATTGATTCTACTCCGAGATCGATCGTCGATTTTTCAACTCGTAAATTCGACTAAAAACCCTCAGTGGGTTTGCGTTTCTGAAATTTTCCGGGCTCTGTCTTCTTCGATTAAAGCTCCGATCAGTTCTTCCAGATCCCCTTCCATGATCGCGGAAAGGTTATGACTTGTGAATCCGATTCTGTGGTCGGTGCATCTTCCTTGAGGAAAGTTGTAGGTTCTTACTCGTTCGGAACGATCTCCGCTTCCTACCATTTGTTTCTTAATCGCGTCCGAAGCCTGTTTTTTATCTTCGGCTTGTTTTTCAAGGATTCTCGCGCTTAAAATCCGAAGAGCCTTGGCTTTGTTTTTATGCTGTGATTTTTCGTCCTGACAAGCGACTACGACTCCGGTCGGAATGTGAGTGATTCGAACCGCGGAGTCGGTTGTATTTACGTGTTGACCGCCTGCTCCGGAGGAACGATACACATCAATTCGAAGATCGTTTTCGTTGATTTCGATTTCTTCTTCATCAGCTTCGGGGAGGACCGCGACGGTCACCGCGCTCGTATGGATTCTTCCTCCGGACTCGGTGCTTGGAATTCTTTGAACCCGATGTGTTCCGCCTTCGAATTTGAAAAGATCGTAAGCCCGTTCGTCTTCCAATGCGAAAATAATTTCTTTCAACCCGCCGATTCCTGTGGGGGCGGAATCGATGATTTCGCTTTTGATTTTTTGTTTATCCGCAAATTTAGAATACATTCTAAAAAGATCCGCCACAAATAAACCGGCCTCTTCTCCGCCGGTTCCGGCCCGGATTTCCACGAGAATATTTTTTCCCGAATTCGGATCGGGAGGTAAAAGTAGAATTTCGAGTTCTTTTTCCAATTCCTCCAGTTTCTCACTCGCTTGACGAATTTCTTCTTTGAGCATAGAATGCATTTCTTCGTCTTTTTCGGATGGAATCAATTCTTCCGCATCTTTTTTATCTTTGTGGATTTTGAGATATTCCTCCACTTTGAGATAAAGAGGGGTTAGTCTGGATCTTTCCTTGTAAAGATTCTTAAGTGAGGAAGGATCTTTGGCCAAATTTAACTCTTCGCTGATTCGAAGGTATTTTTCTTGTATTTTTTCAAGTCTGCCTATCATTGAATGAACTCGACCTTTCCTTTGTAAATCAACGCACTCTATGGAAAACCATATTTCCGTCGCAGAAGTTTTTTCTGAACGATTCCTATCCTTGCTGACTGATCTCCGAAACTATCGGAGTCCGTTCGGTAAAACCGTGGGCGATCCATCCGATTTGATTCAAGAACGTATTCAAAAGGCTTCGATCCGAACCGGAGCGATCAGTTTTGGGCTTTCGATTCCAAAGGGAAGTTTCGGATATCTTACCCTCTTGCCCGAAATGATTCTATTCTATAGAGTCCAAGGCCATCTCGTCAAAGATATAGCCGCGCTCTACGGAAAGGAATCTCTCGTATCTTCCGAAATCATGAGCTATTGCATTTTTCCGGATAAAAATCACGCTTTGATTCGATCCATCGTGAGAGACGTCGGCAGTAGGGTACTTGTTAGACCGGCTTCGTTGGAAATTTTTCGTTCTATTGGATTTCATCTCGGATGGAGATTGTTTAATAAGAACGGAAATTCCCATTCGAAATATGCTTGGCTTCCTTATATCGGCGCGATTCTGAACGGAGGAATTTCGTTCTTGGATACAAAAACCACCGGAAGAAAGGCTTCCGAGTTTTTTCAAAAGGAATTGGAATTTACGGATCGATTTGAAGAATAGGCTTGAAAGAAGTTTTTAAAATCTACCCCAAAAATTACTTACAGCGCGTCCCAAAACCTGCGGAAGCGATTCTTAGCGATGCATTGGTTACTTTTGGGACGGGTTCTGATATAATGCCGTTTAACGTATTCGGCGCAAGCAAAGAACTTGAGATGAGCTATGTCTATATTATGAAATCTGAATTTATTCTAAAAAGTAAAATTACGTTAGGCTTTTTTTCTAAAAAAAATGCGGTTTTAATTTTGTTTGTGATCTCTTTTTTCAATTTCTGCAAAAGCAGTCACGAAACTTTTGTCGAAGAGATTCAGGATCTCGTCGAACAGGAAAAGTATGAAAAAGCTTCCGAAAAGCTCAAGGAAAAGCTTCAATCTCCGAAAGAAAGGGACGAATTTCTTTCAAAGGAAGTTCCGGATTCGGCTCGAGTTATAGAATTTTCCAATGATCGCCTAAAACTTGTTTGGACCGAAGATCAGAAGATTTTTTTTCAAGACCTTGCGTCGGGGGAAAATAATTCCAGAAGTTTGGATCAGATTCCTTCCAACCTTTCTCTATCTCAAAACGCAAATTACGCTTTGGTGGAATACACGATGCAGACTTCTGGAGGTTGCAGATATGTTGCGATTTCTTTAAAGGATTCGAGTCTTTCTTATGAAGCTGGCGCTCAGGTTTCTTGCAAGAACCGAGGATCGATCCTACCAGACGGTTCAAAAATTTATTACTTTGTGGATGATAATCTTTATGAAGAAAAAACCGTGGAACCTAGAAAGCCGGTTTTGGTTTTAAACAAGGAAAAAATTATATCACCTTTTCCTAATTTAAAAACGCGCTTTCTCATGTATTCTTCCGGGAGTTCTTTTTTGATTTTTTCGGGAAACGCGGGCGCGTATAATTTGTATTGGTTTCATCCCTCTCAAAAAACGGTTGAGAAAATTGATAAAGATATCCTCAGTCCGATTTTATACTACGGTAACGGAGAAAGCGCTTACTACATCGGCGGAGAAATTGGAAAATTGCATCTTAGGAGGATTAATTTTTCATCCAAAGGTAAACCGGTTATTACGAAACTTTTTACCGTGAGTCGAAAAGAAATCAATCCCTGGAAGTTGTCCAAAAAGAACGAGTTCCTATCCGGTTATTCCGGAAAGGTTCATCTCTGGGGGCCTGCAAAAAAAAGTCAAAATCTTCCGATTCTTTGTGAGC
>NZ_CP040840.1:112500-122500 GCF_006874765.1 Leptospira weilii
CAATTCCGCCACTTCGGCGAGGTGGAATGCAGTGCGAAACCGCTCTTACAATCTCGATAGGTTTGGGTTTTCCGTCATCCATTATTTTGGAATTCATTGACACGGAGATTGATCCGATTCTATGATCCAGTTAGAATGAAAGCGGAAAGAAAAACCTCCGAAACCGAGATTAAATTGGAAATGAATCTCCGCGGAACTGGTCAGTATCGATTCGATACGGAGATTCCTTTTTTTGAACACATGCTTTCTCATATCTCCAAACACGGATTAATCGATCTGAATCTCTGGTTGAGAGGGGATATCGAAATCGATTGCCATCATTCCGTAGAAGATACAGCGATCTTAATGGGAACTACGATTCATAAACAATTGGGCGACAAAGCCGGAATCTTTCGATACGGACATTTTACTCTTACTATGGATGAAGTTCTTACAACCGTAGCCGTGGATCTGGGCGGTAGGTATTTTTTTAAATATACCGGTCCTGAACTAACGGGTAAATTCGGAATTTATGATGCGGAACTTTCTTTGGAATTTTTACAAAAACTTGCATTGAATGCAAAGATGAATTTGCACGTATTCGTTCATTACGGAGATAACAGACATCATATTCACGAATCTATTTTTAAAGCTCTAGGTAAAGCCCTTAGAATGGCGATCGCGCAAGACTCCGCGACCGCAGGTGCGATTCCTTCCACAAAAGGAGTTTTGGAATGATCGCTATTCTAGATTACGGAATGGGAAATATTCATTCCTGTATCAAAGCCGTATCTCTTTATACGAAAGATTTCGTTTATACGAAAAATAGGGAAACGATCGAAAATTCAAAAGCTCTAATATTACCCGGTGACGGGCATTTTGATAAAGCTATGGAAAATTTGAGTTCGACCGGTCTTCGAGAAACGATTGATAAACACGTAAATTCCGGAAAACCTCTTTTTGGGATTTGCATAGGTTTTCAAATTCTTTTCGAGTCTTCGGAAGAAATCGCTCAAGATACTAAAAAAGAGCGGATCGAAGGTTTGGGATATATCAAAGGAAAGGTCAAAAAATTTCAGGGAAAAGATTTTAAAGTTCCTCATATCGGTTGGAATCGGCTTCAAATTCGTAGGAAAGATAAAAGTATTCTTTTGAAGGGAATCAGTGATCAGTCTTTTTTTTATTTCATCCATTCCTACAGACCGACGAGTGCAGAAGGAAATGCGATTACCGGACTTTGCGATTACTACCAAGAGAAATTTCCGGCGGTCGTGGAGAAAGATAATATTTTTGGAACTCAGTTCCATCCCGAAAAATCTCATACTCATGGACTTAAACTTTTGGAGAATTTCATTCGTTTCGTATGATTATCATTCCGGCCATCGATTTATTCGATAACTGCGCAGTTCGTTTATTCAAGGGAAATTACAAGGAAAAGAAAATTTATTCTTCCGAACCTTGGAAACTTGCGGAAGGTTTTGCTCAAAACGGGGCGACCTTACTTCATCTTGTGGACCTGAACGGCGCTAGAAATCAGCTCGGTATCAACGAAAATTCCATCTTGAAAATCCGTAAGATGACTTCGCTCAAAGTGCAATTAGGCGGCGGAATCAGAGACAAAGAGAAATTGGCTTATTACGATAAGATCGGAATTGATCGTTTTATTCTCGGAACAGCCGCCGTAACAGATCCGGATCTTTTAAAACTCGCACTTGATAACTATGGGAAAGAAAGAGTCGTCGTCGCGGTGGATGCAATAGACGGGATCGTAAAAATTGCAGGGTGGGAAAAAGACTCGGGAGTTCGTTATCGAGATCTGATGGATCGCCTCGCAAAGGCGGGAATCGAACATATTATTTTTACGGATATTGCTCAAGATGGAACTCTTGCTGGACCGAACTTGAAGGCCTATCAGGAAATCTTAAATTCCTATCCGTTTCAAGTCATCGCCTCCGGCGGGATTTCCTCTCTTAAAGATCTTATGGATCTTTCTTCTCTTAAAACTAAAATTCCACTCTACGGTGTGATTACGGGAAAAGCTTTGTACGAAGGAAAACTGGATCTTGCAGAAGCGATTTCTTCCATTTAAGGAAACTGAAGAGTAAATTAGATTTTTCTTTTCACCTGGAAAGGAACTATACATAAAGGTAATTGATCTTACGGGATCGGGGATTATTCATGAGCCAATTATCTAAAAATAAAATATCGATTATTCTTTCCGTATTGGGACTGATTTTTTCTTTTTTGCTTATCCAAAAATACTATGGTGATCCTAGTTCGGTCGGAGAAACTCTTTGCAATGCACTCAGCGAATCCGGTTCTTGTGATAAAGTTTCCGAAAGCGCTTACTCTGCGATTCGAAATGTTCCCGGCCTTGGAGATCTTCCGATTGCGTTATTTGGTTTCGTTTTTTACGGTTTTGTGGGTTTTCTTTTCGTGTTGTCCGAAATTAAAAAAGAAACCTCGGAAAAGAATCTAAGATTTGCGTTTTATGTTTTGGTTCTTGGATTTGTAGTCGACTTAGGACTGTTTTTTCTTTCCGTAGGAGTAATAAAAGCGTTATGCGGTCTTTGTGTTGCTACCTATGTCGTAACGATCGCACTTCTTGTGGTAAACTTTCCCGTTTTTAAATCCCTTGTCGATAAATCGATCCGGGCGGTTCTGAATTCGTTCGGCGGAAGTTTTGCAAACTTTCTTATTGTGATCCTTTCCTTTTTTGTTCTCGGTCTTTACGGAGGAAGAATTTCCTCGGGTGGAACCAGACTGGTTTCCGGTAGTGCGAATGGTGAAAAATCCGTTTCGGAGCAGTTGAAAGAATTTGAAACGGCTCGGACGGTTGAAATTGATTTGAAAGATGTCCCTATTCTTGGTGATCTGAACGCGCCGATTACGATCGTGAAATATGCGGACTTTAATTGCGGTCATTGTATGCACACGAGCAAGATTCTGAAATCTTTTCTAAACGAATACGAAGGAATCATCAAAGTGGCTTATAAGAATTTTCCATTGGACGGAAATTGTAATCGTCTCGTCGGAAGAAAATCCCCGGAGGCGAGTTCCTGCATTGCGGCTAGCGCGGCGCTTTGCGCAAATCAGCAGAATAAATTTTATTCGGTTTATACAGGTCTTTATGATGACAACGAAGCGGGAGTAATGCACACTGCAGCGACTGTAACTCGTCTCGCTGAAAAAAGCGGTTTGAAAATGGATCAATTCCGTGCTTGTATGAGTTCTACCAAAATCAGAGATCATATCAATCGTGAAGTAGACGAGGCTGAAAAACTGAAAATTAATTCTACTCCGACTTTGTTCATCAATAACAAACCTTTTCCAAAAAGTGGAACTCCGGATGCCGACTTTTTACGTCGATTGATCCATCAACTCATCAATCAGAGTTGATCTTTATCGCCAAATGGAGAACGAGAAGAGGCGATTTTGTAGGAATTGCGGTACGCATATCTTAATAGAGTCGATTCAGTGCGTATTCTGCGGATCGTTTCAGTCTCGGAATTCGATTTCTTTTTTTCGCTTTGCGGTTGAAAGTAAATTTTTCAGAACCAAAGTTCTTTATCCTACTTTGCCGGTTTTGGGATTTATTCTTTTCGTAGTTCAGATTTTTCTTAAGTTCGAAACGATTCCGTTATATGTTTCAATTTTATTTTTTTTGTGGGCTCTGGTATTTTCGATTTCAGGTTGGATCGGGGAGCTGATCCTGGACCTAAAGTTTCGAGGAGATGTAAAGGATTTTAAGGAAGGGTTTATCGAATGGCAAAAACATCTCTATGATCGTTCTCCCGCACTTTCCTATCTAGGGATGATCTTATTCGTTGCGACGCCGTTGATACAGTGGCAAAATTCTCTTTGGTTTTCTTTGTCTTCCGCCGGAATTTGGACGTTATTGATATCTTTTATTTTTTTAGTTATTATTCCGTTAGTTTAAAAAATTATAAGAACTCAGAACGCACGCCTATCTCGTGACCCTTCGGAAGCGAGATTTGAGTTTAGAAAGCGTTCTATTGGGCGCTCGAGGGTTTTTAGCCGCGCTGTAAATTACCTTGAAGCATTTCGAAAGTGTTCGGTCTTGAGCTATTGATTGACGAGATTCGACATATTGAATGGGATTTTAATTTTTCATAAAAAAACTAGGTTGTATGTGAGAACTATTGTATTTTTAGGAATGATTAAAGCGATTGTAGTTTTAGGATAAAACTCAAAATTAAGAATGAGTTTCTTATCTCAATTTTTAAAGCCGTATCATGATCATTCGGTTAGGATTTATGAATTGGTTGTGTTACGGTATTGAGCAATATTTTTACTAAACTCAATTTTCGTTCAAATTCTCTCTAAATTAACGTGAGTTCGGTATAACAAAATGTGAAAGCGATTCTATGTTGTGACCTGGCTGCCGATCCATAGAGAGGCAGCCGCTGAGTTATGCCGATCCATAGATTAGTATGATTCTTGGACGTAAGACAGTTCGAAGTGTGATACTCTTGATTCGACGGAGTCAAGAAGGCCGGTGGAGTAACTCAGCATCTCACTTCCTAAGGATCGTTCGATGGATTGATCGCTCTCTGAACTCAGTGTCTCACTCTCCAAGGATCGTTCGACAGGGCTTAAGACCCCGATCCATAGATGAATCTAAATCGGCCACCGCAAACCAAAGTGTGGCGACTTAACAAAGTCGACCGCGAAGGGCAACTCAACATCTCACTCTCTAAGGATCGTTCGATGGGAGTGCTGGTGTTATCACCCGACTTTGTTAAGTCCTTCCGCCTCTGTCATTTTAGGAGAAAAGAAATGAAAAGTCAAGATGGCAAGTATGTAGGAATTGATTGTGGAAAGAAAAGTTTAGAGGTTGTTCGAATCAATACGGAAAACTTGCTCGAACGTCTGACCTAGCCCCCGAATTTAGAACCAATTAGAATGTTTGAAATCCTCTGAAAAGCATATAATTTTGGAGGAAAATATGAAGAAACGTTTCAGTGAAGATCAAATTCACAAGATATTGAAGGAATCGGAATCAGGGGCATCGACCTCTGATGTTTGTCGTAAGTATGGAATCAGCGGAAATACTTTTTACCGTTGGCGTTCGAAATACGGAGGTTTAGAACTGAGCGATCTGAAGCGAATGAAGACTTTAGAGGAAGAGAACAGTAAGCTAAAGAAACTATATGCAGAATTAGCTTTAGAAAATGAAGCGATCAAGATGTTACTCGAAAAAAAGTGGTGAGCCGCGAGCAGAAACGAGAGGCAGTTATGTTGATCAAAACGAAACTTGGAGAACGAAAATCCTGTCGTCTCTTGCAAATTTCCAGAACCGTCTTTCGGTATCGTTGCGGACTTCAAGACAAAAACAAGGAATTAAAGGATCGAATTCGTTCTTTAGCGTATAAACATAGAAGAGCGGGATATAGGCAGATCCATTCTTTCATTCGTCAAGGAGAGCATGTAAATCATAAACGAATCTATCGCCTGTATTCCGAATTGGGCTTAAAATACCGAATCAAGCGAAAACGAAAGAGGCTGTCATTGCCTACTGTTCCAAAGATTGTTCCTAAGAAATCGGAGGAAAGATGGTCAATGGATTTCATGTCGGATTCGCTCTATTCGGGAAGAAGATTCAGAATTTTGAATATTATCGATGACTTCGGTCGATTCGCAGTCGTAACGAAGGCGGAATTCTCAATTACTTCAGAAAGATTAGTAAGGATTTTGAATGAAGTATCCGAAGTCCGTAGTCTACCAAAACAAATTGTTGTGGATAATGGTCCCGAATTCACATCAAAAACATTTTTACGATGGGCTTTCGAAAAAAGAGTCGATATTCATTTTATCACACCGGGCAAGCCTACTGAAAATGCCTTCATCGAGAGCTTTAACGGAAAAATGCGAAACGAATGTTTAAATGAAAATTGGTTTAAAGATATCGAAGAAGCCCGGCGCCTCATCGAAGAGTGGAGAATCTTCTACAATTCAGAAAGGCCACATAGCTCACTCGGGGGATTAACTCCGGAGGAATATTTAAGACGCTCTGCTTAAGAGGATTTTCACACATTACGCTGGTACTAAAAATGGGGGCATGTCACGTCGACAATTCGGTACAACGGAAAACGGTATCAACAGTTTATTAAAATGGTTAACCTTGAATGATATTGTAGGTTTAGGTTTCTTAGCTTCGCTAAGAGCCAACAGCAGCGCTCCGCTGCTTTTTGGCAATCTCGCTCTCAACGGATCGCTCGATTGGATCTCAATCTTTTAGAATTGCAAAATCAATACTCAACAAAGGGATTCAAGTAATTGTCCTAAATCCCGGCGACTTAGCAACGATCTATCAATCTTTAAAAAAGACCGATAAAGAAGACAGTTTAAAAATAGCCAGACTCATTCAACGATATCCAAAAGAAGAGTTCCAATTCCAACCGACGAAGAGGAAGACAATCGAAGACTTTGCACGGAACATGAGAACTGGACCAAACAACTAACGCAAGGAAAGAATCGACTTCACAGTTTATTCACTCAAGCAGGTTTGACTCATATTACTAAAAAGCATTTAAGAACAAAAACATCCAGAGAAGCTTCTGTAACTTTACTTCCCGATCGATACAAAAAGGAAGCGGAACGAATCTTAAAGGTTTTAGATTTAGTCGAACTAAATCTAAAACTCATAGAAGAAGAAATTAAAGAGGCTCTGAAAAAGAATCAGAGTTACGTTCAAACGATCATGTCCATGCCTGGGATCGGTATAATTACTTCTTTGGCGATCATGAGCTACATGGGAGATTGTAAAAGATTTTCATCCGCAAAACAAGCAGCCTACTATTCAGGCTTGGTTCCGAGAGTTGACATTTCGGGAGATACGGTTCGATACGAAAGAATTGTATCTCGTGGTTGTCATGCAATTCGAAGGGTGATTGTTCAGGCGGCCTGGAGTTTGGTCCGTTGTCAGCATGGCGGTAAGATAAAAGAATTCTACGAAAGATTATATGTTAAAAAAGGGGCTAAAAAGTCGATCATAGCGACTTCACGCAAAATGATCGAAGTTCTTTATACAATGATTCGAACGGGAAATCTTTTTGATTCTATGCCCGAAGAAGCATTGAATCGAAAGTTAGCTCAATATGGTCTTATGTAAAAAAAATAACGGGAGGGCTTGACACAAGAAACATAGGAGAGAGGCATAACCAACCCCACAAATTGAAAAGGTTTTTAGAATCAGAAAGATCAAAAACTGATATTTTTCAAGTGTTCCGACAAGAATGAGACTTTTTACTTGCAAAAAGTATAATTTTCTGATAGAGAAAAATCTCCCGAGCCTTTCCGCCCCCACCACCCAAAAATAAGGGTGGGAACTAAGTTTCACAGAGAATTTGTCGTAATTCCGACAGATTTATCTTCGGGTCCAAGTATTTGTGGGGTTGGTTATATTAGAGAGCAACACTTTAGTTTCTGATTCGCCCAAACTTTCTTACGACCCTGCTCACGTTAAGATGAGAAATTTACTCGGATAGAATTCTTACAAATCGGAGTTCGAAAATTGAATCCTTTTTGCTAATTTCTTAAGTGCCAAAAGTGTAAAAATTTATGATTTCAATTTGTTTTATAAAAATAAAATAAATTTTCATTTTCCCGGACTTTTCTTATTCTGTTTTACTATGTCGAAATTTTCTCTTTTCAAAAGGATCCTTTTCGGAACTTTAGTCTTAGTTTTAACCCTGTTCTTACATACAATTTTTTTCAAACCGCTGACGCTCGGTTTGTTTTATGAAAAGATTTTCTGGGAATCTGTTTTGAATGACCCGGAATATTTGACGTCTCTTGGAATTTTAAACAATTTCGGAATCGGCGGTTATCAAAAGGAACTTACCGATATATCGGTTGAAAGACAAAAGCAAGATATGGAAAAGGCGAAGAAGAATTTAGAAATACTTCTATCGTATGGAAAAGAAGATTTATCGGGGCAGGAATTAATTTCTTTCGAAATTCTAGAATGGTCTTTTGGTTTAAAAATTTCCGGTGAAAAGTTTTTGTTTCACGATTATCCTGCAAATCAGTTATTCGGGGTTCAAAGTCAGCTTCCGACTTTTTTAGCAACTCAGCATCCGATCAAGTCTTCTCAAGATGTGGAAAATTATATCGCAAGACTCGAGGTCGTTCCTAAAAAAATTGATCAACTCATTGAGGGAATTTTATACAGGGATAGGAAAGGAATCCTTCCCCCCGATTTCATTTTGGATCGATTGATCTCGGAAGTAGAAGGTTTTATCAAAGTTCCAGCAAAGGAGAATATTCTCTATACTGCATTCGGGGAAAAAATCGAGAAAATAAATTCTATTTCCTCAGATTTAAAGGATCAATCTTTGGCGCGTGTTCAGCAATCAATCGAATCGGGGGTTTATCCATCCTATTCAAAATTGCTAAATCTATTTTTAGAACAAAGAAAACGTGCGGATTCAAAGGCGGGCGTTTGGAAACTTCCGGACGGGGACGCTTATTATTCTCATGAATTGAAAAAACATACCACAACCGAATTGAATCCGGAACAAATCCATAATATCGGCTTATCTGAAGTTTCTCGGATTCAAAACGAAATGAAAACGATTTTGAAAAACCTCGGAAAAAATCAATCCATCCCGAATGCAATGTCCGAACTCAGAAAGGATTCTCGGTTTTTATTTCCTGATAATGAGAAAGGTAAGTTGCAGGCTTTAGAAGAATATAAGAAAATTTTAAAGGATTCGGAAGAGAAAGCGAAATTTTTATTTTTCAAAATGCCGGAAAGTAAAGTGGAAGTGGATAGAATTCCTGTCTTTAAGGAAAAAACGGCGCCGGGAGCGTATTACGACGAACCTGCGCTAGATGGTTCAAGGCCCGGAATTTTTTATGCAAATCTTAGGGATACGAAAGAGATTCCAAAGTTCGGAATGAAAACTTTGACTTATCATGAAACCGTTCCGGGGCACCACCTTCAGATCGCAATCATGCAGGAACTCAAAGGGCTCCCGCGTTTTAGAAATACGACTACGTTTACAGCTTATGTGGAAGGCTGGGCTTTGTATGCGGAACGTCTCGCAAAGGATTACGATTTTTTTCAGGACCCTTATTCGGATTTAGGGAGACTTCAAGCGGAATTGTTCAGAGCCGTTCGACTTGTAGTCGATACCGGATTACACTATAAACGATGGACTAGAGAACAAGCGATCTCTTATATGACGCAGAATACTGGAATGGCTCCGAAAGATGTCACTGCAGAGATAGAAAGATACATCGTGTATCCGGGCCAGGCTTGTTCGTATAAAATCGGGATGTTAAAAATTCTCGAACTCAGAGAAAAAGTAAAAATTCATAAAAAGAAAACCTTCGATATTCGAGAATTTCACTCGGCCGTTTTGGACAGTGGGTCTTTGCCTTTGATCATTTTGGAAAGACTTGTAGAGGAAAAATTGTTAAACGAAAAAACGATTTTATAGCGTATAAATTGAAAACTTTCACGAAAAAGTTTTCAATTTTATGGTTTGGAATAATCCAGAATTTGAAAAATAAGCAATCATTTCATTGAACGGCTTACTATGTGTAAATTTCAAAGTTTTGCGGCTATAACGAAAATGAATTTAGCCTTGGGAAGCTCGGGAAATTTTTGGACAAATCAAATTTCTTGACATCAAATTCTAATGAAATATCGGAGTATGATTTAACATTTTGTCTTTTCCTGCGATGTAAGATTGTTCGATTGCCGCGTGTAAGTATTCTTTCGCAAATCGAACGGCTTCGACCAATTTTTCGCCCCTCGCCAAATAAGAAGTAATCGCTGAAGAATATGTACATCCGGTTCCGTGAGGATAAAATTCGTTTATGAAGGGTTTTTCAAATTTGGAGATATTTTTTCCGTCGAACAGAATATCGAGCGCGACTTCCTCGTTTTGTAAATGGCCACCCTTTAAAAGAACAGGAACTTTAAATTTTTCGAATATTATTTTTGCAGAATACGGCATTTCCGAACTTCTGCTGATTTTTTTTCCAG
>NZ_CP040840.1:127500-137500 GCF_006874765.1 Leptospira weilii
GGGTCTTTTGGCCCTTGGGATCGTGATGATTCCTGATACGATGAAGTTCAGACTTCTTCGAAGATATGCTTTCACTGCGGGAGTTCTTATGGACGTTCCTCGTATCGGAGTGGATCGGTTCATCAAATTGCCTTCCGATGACAATGAAAAAGTCAGAATCGCGCATAAGTGTTCTGATGTATTACAAAAACTTGATCTTATCGGATTTACGTACGGCGCGATTTCCAGTCATATGCCACTCGGAATGATGGACAACCCCGAGAAGCTGATTTCGATTGATAAGGGCGGAGAGAGCGAAAGTATAAACGAAACCTTTTTGGACGATATTGTTTCGAACGACGGTGAAAGCGATAGTAAGGAGGATCGCTCAAAAGAAGACGCGATTCCGGAAAAATCCTTCGATTTATTTCAAGCCTTACTGACCGACGCATTAAAACTAGCCCGTTATATAGCCAATGTCAGTCACAACGCTTCTGATAAAGACTATGTGATGGAGGAATTGGTTTACTATATCACTTACAACACCTCCAAAAAATATTTTGACGAACTTCTTGCAAATCCTTTGGTTTCCACTTTCAAAGAGTTCGAAGTAAACGTTAAAAGACTGAGAAAGATTGCGGAAGTGGAAATGAAGTGTGTTTATCCGCCTTCGGCATGGGCGTACCCCAAACCGAAATCCAGTCAAGTACTTTGTAAAAATAAAGTTTGGGATTGTCCAAATATCGTTATGGGTTGGGATATTCATGTAATTACGGCCCAAGAAGCCTTCGGTTGGGTCGGAACTAGTCTTCCTATTGATAACTATCCGAAATGCAGATTGGAAGAGGAATTGGATATTATCATCACAGAACCGGAAAAGCCGAAAAAAAAGTAAACTAACGTGAAACGTTAGCGTTTTTTACGAGAAATCGCCCTATTTGTATGATATATTAGTTCTAAATCCTTGCAATTTTCCGCGGGGAAACATGTTATTTAAAATGTAGCTTTTTTGAGTTTGGGGGATCTATGAAACGTTATCTATTCATTGCAGTGATTTGCATGTTGTCGACGGTCTGTAGCACTAACAAATCATCCGGTAGCGACCAGGTAAAAACCGAATCTAATTCTGCCGTAGCGAGAATTGTGTGGATTCTTGGAGATGTCAAAATTCTTTCCGACTCCGGGGAAAGAAAAGCGGAGTTGGGAGCTGTTCTTTCCTCTACCGATCGGATTGTGACCGGATCGAATGGGGGAGCCGAGATTATGGTTTCGGATAGTGGCGTTGTCAAAATGTCTAAAAATTCCAATATCGAAATCTCCACCCTTATGAATCCGAACGGGTTGGATACGAACGTTCAAGTGAATTACGGAAAAATCGTGACTATGGTAAAGAAAAATCAGAAAACTACCGAGTTTACCGTTTCCACACCGACTGCACTTGCGGGTGTTAGAGGAACTTCCTTTTTGACCTCCGTAGAAAGTCCGCAGGGATCCAAAATCAATTGTGCGAAAGAAAATTGTACCGTTCGTTTCGCTGTGATCGAAGGAACTATCGCAGTTTCTAAAAAGGGAGAATCTTCCGAAGTTATCCTGAACAAAAACCGGGAGCTTAGAATCGAAAAGAATCAAAAGCTTACGGATAAGTTGATTCGTTCGCTTCAAAGCGATTCTCTTATTGAAATGAAAGAATTGATCGTTCTTCATAAAAATGAAACTTTCGAATATGGAAAACTCGTGGAAGAACTTAAATCTTCCAGTGAAGAGCTTAAAATTTTGAGCCAGTCGGGTTCTGTAGAGGAAGTAAAGGCGGAGCTTCAAAAGCGCGAGGCGGATCGTAACAACGCCGACGAGGTTACGAAAATCGCTAAGGCCGTAAACGAAACCAAATATGTACAACAAGATGTACAGAAGGAAAAACTGAAATTAAACCCGAAAGAAAGTTTTTAAAATTTTAAATAACCCTTGAACTGCGTTGTGTTCTTACAAACCGGGGAAGATTTTCCCCGGTTTTTTTATTTTTAATCGAAAATCATCGAAAATTACGGATGATCGTTCTCTCGATTTTTTTATAATGGATTTCTTATTCAACCTGATGGAAAATAATAAACTCTTATGAAATTTATTTTTAATCCGATGCGATTGTTTACATTCTTCTTTTTTTTCTTATGGATTTTTATCGATTGTTCTTCCGTTCAAAAAATCGAAAACTTCAATTCCGTTTTACAGGAACCCACGTTTAAATCGCTTAAAGAGGAAGAAGCGATTTTTGGGGCAGGTTCCGATGCCGATTATAAAATTCGGAAGACGGGACATTCAACTCCTGTCTTTGTTTTTGCTCCTTTTAAGATACCGAGAGAGATGGATCCGAAACTTGCGGCTTTCTTAAGCGATGAGGTCCGACTGATTTGGGCGAAGGTAAAAGGAAAACAAGTTCGAATTGCAGATTCGGGTGGCAAAACCTTAGATGAGTTTGCGGAGACAATCAAAAAACTGGAAGTAGACGCCGTGATACAAACTGATATCCGCGAGGTTTCCGGGAAATGGATTGTAAACCAAAAAATCATAGATCCTGTGAAAGATATCGTTTATGGAAGTGTGGACGGATCTTTTCAAACTCCTCAAGTTGAGGACGAATTGCAAGCCAATCAGGTTTATTATCTAAAACACAATTCAGGAATTCTCGCACTCGATCCGAAATCTACTTTGGTTCCGGTGTGGGAAAAGTCTTTGAGTTCCGGAGAAATCGATTCGATTCTTAAAAAATCGATTCAAGGTTATCTTTCATTTAGCGCTTCTTCTGCGGATACGGAGGTTTTGTTTCAAGGTGAAAAGATCGGAATCGCATCCTTTCGAAATTATCCGTTGCCGGAGGGTTTGCAGCAGATTCAAATTACTCGTCCGGGGCAAAAAGACGTAATTAAATCCTTACAAATTCGTTCGGGTCAAACCATTTCCATTTATCAAGAATGGAAAGAAGATCGAACACTGGGAGGTTTGAGGATTTTAAGTTTTCCGGAAGCGCTTCAAGTGGCGCTAGACGGTTTAAAAACCGGGGAGACCCCGTTTTATAGAAGTAATCTTAGTCCGGGGGCGATACAGCTGGAATTGGTTCGGGATACTGAGAACGGGCCATTGGTTTATTATGAAGGTCAGTTGATCATAGAGGCCGATAAAATCACCGAAATTGCGCTGCCTTATAAAACCGACAATTTGGTGTCCGAGCCCGAGTTCTGGAAACTTTCCGGTGAAAAAGGGTTTCAGGCTTTTTCGGGAAAAACATTAGATTTTCAGAATGTTTCTTCTTTGTCCCCCGGCTGGTACGGTGTTTTTTCCGCTCCTTTTGTTCCCGAAAATATGGAAGTGAAAGGAATCATTCCGATCTCCTCCGAATCGGATTCTGGGATCGTGGCGATTTCTTTTCACACACCGAAAAAGACGATCAGCTTGGAATATGAAAAGGAAAGACTTAGCGTATATTCCTTTCCTTCCAATGGAGACAACGTTGGAACATACAGATTTAAAAAGGAAGACAAAGAAGACGGACGTCCGTTTCGGATCGTAACAGATATGAAAGAAAAAACGATTCGATTGTATTTGGGATATTCTAAAGTATTAGAGGATACGTTCGATGTTTCCGGTGTTTGGCGAATTTCCATCCTTACGAGAGGGGAGAAGTTTTCAAAACGTTCTCCGTTAAGAAATCTCAAGATCGAATATAAAGGATATAAATGAAAGGTTTGAATTCCATGAAAAACAATATCATATTCACTGTAGCACTCGTTTTAATTTGGGGGCAATTTACTATCCATTGTTTGAGTAAGGATTTTAGAAAATCTCAAACTCAAGACGCGATTCTAGAAAAAGATTCAGCGACTCGTGAAAAGTTAAAACGAGTTTCGAGAATTTTAAACGAAGGAAATTCTTTTTTTCAAAAAGGAAATTTTGAAAAGTCTTTGGAAAAAGCTAATCTTGCGGTGAATACGTATCCAACCGCACCGGGTTATTATCTTGCTGGGGTTTCCGAATACAAACTCGGTAAAAATCGGGACGCACTCGCTTCTTTGAAAAAAGGAACCGATATTGATCCCGAAAATGAACAGATTTTACTCACGTTAGGCATCATTTATACCGCTGAAGGTAAAAACGAGGATGCGATAGAAGTTTATGGGAAACTGGAATCTTTACCGGTTAAAGACAAATACAATTATTCCTTCAAAAAAGCGGTAATCTTAAAAAACCAAGGTAAGTTCGAACAATCTTACGAAACTCTCAAAAGAATTCCCGCAGAGGAATTCGCATTTCCCGCTCAATTGAACATGCAACTAGGAGACGCTGCGGTGCAATTGAAAAAGTATGAAGAAGCCGAGGTTTATTTCGAAGAAGCGAGGAAAAACAATCCGGAATTATTGTCCGCGAAAAAATCAGCCTCCATAACTAGAGTTGCTTCGGCTTTGGAAAATGGGAACCAGGCCATGAGAAAAAAGAATTATAAGGAAGCCGCTTCTCACTTTCAAACCGCGATTCAAAACGATCCTAAAAATCCCACACCTTATATCTTTCTTGGAAATGCTCGAATTTTAACGGGGGAATATGAGGCCGCGCTGAAAGCTTTTGAGAGTTCTCTCGCACTTAAGTCCGATTATCAAGAGGCGATTTCTGGAATCGCGGCGGTACATTATAAAACGGGAAATTACAGAAAATCGGTATCTGTCTTGGAAAAAGCGATCTCTCTATTTCCGAACAATGCGATCTATCAAAACCAAATGGGTTTGAATATGAAAGCCTTGGGTGAGCCTGCAAAGGCTCTCGTGTATTTTACAAGGGCCCGAGAGTTGGATCCGGCATTCGCGGAACCCGTAACAAATTTAGTGTTTTTATTGATCGCAGAAAATCGATATAAAGCCGCAAGAAAGGAAGCCGAGTCCTTAAAGTCTGAATCTGAAAAGAAACAGATCGTCTCATTTATCGATATCTCCGAACAGATTTACGAAGGAGATAAACATCTTAGAAGAGGAGATACCAAAGGAGCGAAAGTGTTTTACGAAAAGGCAAAGAAAGCTTCTTCGGAGGAACCTTCCGTTTACAATGCGTTTGGAAGGTTGTATTTCATTTCGGGAGATCCGAAGTCTTCCGAGGAAAATTTTAAAAAAGCCCTTTCCATAAATAAGCAAAATATTCCGGCGCTTCAAGGATTGATTCGCCTTTATTCTTCTCAAAAAAATCAAAACCTAGTTAGTCAATACACGAAAGAATTGGAAAATTTAACCGGTAACGATCCTTCTGCCGCAATCGTTTTGGGAAGAACTTACGAAGATAAAAAGGAATACGAAAAGGCAGAAAACGTTTATAAAAATCTACAGAAAAAATTTCCGAATAACGAAGCGGTCAATTTTCGTCTCGCGATGTTGTATTATAAGATTTCTTTGGAAGAGAACGAAAGAAACAATCACGATTCCGCTTTGAATTGGATTTCCAAGGCGGAGAAGTTAACCAAAGACATTCCTGAAATTGCGGAAACGAGAAAGACAATCCAGGAAAATCAAAAGTTTGGAATTGTGATTCCAATTATTCAAAAGGCGAATAAACTTTTCGATACTCATCAGTATGAAAAAGCGATACCATTGTATCAGGAGGCTTTTCAGAAAACTGGAAAGTTAACTCTATATATTAAAATTGCTGAATGTCATTTGGCTTTAGGAAACGAGGAAAAAGGGATTTCCATGTTGGAAAGCCCTCCGCCCGGAACTCGCAATCTTCAGACTCGGGAAGCGATCAATGCCTTTTTGCTTCGCAAGGGCGAAATAGACAAAGCCGAAGCTGGTTTTAAAGAGATTCTCGCTAAAAAACCGGATTCTTATTATAGTCATTATCAGATGGGAATCATACATCTTCAAAGAAAGGAATACGAAGCCTCGATTGATTCTTTTGATAGGTCTCTCCTTTTAAACATCGATTTTGTGGCGGCTAGGATCGGTAAGGGAATTTCCATGTATCACTCCGGAAATAAAAAACTTGCTAAGGAAGAATTTGAAACCGCGATGCAGCAGGATTCCGCGAACGAACTTGCGCCTTATAACATCGGGATTATACTTTTCAACGACAATCTTTATAACGAAGCGATTGCAATCTTTAAGGAAATCATTCAGAAAAATCCGGAATTTTCGGACGCTCACTACCAGATTTCCTATATCTATTACAAACGTGGAGATTTGGAACAGGCTGAAAAAGAGATTCGTAAGGCTTTGGATCTGGAAAGAAACGAAAAAAATCTCTTTGGTTTAATTCGAATTCTTTCCGAACAAAAAACGAAAATAACGAACCCTGCTATCAAAAAAGAAATTCTGGAGTTAGGAAGAGAACTTGCCGAGAAGTTTCCGGCTTCCCCTCATGCTACTCAGGCTGAGAGATTAGTGATCACAGACGAGGATAATCCCGTGATTTTACAGTCTTATCAAAGTAGGGGAAAGTTGATCGGTATTCCTATTTTAATTAATAATTCCGTAATATTAAACTATGGAACCAGTGTAGAGACCTTGGATAAAAATCGAGGAGTTCGCCTCTGGAGAATTCAAACGAAAACTCCTTATAAATTCTTATTGGCTGATAAACGCCTCGTCGGAGTTTCCGAAAGAAAACTCGAAATTATGGATCTTAAAACGGGACTCATATTAAGAGAAACAACGCTTCCTACCGGTGAAGTAAAAAAAGCGAATCTTTCCGGGGAAAATATTTTGATTGAAATTGCGTCTGGAAAAAATTCTAAAATTTACAGTTATTCTGATCAACTCGAATTGAACGGTTCGATCGTTTTTGAAGGTTCATTTTGGTCCGGGATTAAATCCGGTGTTTTATTTTCAGTCGCTCAGAAAGACGGAATTCGGACGCAAGTGTATGATTCTTCTTTAAAGGACTTAAATGCCAAAACGATTTCTCAAAAAGGAACCGGAGAACTCAGATTTTTAGGATCTTATGAAACCGGAATTTTCTTTTTGTCCGGAAAAAAAATAGTTTCAATCGATAACGAAAAATCCACTTCAATCGATCTGCCGAACGATTCCGCTTCTCAGTTCGTGGTTCGTTCTCCTTACCTTTGGTTTCGTGCGGGAAAAACTGTGTATCGCGTCGAATCAAACTCACTCAAAGTGACTTCATTTACCGTGGAAGCGTCCGACATTGAAGGAATTCTTCCGGGCAAGAAAGATGACGGAATTGTTTTATTTAAATCTGGGAAGGCGATCCGTTATGGAATCGACGGTAAACCGATTTGGTCTTATCCATTAAAGGATGATGAGGGAAAAATTTATTCTTTAGTTTATCGTTAAAAAATCAACAAGTGCGTTTTAAAATTTAATTTTATTCTATTAAACGTATTTGGTTTTATGGTAGATTTATTTTTTTGTGCTTACGGACTTGCTACTCGGGCGCATGAATAGAATACTATGATAAACTTATTTCGAAAATTAGAATGTTGGAATCTTCCCTAAAGTCGGAAATTCCCGATTTGACTTAATTTTTGAGAACCGTTGTAATTTTGCAAAACCGGCGGCTTATTTTCGAGTATCATTTTCATACATCCGAGTAGTAAAGGAGGTATTCTAAATTTAACGTAAATTCGGTGTAAGAAAAATTGGGCGAATAAGAAACTCAATGTTACTGTCTACGGCCTCAACATAATGCACCAATTCCTCGGAATTTAACTCAACGTTTCTTCCTAAACTCAGTAAACACCTTCCTATGGGTCGGTGTTTAGGTCGCGTTGTGGGGTAAGTTTCACAGAGGATTTGTCGGAATTCCGACAGATTTATCTTCGGATCCAAGTACTTGTGTGGTTGGTTATGGCTCTTTGTGAATCGCGTTAACTCAGCGAATGCCTTTCTATGGATCGGCATTCAGGTCGAAACATAGAATCGCTTTTGCATTTGTTATACAGACTCACGTTAGTTAGCGTTATGCTCTTTTATAAATGTTATCGTAGCAAAAGTTTATTTTCGAATCAGAATCTGATCGATATAATAGATTCTTTTTCCTTCTTTCCGTTTTTTTCTTTCAAAATGGGAAATGGGAATTTCCTTTCTTTCCAATCTGAATTCCATCGTTTCTGGTTTGAAAACTTTCGAATCTCTGAAAATACGAATTGTCTTTCTCGCATACGGGCCATAGTCCGTCGCGAAGGAAAACTTGCCTTTTTCCGGAAGAAGAACTTTAAGAGATTCTAGAAATTTGGAATTTATAGTTCTTTTTTTATGATGCCTTTTTTTAGGCCAAGGATCTGGAAAATTGAGTAAAATTTCGGAAAATAAGTTTTCTTCGAATACATCTGCCAAGAACCAATTGAAGTTAACGCAAAGAATTTTCACATTATCAAGGGAATGTTTTTCAATTTCGCGTATCGTGTGACGGATGCGGTCAAATTTCTTTTCCATCAATACGAAGCCCGTATTCCGTCTCTGAAGGGCCATGGTAATGGCCACTTCTCCCCAGCCGGAACCCAACTCTAAAAAATATGTCTCGAACACTTTTGAGAATAAATTTTCTTTTTTCAGTTTCCTTACAGGGCTAGCCTGCAAAAAATAATCCGAAACGAAAGGGACCCCGCTTGCGATTGACCAGAGTTTTTGTTCAAGATCTTGGGACATCGCTATCGTCAGGGAATTTTACACATTTTGTTTGTCTAATATAATACAGTGAAAATAAAATTATACGGCGTACGCGGTTCTCTTCCCACACCATTAAGTGAATCGGAATACAGGGAAAAAATTCTTAAAATTTTGAAAGCGGCTCATTCCGAAATCAAGCGGAAGAACGGGATGTTTTCAGAGGAGGGGTTTTTAGACTCTTTAGATCCTTCTTTATCCGGAACAATCGGCGGAAACACCACTTGCGTTTTTATACAAGCTCAGTCTGGAGAGCGTTACATCATCGACTGCGGATCTGGAATGAGACAATTAGGGAACGACCTACTTGCTGAGGGCCTAAAATCCGGAGATTCAATTCACATTTTGATCACTCATACTCACTGGGATCATATACAAGGTTGGATGTTTTTTAAACCCGCTTATTTTCCCGGCATAGATATTCATTTTTATTCTACCATCCCCAACCTTCAGGAAAGATTCGAAAGGCAACAAAACGAGGAGCATTTTCCTATTCCGTTTTCTGGTATGATGTCTCAAAAAACCTTTCACCTTTTGGAAAGGAATAAAAGTACGAGCATCGGATCTGTAAAGGTAACTCCCTTTCTTCTGAGACATCCGGGAAATTGTACTGGATTTCGATTTGAGGAACAGGGTAAGAGCTTTTTGTTTTGTACCGATGTTGAAGTTCAGGAACCTGATCTCGAAGAGTTCTCCGAGCTCAGGAAGTCTTTCGGAGAAACAGACATGCTAATCATAGACGCTCAATACAGCTCGGAAGAAGCCGAAAAAAAAGTAGGTTGGGGACATACCTCCGGTAAGGTTGCGATTCGTTGTGGAGAAATTTTGGAAGTTAAGCGATTGGTGTTGACTCATCATGAACCGGATCATCGGGACGAAGATATTTTTAGAATCTTTCATCAGGAATCCGGAGCTTCCACTAAGATGAAAGTTTTTTTAGGGAGAGAAAACGATTCGTTTTTTCTTTAGAAATCGTTCTTTTTTGTTTTGATTCTCTTTTAAGAATTCTGTTAAAAAGAATTTAGACTTACCGATCTCCACTTTCTTAAAAATCTTCTTTTATTTCGTTCGATTTGAGTTATTCTGGATTGCACTATGCAAATCGAAATGGGGCAACAGAAAAAAGTCACTATCGACGCTTTTGCCGATAAGCGCTTTTACAAACGGTTCCGAAAGGACAATCTAGTAAAAATGGTTCTCGGTAAGAATGAGATTTTGGGGAATCTAGAAGATATGAGCGTGATCGGAGCCTCGATCAGCTCACGAGAAGAAATTCTTTTGGGGGAGCGTGTAAAATTTATGTCTCCTTTGCTTTCTGTTGAAATCGAGGCAGATATTATTCGAAAAGATCTAGTTCAGGAAAAGTA
>NZ_CP040840.1:140000-150000 GCF_006874765.1 Leptospira weilii
AATCGGTAGAGTGATGGCCGGTAACAATATAACCTTCGTATTGATTTGAAATTTTTTCCAGATCCTTATATCGAAAAGCTCTTCCAGTCTCTTCGAGTGTTTTGCCTAACTTTCGAGATAAGGCAGGAATATTTTTTTTTTTGAATAAATTCGGAAATGGAAACGTACTTTCCGTATAATCGAGGATTTTTTTTTCCTGTTCTAAATTGAATCGGATTGAATGGTCTAAGTGATAAATGCAAGGTACGGGAATTTTTTTTTCGACCCAAAGCCAAAAATAAAAGTGAAGTAAAAGGGAAGAATCCTTCCCGCCGGAATAGGAAAGAACAGCGGAGCGAGACAGTATCATCTCGTGAAAAGGAATGATTCTTTTCCAAACCGTATCAAAAATATTTCGTGTGGATTCGGAGATTTTATCTCTCATCTGAGTTGGTTAATGCAGGTATAACGGGTTCTTGGGATTGCTGCAAGAGTAATTATCACACATCCGCGAATTGTAAAAATACGGCGTTATACAAGGGATGAGAATTATTTACTAAAATAATGTGAGCTCGGCGTAAGAAAATGAGAAAATTTTCTAAAAGTAGAAGTTCCTGCTTTTAAAATTTGCTCGTAAAATCGCGATTTGTTGTAGTTCCCACATTTTAAGAATAGATTTACAGAGTTCAAATTCCAACTTCCTACAGAAAGATGAATCATGGATTTCTTACGCCGAACTCACGTTAAAATACTTCAAAACCGAATTTTTTCCGGATAGAGCCAAAAACTACAAGGTGCAAATTTTCTTGAAATCGAATCTATCCCAAAATCATGCCAACCAGCATTAATTTTATTAGCATTTTTGAAAAAAATCGCTTTATAAATAAGCGAAAAATGAAAATTGGATTGACTCTAAAATTGTCAAATCGCAAAAATTTTAAGCATGTCGGGATATGTGAAGCCAAGTCCTTTAAGATCTATACAAGAAGTTGCAACTGCCATGAATTCTACTTTGGATCCGGATAAACTTCTAGACTTAATTCTAGAACGTTGCATTCAGATTTGCGAAGTCGGCTCGGGTTCTTTGATGTTGATCAATGAAAAAGAAAACGTTTTGGATATTGTGACCTTTCGGGGTATGAATCCTTCCGTTAGAACCAAGGTAAAATTAAAGGTTGGGGAGGGTATTACCGGAATTGTAGCCGCATCCGGTGAGGGTATGATCGTCAGCGACGTTACGGCTAATCCGCATTATATTTCCATAAAGGACGATATTATGTCGGAGCTGGCGGTTCCTATGATCGTCGAGGACGTAGTAATCGGCGTTATTTCCTTGGATTCCAGTCGGAAAGGCGCTTTTAATGACGAGCACCTGGAAATTATCTCGACCCTTGCCAATCAAGCCGCACAGATTTTTAAGAACTTACAAATTTTCAGACAGCTCGAACAAAAGAATAAGATACAACAAGTGTTAATCGATATTTCTAGAACCGTTACTTCTACGTTGGTTCTTCAGGAAATTTTCGAAGACATCATGGATCGTTTGGAAAAATCCTTAAACTTAGAGCGGGGAAGTATCGTTCTTTTCGAAGCGGAAAAAGCGATTTTGAAACTCGAAGCAGCCTCCGGTTTAACCGCCGAAGAAATGGAAAAAGGGGTTTATCTTCCCGGAGAGGGAATTACCGGAAAAGTTTTTGAAACGGGCGAGCCGATTATCGTGGAATCGATCGCAAACGACGAAAATTTTTTGAATCGGGTGGGCAACGCCGCTCATTTTAAAAATAATCCAGAGAACGTTAGTTTTCTCGCGGCTCCGATCAAGTCCGATACTGGTGTTTTAGGAGTCGTAAGCGTTTATTTTGTCCATAAAAAATATATTGATCTGAAAACTTATTTAGACTTTCTGCAAGTGGTTGCTTCCGTAATCTACCAAGCAATTCGAATTCAAAAACTCATCGACGAGGAAAAAAGAGAGATCTCAAGAGAGAACGTTCTCCTTAAAAGAGAATTAAAGAATAAATATAAGTTTGGGTCTCTGATAGGCAAGTCCAAACCGATGGAAAAACTTTTTGAGATGATTCATCTCGTTTCGGATTCAAGAGCTTCCGTTTTAATTACGGGAGAATCAGGAACCGGTAAAGAAATGATCGCATCCGCGATTCATTACAATTCCTCCCGTGCAGATAAACCGTTTATTAAAATCAACTGTGCGGCGATTCCAGAAAACTTATTAGAAAGCGAACTTTTCGGTCATAAGAAAGGTTCTTTTACCGGGGCGGTTTCGGATAAAAAAGGAAAATTCGAAATGGCCGATACGGGAACGATTTTTCTTGATGAAATCGGTGAGATGGATCTCAATTTACAATCCAAGCTTTTGAGAGTTCTTCAGGAAAAAGAAATCGAAGCGGTCGGTTCTATAAAACCGAAAAAAATCGACGTAAGAATTATCGCTGCGACTAATGCCGATTTGGAAAAATTAATCTCGGAGAAAAAATTCAGACCGGACCTTTTCTACAGACTCAATGTCGTAAATATGCATACTCCGCCTCTTCGTGAAAGAGCGGACGATATTCCTCTTTTGATCAATCACTTCATTGCGAAGTATGCGGAAGAAAACGGTAAAAAAATCACAGGGGTTACAAGAGAAGCGCATAAGCTTTTGATGAATTACAATTGGCCCGGAAATGTCCGAGAACTTGAAAACGTTATCGAACGCGCGGTTGTTCTTTCACAATTGGAAATGTTAGACATCCAAGACTTCTCCGAGATCAATGGACGTCTTCTCTACGGAAACGAAGATTTTGACCTTGAAACGGGTGATTCGGAAACATCTTTGGAAATAGCCAATTCCAGATTTTCCTCCTCGCATTTGGACGCTCTGGACGGAAGAGCAATCGAAGTTATAATAGGTGAGGTGGAAGCCCGTCTGATTAAGTACGCGATGAAAAAGTTCAAATATACCAAAACTAGAGTCGCTAAATTTTTAGGGATTAATCGAAACACTTTGGATAAAAAGATTAAGGATCTCAAGATTGATTATTGATTTCGGGTAAGTTAGAAAAATACGTGTAAAAATTTGGAGAATTTCCGAGTATAGCATCTATTGATTTCGAAGCTTTTGAATTCGATCCGGATTGATTTCTAAAAATGTAAAGTTTTTTCAATAGAATTGTTGAAAAATTACTTCTCCATCTATTTCTGTTTCATTGAAACGGGCGATTGGAGCAGCTTTGTTAATCTCCGCTATTGAATTTTTCAACAACTCTAATGCAATAACCTGTCCCAGTTTTGAGACAGGTTATTGCAGCTTGATCTTTCTGATAGAGTACAACAAACCTCAATGCCTTCGCTCTTTAAGGATCGTTTGGTAGGTTTTAAGACACGCCGTAAGGAAGTTTTTAAAATTCTTTTTTGGAATAAAATATAATTGTTATTAGGTGAAATAAAATGATTCAAACCATCGATCGAAAATCAACGTTGAATACTCAGAATTTTTATAAATATCTGCCAGCACTTTCCTCTTTTACGGAAATTATAGAACCTTCCAATTATTTTACCGTTCCAGACGATTGGAATATAGTCATCACGGATGTGGTGAATTCGACAGACGCAATTCGAAATGGACATTATAAGGACGTAAACATAGCGGGTGGTATTACGGCGATGGCAGTCTCCAATCTCATGGGGGATATGGATTATCCGTTTTTATTCGGAGGCGACGGCATGACATTGTTGCTTCCGGATAGCCTTCTTTCCGAAGTGAAAGATATCTTATTTTCAATTCGAGAATCGGTGAAAAACAACTTTGGCTTGAAGCTCAGAGTCGGAATCGTAAACGTAGGGGAGCTGAAAAAAAGCGGTAAAGAATTAAAACTTTGTAAATTAAAAATTTCCGAATTTTATAATCAGGCGATCTTAACGGGAAACGCTTTAGATATGGCGGAAAATCTCATTAAGAATAACGATTCGGCGAACCCTTATATTATCTCATTGACTCATAAGGCTAAGATTGAACCGGATTTTACAGGTTTTACCTGTCGTTGGCAGGATATCCCAAGCCATCGGGGAGAAACTGTTTCGTTTATCATTAAGATGAATTCTTCGGGCGTTGCTTCCGATCAAGAATTGTTGAAAATTGTCCTCGATCAAGTTGGCGTTCTCCTGGGGAACGATGTGGAAATTCATCCTCTTAAAGAAGAAAAAATCAAAGTGGATCTATCCGGAAAATATTTTCGTAAAGAAGCGACGGTTCATTCCGGAAGTAGAAAAGGAATTTTTCATTTTTTAAAGATGCTCAAGATCAAAATCGAAGGGATTACGCTCAATCTTGCCATCAATACACAATGGAAGTTCGGTCCGAAAGTGAACGGAATGGAACTGCGAGAATTAAGAAAATCTCAAGTACTTGCTTCTGATTTTAGGAAATACGACGGAACATTAAAAATGGTCGTTGCTTGTGATTCCGATTCCAGAGAATCGTTTCTCAAATTTTTGGACGATCTTTATAAACAAGGAAAACTCTTTTATGGATATCATGTTTCCGATAGGGCTTTGATGACTTGCGCTTTACACGAAGGTTCCGCGAGGGAAGTCCATTTTGTGGATTCGGCGGACGGAGGCTACGCTCTCGCCGCAATTCGGCTCAAAGAACAAATAAAAGCGTCAAGAAATTAAACCGAGTTTTATTTTCCAATTATCGTCGAAAAGCTTATAGTTACAGGTGAGTTCTTCTCCTTTTAGAATCAATCTCGTTGCAATGTCTTGTCCCATTGGGTTCGTTTGATCGCTCGTAAAATCTTCTTTCGTATTCGGATCGTCACTGTGATTCATAAACTTGGAATTATCCGAGCAGTAGAACCATTTTTCGGCGGTTTGATAGGAATAAGTGCGAAACATTTCTTGAACGGATAGCGGAAGGGAATTCAATTCTTGATCAGTTAAAACCCAGACCGTCTTAGGATGGTATTTCCAAATCAACTCGCCTTTTTGAATGTCTCGACCGGCAAAAAGGCCGAAGCCGCCAATCGGAGAATCAGCGATGTATGTAGGTACTAAGAGCATTGGAAAGAATGTAATTTAGTTGGGAAAAAAATTGCAAGTAAGAAAAGGAATTCCTTACAGAACCATCGCTTGTTGTTCGGGCTCCGGAACGGAGAATCTTTCCAGTTTTCCATTTCGCATTTGAAAAACCTGATCCGCTTCTCGGATTGTGGAAAGTCTATGAGTCACAGAGATTACCGTTCTTCCTTCTCTTAACAAAGAAAGGGTTTTCATAATTCTTGCTTCCGTTACCGGGTCTAAGGAGGAAGTCGCTTCGTCCAAAAGAAGAATCTGAGGATTTCTTAAGAAAGCTCTTGCTATCGCGATTCTTTGTCTTTCTCCGCCGGAAAGTTTGGTTCCTCTGTCTCCCGCGTTTGTTTCGTAACCCATAGGTAACGAGAGAATCATCTCGTGTATTTCAGCTTTTTTGGCCGCCTCAATCGCTTCTTCCAGAGTTGCGCTCGGTTTACCGATACGAATGTTTTCAAAGATGGTAGTGTTGAAAAGGAATGTCTCTTGAAATACTACGCCTATTAGGGACCGAACTGAGCTTCTAGATAGGGAATTTAGATTCATACCGTCAAAAAGAATTTTTCCCTCGTTAGGTTGTACCATTCCTAGAAGAAGCTTGATGAAAGTGCTTTTACCGACTCCCGAACTGCCTACGATGGCGGTATAACTTCCTTTGGGAATCGTGAGAGTGATATCGCTTAGATTTTTTGACCTTCCCTTGTATCGAAAATGAACGTTTTCGAAGTGGATCGCCTCTTTCAATTCCGGGATTGAAGATTCTTCCGGATCTGGTTCGAATACGGGAGCGCGTAATAATTCTAAGATCCGTTTTGCCGACCCACTCGCGTGATTCAGCGCGGGTAAATATTGGGAAAGATACAATAAGGAATAACTTAAATTTAAAAACGGGGGTAAAAAAGCCGCTAAAGTTCCGATACTAAGCGCATTATGATATGCGAATATAGTTCCTACAAGTAAAAGGACTCCTTGAAGAAATAAAATTCCTGAACCTGCGGAACGTTCCAAATAAGAGTTCGTCAGTCCGAGTCGAAGGGAAACTTGAAATAGTTTTTCACAGTTGTTCTTGAATCTGTTGAAGAAGTAATCGCTTAGGTCGTAAGCCCGGATCAAATTCTGCGCGGAAATAGATTCTTCCACCAAACTGAGTACTTGAGCTTCTTCTAATTTTCTTGTGTAGCTGATTTCCGTGGATTTTCTGGATAAAAATCCCGGCCCTAAAAAACTGATCGGCCAGATGAGCAATGCGATCGAAGCAAGCTTCCAATCCAATAAAAAAAGTAGAATAGTCCCAAAGATCGCCTCTAAAAGAGGACCGAGTCCCCAAGGAATAAACGCTAGAAGGGCGTGTTCTAATGCCGCGAGATCGTTGAAAAACCTGGAAAGAATATCACCTAACTTATTGTTGGAAAAAAAATCCAAATTCAATCGATCCAAATGTTCGTACATCTGCAATCGAAGGTCTTGGATAATTCTTGCGGAAGCCCAATTATAAAGATAGTCTCTCACGGTTCCGAGAATTGTAAAAGTAATCGTTCCGATCGCAAGATAGGCTCCGATCCAATAAAGTGCATTTTGATTTCGATTGATGAGAGCTTCGTCGATTAAATATTTAAAACTAAAAGGGATACTCGCATAAAATCCGATTTCGAAGCAGAGAAGCCCGATGATGACGGAAATTCTTCCCTTATATTTTTTGGCGAACCGGAATAATCCGAAAATCAAAAGACCTGGCGCGCCTTCTGTTTCCGAGTTCGGTTTTTCCTTTTTCGGATTCAGGGCTTTCCATTTTTTAGCGGAGCCTTTTTCCTTTTCCAACGGCAAATGTTCCGATTTTTGGATCAGGTCCGGATTGTATTCAAGAGGTCTTTTCATACCATTTTGGGAAATGTCGTTCCTTTTATTTTTGGCAAATATCTTTCATTTCCACTCTACTTTGACTGTTTTCCTTCGAAACCCTGAGGCAAGAATTTTTCACCGGATAAGGGACAGAATACGTTCAGAAAAGAGTCGTTTTTTTTGAAACGCACAATTATCTTTGTAACCAGGTCATAGGATGATTCATTTTCACTATAAAGAGAACAATGGATTCTATACGGTTACTTTAAAAACTACCGAAACTGCCCCCGGCACTCTCCATAAAATGGTGAAAGCGATGTTTTTTATGGGTTGGGAAATCGTTTCCGGCGACATCAGGACGATAGAAGAGGAAGGCCAATTTTATAGCTATGATATTTTTACATTAAAATCAGATGAAACAGATTCTAAAATCAAGGCTTCTAAATTGGGAGTTCTAATGTCTTCCGTATTTACCGACGATTTCGCTTTGGAAGAAATCATTCATCATTCAAGCGAAGTCGACCTTAGAAATACTTATCACCTCGGCCCCGATTCCAAGTTGGAATTCGAAGATATAGAATCGGGAACTAAAACTAAATTTACCCTCGAAGCTCCGGATAGAAAAGGTCTTCTTTACTTTGTTACTGGAGTGCTCAAAGAAAACGGAATTAACATTCATTCCGCGACGATTCGGACGGATCGGACCGGAAATCGGGCTCAAGATACCTTTATACTTTCCGATACGAAAGCAGGAAAGGGTTTTGCTGGTTCGTCATTAGAGGATCGCGTAAGCCGAAATATACTCGAGATTAGTTTAAATTCTTCTTGGAAATAATCGATAAAGTAATTTTTTTTTCGTCTCTTATAAAAAATATTCAGTGCAAACAGTTTATTCCCGCCTTTTCATGGATTAACAATGGAATTCTTGAGCCGCTATTTAATATACGTTAGCTAGTATCATTGTATTCAAAAGATAAATTCACCATTTAAGATTATTCTCATGGACGCCCAAAAAGACTTACAGAAATTCGATTTTACAGAAGAGATCATTCAACACTTTAAAATCAACAGCGTTATTCCGGTTGATTTCTACAACAGAAACGGGCAAATTCTCATTCATAAAAAGGAAAATGCTGACGGAGAAGACATTACAAAATTACTAAGGTTTGAAAACCAGGGAATCTACTTTTTAAAATCCGAATTTGAGAAAATTGCCGGTGGAAAACAAGGTTCCGGATCGGATACCGTAAATGGTCGGGAAGTAAGTTTTGCTAAGTTAGTTAACGCTGAATTAACTGTCGAGCTTGCAAGAAATGCCTCAGGTTTTTTATCCGAATTAAAAAAATTTCCTCTTCACGGAAGTCAGGTAAGACATCTTAATAAATCTATCGACGGAATATTAGAAGACTTTAAATCTACGCCCGATATGGAAAACGGGTTAGTCAACATCATTGAAGTTATGAGTAATGCTGGAGTTCCAATGGATTCCGAGATACTCACGAAACGCACCGTGATCTCCATGGCGATGAAGGTAAGAGCGGGAAAGGTTTTTACCAAAGTGGATATGGAGCAGAAGAAGTTGGATCAGATGAACCTGATGATGTCTTCTTATCTTGCGGATGTGGGTTATACTCAGATGAAAATTCCGGTGCAAAAGGATCTGAAGACGGAAGAATTCGAATACATCAAAAATCATCCGATCATCAGCTATCTTATGGTGGCTAACCTTCCAGATTTAGATGATAACATCAAAACTCTGGTTCTCAATCATCACCGTCCTCACAAAGGCGAAGGGATGAACAATAATTACCCTCAGCCGAAAGTTCTTATCCATAAGCTCAATCTTTATAAGGAAAAATATAAGGATGATCCGATGAAGACCGTTTTGGTCGGCGATATTCAAAAGCAGATACGGAATATTCTCACCAATAACCTTCCCATAGAAGATATTGGAGTTATTTCCATTGCGGGGGAATTTGCTTCCTTAACCACAAGACAGGAATGGAGAGAACCGTTCGAGCCTTTGGTTGCGATGAAGCTCATTTTAAATAATAGTTTTTTTGCATATAATGAAAAGACTTTGAGGGATTTTTACGATCACATCGGTCTTTCCTTGTGCAATAATCAACCCTTTATTCAAGAGGGAGATTTTGTAATTGTAGTTACACAAGATTCCAATCAGAAAGTGTTTTTCGAGGTTTGTATCATTCGGGAGATGTATAAAACTCAAATTCGCCCTATGCTGGAAAGGATCGGAACCATCCGACCGAATTTCAGCAATATGGGAAAACTAAGGATTTCCGGATTTGATATTTCTTCTTTAAAACTCGATCGAAGAAGGGCGATTTACAATCTCGAGAAAAATCAAGATCCGAGAAGGATCGTTTATGTTCTAGATCCGAATATGGACGCCCGTCTTTACGAAGAATTGATTAAACAAACTGGCGAACTTCCCAAAGAAAACGCCTGAAATCGCTCTTTTCGATTCCAAAAGAGTCAGTCGTTTTTATAGAAAGCCTATGCTTTACTTTAGTTTGTTCGAAAACCTTTTGGCGCTCGACTGGTTTTGAATAGACTAAGTCTTCCAACCTGAGCCGAAAAGGGATATTTTTCCTAAATTCGGGTAAGTTTCTAAAAATTCTTACGTTGTCATCTGAGGCTTCATTTTTACGTATTTTTCGCTATTTTTAAGAGAGAAGTTCTTGTTTTTTGGAAATAATTTATTAATTAATTTTTTTTTGATTCGGACCGATTTTGAGTTAAAATGTACGTTTCATAAATAATTTTTTTCCAGTCCGATTCTGTATTCTTCCGGAGTAGGAATTGTGAAGGGGTACCAGACCTTTTTCGAAATGGAACTAAAGGTATTTGATAAAATGAATTCTAATATGAATCATAGCTCACATTCGGTTAATAAGGAACTTCTGGAAAAATTCGAATTCAATTCTGACGTTATCAAGAGTTTTATCAGTCAGAGTGAAGTACCGGTCGATTTTTATAATAAAAACGGCCAGATCCTAATCCACAAAAAATCGGATGCATCCGAAGAAGACGTTACAAGGCTTCAAAAATTTGAAAGCCAGGGAATTTATTTTCTTATTTCGGAAAAAGA
>NZ_CP040840.1:155000-160000 GCF_006874765.1 Leptospira weilii
ACGTTCTGCAACTTATCAAGAGGCGGCTCTTTTGGTTTTCGGTTCCTAAAAGAGACTGTATTTGAGCCGGATAGGAGAGAGAGTCCTGTCTGTGGGTTAACCTCTTTCCGAAACTTTATATACAGACTACACACGTAGAGGCTGGTCTGGGGCGCAATAGGACGCGGGTTCGAACCCCGCCGTCTCCAAGTTTGTCGGATTGAAAATTATTTCCTTTGTATTTTAATTGAGTTTGAAACCGTAAAAACTCATCAACCAGATGGATTTACGAGGTTTCATTCTTCGCATTTAGTGAAAGTACTCCGCCTTTTAAAGTCCGATCTTTTTTTATAAATCTTCGACTGATCGAAAAAGAAAATTCCTAAATCAAATACATTCTTGTTTTTGAATATTAGAAATATTTTTGAAATAAGCTTATAAACCGAATTTTTTTTGAAGCCAAGGAAGTTTAAAAGGAGCTTTTTTAACTTTCATACCGTCATTTTTAGATGATTTCTTCGTCTCTGAATATCGCTTCTGAAAATGCGATTTCCCGCTTCTGTAATTCCTTGTCATTTGGAAGCGTAGTTCACTGTGTTGACGAAGTAGTCGATATTGCTGTTTAAATTTACATTTACAACAAAACATTATCCTGCTCATCTCTACATAATAGAGTGTCTAAAATTCTGCATCTAAATGTGGGACTTGTGCTCAAATTAACGGTATTTATTTTATAGGGATTAGTAAATGAAAGCTAACTCTAATTTGAATCCTGTTTTCGGGGGAGATCTGAAATACTTTCTGCAATTCGATCGTGTTGAATTTTGTGGATTTAAAATCTATACCGCATATGTCGTAGAAGTCTTTAGAAAGAACGTCTCCTAAATTAACGTGAACTCGGCGTAAGAAAGTTTGGGTGAATAAGAAACTAAAATGCCGTACTTCCTAAGGGCACCACAATTACTTGGATCGGAAGATAAATCTGTCGGAATTACGACAAATCCTCTGTGAAACGATCGTCCCACAACGCGCCCCTTAGGAAGCGTTGTGCCTGAACTTTCCTGATTTTGGGTGATTGAAGTATATAGAACTCACGTTAAGTTAGAAAGTTTCGAACCTACTGCGGACGATAACGTCCCAAGATAGGGTAAATAGATCCTGTTTGCATCCATGTAAAAATAAAACGAGAAGGCTTTCCAATGGAAGTTTCCATTCGAAAGTCAATTTTTTAATTCGAATTCTATAAAGCTCGTTCTCGTCTTCGAAAAGAATGTAACGAATCGCTCGGTCTATTAGGTCGGATCTATTCCTGCTTGAAGAGGATTTGATTTTGTTTTACTTCTATATTCAATTTTCGTTTCTCATTCGAGCGAATCTCTGTTAATTCGAAAATCCCTTTGCAGATTTTCCAATAAGAAGAAACAATACATTCGGAAATTCCTTCTCAATTAAAAAATATGTAAAGATGATCCGATTTTTGAGAAAAGAATCTACAAAATTTCTCTTTTCGCTTAGATTCTAGTTCCTGGATTAGAATTCGAAAGAAATTTGGTACGATATGCAATATTCTATTTTTGGTCGGAAATTCTCAGAACAAACTGGAATTGGACAATTGATGGACGATTTGGGGCGCTTTCATCCTGGTTCTTGTTTGTTAGGTGGAGGAAATCCGGCTTTCATCCCGGAAGTGGCCGAGGTATGGAAGGAGATTATATCTAAACAAATCGAATCTGGAAGTATGCAGAGAATTATAGGGAGTTACGAATCGCCTTCCGGAATTCCGGAACTTCGGGAAACGATCGCTTCGATTTTATCGGAAGAATCCGGGACAAAGATTACCGAAGATCAAATTGCAATTACGAATGGGAGTCAGAACGCATTTTATTTCTTATTAAACTTTTTCTCAGGGAATTTCGGAAACGGTCGGAGAAAGAAAATTTTTTTTCCCATTCTTCCGGAGTATATCGGTTATACGGATCAAACTTTGGAGCCCGATTCATTCTTGTCCTTTGCGCCTGAGATTCAAAAAATCGGGGATAGATATTATAAATATTTTATATCTTTGGAAAAGTTCAATTCGATTAATTGGCAACAGGATGCCGGTTGTATCTGCGTTTCACGACCTACGAATCCGACCGGTAACGTGATCACGGATCGGGAGCTTGGGTTTTTGATTGAAAGAGCAAACGATGCAGAGATTCCTTTATTGGTCGACAATGCTTACGGATTTCCATTTCCCAACGTGGTTTTTGAAAAAAGTTCCTTTATTCATAGGCCGGGAATGATCCAAGTATTTAGTCTTTCTAAGTTGGGTCTTCCTGGAGTCCGTACCGGCTTTGTACTGGGTGATTCGAAAACAATCACCATGTTACGTAAGGCCAATTCGGTTATCAATTTGACAAGCGCCAGTCCGGGGCAGTTTATTGCGTTGGATCTTTTTCGTTCGGGTCGTTGGAAAGATTTATGTGAAAAAGTAATATTACCTTTTTATCATAAGAAATCGGTTTTTGCCCAGGAGGTAATTCTAAAAAATTGGAGTTCCAAAGTCGACTATCGGATTCATCAAAGCGAAGGCGCTTTTTTTCTTTGGATTTGGGTAAAAAATTTATCTTTGCCTGTTAACGATCTTTATCCAATTTTGAAGAAAGCGGGCGTAATTATCGTTCCCGGTGAAACTTTTTTCCCCGGAGCCGATCCGAACTGGTCTCATAGACAGGAATGTTTTCGATTGAGCTTTGTTCGGGAAAATAAAGAGATCGAAGAAGGAATTCTGAGAATCGGGAAGGTATTGGAAAAATTCTCGAAATAAATGGTTTTGTTTAACCATTTAAGAGGAATACTGGACAATAAAAAGATTCAATTAAAAAGAACCGTATTGTCGATTTGATAAGAAACATGGAAAGCAACGAACAAAACATAAGCTTTGAGGAATTGGCGGAGAGTAAACCTACCGAAATACAGTCTCTTGCGCCTGATTATATTTTTTTGAACGAGGGAGCGGTCGGCTTATCCGCAACCGCGCGTTGTATTTTAGATGAACTTAGGGATTGGCATAAAAAGACAGAGAAGCACGGTTCCAAAAGTATTCATCCGTCCTACTTACTTACGTTAGATAAACTTGCGGAACTTCTGAATAAATATAGGAACCTGAGTGAACAAGCAAAGTCCCCGCCGAGTGTCGATCTTGCCTTAAGACAATTGGTCGATTATGAAAAAAAAGGCAAGAATAAGTCCGCATACATCTATCCGTTTTTGGTTCGTAACGGAGCTAAGATTCAGGCTCGAATCGCAATTGCAAGTCCTCAGAAAGAAGCGAAAACGGATGTAAGTCCGTATCGAGCCGCTTGTTTCGAATTTTCGGAGGAGATGGTTGACCTTATACTTCAAAATCGAGCTAAAAAACCAAAACTTCCGGATGAAAATAGCCCGGGTGCGTTTTTGCTTCATAAAAATAAGGCGGGAAAAAATTGGCTCTTTCCGAAGTTGGCCTCGCTTGAGGCCGAGTTTTCTACCCTTTTAAAAAGGGGATTTCAACCTTACAGTTATATTCCTATGACGGACTTTCTAAGAGACTTTCTTACGTACGCGACCAAAAAAAATTACGTAATGAAAATTCTTCCGGATTATCATATCATTTTGGATGATCTTCAGTTGAATCCGGACGGTTCTTACGTGAATCAACCCGAAATTATCGCGCATTATCGTTGTCAGGCGGATGCTCTTGAAAAATTCGCGATTCCTTATTTGAAGGAACTTAGCGGAAGAGCCGGTTACGAACTGTTCGGAAGACGGATTGCGGAGTTCGAACAGACGCATATTCAAATGGTAGAGCCTGGAAAAAAACAAAATGGCGAAAAAGTAAAAGCGTTGATCTCTCTTATAAACGATTATCCATTCGAACGAGAGACGGATGAACTGGGTAAGAAGGTATCCGAAACCTGTAGACTTTCCGTTCAAATCATATCCAAGCTGATGGAAGAAAAAGGGAAACTCGTTCAAAGAAAAGAACAGAGCGTATTTAAGTCTTTGAAGTCGAAAATTCTCCATAAAATAGCGGAACACACTCTTCAGGAACAAACTTTATATAGTTTCTCCCCGGAGCAAAAATTGAAGTCTTCGGGTTTGTCGGACGTAATACATTATCCGGCATTGGTTGATGAATTAAAAAAAGAGATTTCTGATCGATATGGAATGAAGGTGATCGAAAAACCAGATCAGACTTCGGAGATATACGCGGTAGATCCGGGATATATGGCCGCGGTTCTTCACAAGTTGAGTAGTATGGCGACGAAAAATACTGCTTATCAAAAAGAATTGGAAATTGCAAAGGAGATCAACGCGAGCCTAAGTAATCCAAAACATCCGGGATTAAATGCGAAACTCAAGGCCGAGAGTATTGTAAAACTCCAACAGGGAATCCAGACGATGGAACAGTTGGAAGTGGAAAGACAACGTTCCCAAGAATTCGCAAAAAAATTCAACCTTCCGATGGGAATGTTAGGTTTTGTTGCGAGTATGATTTTATTTTTGATCGCATCCGTACATTTTAGAACCACTGGAATTCTATTCGTGGGAATTCCGGTCAGTTTATTTTTAGGGCTGATGCTCGCATTCCATTTTAGAAATAAAGAAAAATCGGATATTCTTTCCAACGGAAATTCCGCTGCTTCGCTCGGATCCGGTTTTAAGGGAGAATTCATGTCTTCTTCGGACGATTATCCTTCCGGAGATGATTCCGAAGACGAGCGTTTTCATTCCAAGGGAGAAACTCCCAAGGAAAAGAAGGTAAATTTGATAGCAAAAGGTGCGGAACGTTTTGTTTTTCCAAACCGTTTCACGAAGATCACGGATAAGATTCACGATTCCCGCTCTTTACGTAAAAAAATCTTCGAGAATTTAGACAATATTAGAAATAACGTAGCTCATCTCAAAGGAGAAAAGGACGACGATAAGGTTGCCTCCACGGTCGAATATGCTCTTTTGCAGAATTCGGCTACAATTCTGGTTCCGGATGATATAGT
>NZ_CP040840.1:167500-177500 GCF_006874765.1 Leptospira weilii
TTGCAATTGCCGAACTCATCCAACATATAGGAATCAAAAAGGAACAAGTCTTTCTTGTCGATACCAAGGGTGTGATTCATCATCATAGAAATGATTTGAACGAATCTAAAAAGAGATACGTTCAAAAAACGGACGCGAAAACTCTTAGAGACGTGATGAAAGGCTCCGATATTTTTATCGGTGTTTCCGTTGAGAATATGGTGGACGAGGATATGGTTCGTTCCATGGCAAAAAATCCCGTAATCTTCGCATTAGCAAATCCTGATCCCGAAATTCCTTATCAAGCTGCGAAAGCGGTTCGTTCCGACTTAATCATGGGAACGGGGAGGAGCGATAATCCAAATCAGGTGAACAACGTATTGGGTTTCCCGTTTATCTTTAGAGGCGCTCTCGATGTAAGAGCCCGTAATATTACTCTGGAGATGAAGCTTGCCGCGGCTCGCGCATTGGCGGAATTGGCTCGTCTCGACGTTCCCGATGAGGTAAGTAAGGCTTATGGCGGGGAGAGATTTACATTCGGACATGAATACCTGATCCCGAAGCCATTCGATAAACGAGTTTTATTTCATGTGGCTCCCGCAGTTGCCGAGGCCGCGGTTGCAAGCGGCTCCTCTCGAATCCCTTATCCGGGGAGAGAAAAATATCTCGGATTTCTCGAAGGAATTATCAGGATTTAGCACAAGCAACTCAAAAGTGACTCCTACGTAAATCGGATTCTTGAACACGTATAATCGTGTTATTTCCCACATTCGGGAATGAAGTCAAATGTTTCACAGTAGACAAAAAGTGTGGAATCGTTTCTACAATGAAACGTTGTCATTTAAGGTATGGATTGTGCTGAAAAATATGTTACTGGCGGGACGATGAAGCGTAAGCTCATGATCTATAACTTCTACTTTCAAGAAAAGATTCTGAGTTAGTCTGAAAAAAATTCCGATAATCATAGAAATTGAATTCTTTTCCGAATGAGTACTGAATCGAGACGAAATGTGTTATCAATCTTTTTCAAGAATGAAAAATACGGTTTTGAGACAAACAGTAATAGACTTTTCTAATTTCCTACAGTCTCCTGATGATATATCCTTTGGGGACTTGGTGGATTATGTCCAAATCTGAAAATCAAATACCTACCCCTGAAACCTTCACTTTAAGTTCGGAGGATACTCAGGATATGATTGGGGATCAGGAACTCAAAGTTCTGATGCTTCAATTCAATCCGGGAGCATTCAAGGATATCGATTTGATTGAAAAGGGAGTGGAAAATTATTTCTTATTCAATCAATCTCCGTTCGCTCTTACGAAGATTGAACAACTTCAACATCTCAAATTGCACGACCTTAAATTTTTAGAAGAACGGAAAGGAATTCAATCTTATCAGTTCCTTCACTTTCAAAAGGAAATCAGGGAACTCCAAATCGCAAACGTAATTATTCGCCCCGCTTCTTTAAAAGCCGATCAGATTGTAAAAGTAAAACGAGGTTGTATTCTTCAAAGCGTAGCGGCGGTTCTTGAAATGTTGTATGCAAGAGATCAGTTCATTCTGAACGCTTCCAAAAATTCCGAGATCGAAGACTGGGTTCATCGGAATTATCTCAATGTAGACGACAAAGGAGTACAGATTAATTTGTCGGACTCTAAATTTTTAGAAAAGTCCATGCAAAATTTGGAATCTCTTTCTTTGGAATTTCTTCTCGGTCGTTTGCAGATTCGTGGTGATTTATTCAGCAATATCTTTCAATTGTTAAATCAAAAACCCGGAGAGATATTAAATCAGCTTTCTATTATCAAGGTAGAACCGGAAGTTTTACAGGCGATTGAAAAAAGAGGATCAAGGCCTCCGCTGTTGCAATTGCATCCCCGCTTTCATTTGTTTCAACCTTCTCTGGACGAACTTTTGAGTTTTAGACATGCTTCCAAAGAAAAAGGAGAAGAAGGCAAGTTTACGGAACTGGAAATTATATTCGATTTATTTACTATAATCGCTCGCAAAATACTTCTCCAAATTCTTCCGGGAGAGGAATCTTCCTGGATCGAATTGACCGGAAATTTTCAAGCAGAAAGATACTTAGAGGAGTTAAAAAAACATCCTGCGTTTACATTCGGAAAAAGTTGGGCGGGGGGAGGAGATTTTATCAAATCTTACGAAGTGTTATTACAGACCGTAAGAGCTCTCGAACATCTTAAAAAAGAGTCTTTGATTAATCTGATCACGGCTGAAAATCTATTTCGTTTTAAAGAGTCCAAAGAACCGATACACTTCGATCTTTCCAATTTTGAAGTGGATGATGCCGCGATTAAAAGTGTCGGAATGAGTAGAGTCGAATTGTTTCGTGAAGTTTTGGAGCGAATTCGCGCTAGGGAAGACTTCCTAAAAAAAGAAAGGAAAAGTGCGAATGGGGAAACGATCGGGCTTATGATTTTAGCGAAGGCTATGATTCTTCGCGCTTTTGTGGAGATTCGATCGAGAAGAACTTCGGTTCATAATTTGATTCGTCAAAACGGATATTCCCGCGGAATCTATGAATTTTTAAAAGAGGTTTCCGACGTGAAGGACGGGCAAGTCGCCGTCGACGAACAGATCCGTTTGAGTAAGGCGATTGCCGAATGGGAAGAAGATACCGAAAAAGAAAGAATTCGTTCCGAAAATGCTTCCAAGTCGATTTTGGAAAGAATCATCGAATTCATTCTGAGCTTATTCGGGATCAAGTTTTCTCCCAAAGAACGGGAAGTTACAAGCAAGGGTCAAGTTAAAAGGGATTTTAAAAATACGGAAACGGATCACACTTCTCACGAGTCTTCTAAACCGAAAAAGAAAAAGTCTCTCGGCGTAATCGTTGGACCCAAAGAAAAAGAAATGCTCATTCCGGCTCGTGTTCAGAAGGCGATTGACTATGTAGATCGCAAAAATAACGGACTGATTTGGCTCGATGAAGTTGTTGCTGCCGTATCTTCCCCAGAATTCGGAAAAGACAAGGTGGCCGACCTTATATACTATGACCAAAAACGGAGATATCTAGAAATCCGAGCAATGAATCAGGTGAGACACGTTTTTATACGGAGAGAATTGGAATCCGATCCGGCGTGGATCCAGACTACTTTGGATTATATGGACAATGTTTCCGCCAAAAAACCGGAGTTCTCTGCGCTTGCGGATACTCTGAAAAGATTCCAAAGCGAATAAATATTTAAGCATATTATAATTTTATTAAATCTGGCACTTGCTTGAGAGATCTTATGTTTCAATTAAATTGTGATCTTTCGGAGGATTCATGAAAACCAGAATCGAAACGGATTCAATGGGTGAAATCGCGGTAGATGATTCCAAATATTGGGGTGCGCAAACCGAACGTTCTCTGCATCATTTCCATATCGGAAACGATCGATTTCCAAGAGAAATGATTCGTGCTTTGGGAATTTTAAAAAAATCGGCCGCAATTGTAAATGCGGAACTCGGCCTTCTCGCTGAAGATAAAAAGAAGCTCATCGTGCAAGCCGCGGATGAAGTGATTTTAGGTAAGTTGGACGAACACTTTCCCCTTTCCGTTTGGCAAACCGGTTCCGGAACTCAAACGAACATGAATTCCAACGAGGTGATTTCGAACCGTGCCATCGAAATTGCTGGCGGAGTGAAGGGTTCTAAAAAACCGATTCATCCAAATGATGACGTGAACAAGGCTCAGTCCTCGAACGATACTTTCCCTACCGCGATGCACATCGCCGCTGCAGAACAGTTGAATCAAAAATTGATTCCCGCATTGATTCAACTCAAGGATACGCTCGAAAAGAAGGCGGACGAATTTAAGAATATTATAAAGATTGGAAGAACTCATCTTCAGGATGCGACTCCTTTGACTTTAGGTCAGGAGTTTTCCGGTTATGTTCAGCAATTGAGTTACAACATTGCAAGAGTGAAAGCGGTTTTGCCGGCGGTTTACAGGCTTGCGTTAGGCGGGACGGCAGTCGGAACCGGGCTCAACACACATCCTCAGTTTGCTGTAAAAGCGGCGGCTCAGATAGCTAAAGAAACTGGTCTTCCTTTTGTGAGCGCGGAAAATAAATTCGAAGCCCTTGCGGCTCATGATTCTCTTGTGGAGGTGAGCGGGGTTTTGAAAACGATCGCGGCTTCTTTGATGAAAATCGCGAATGACATACGTTGGCTTTCTTCCGGTCCTCGTTGTGGGATTGGTGAAATAAGTATTCCGGAAAATGAACCTGGTTCTTCCATTATGCCTGGGAAAGTGAACCCGACTCAATCGGAGCAGATGACGATGGTATCTGCGCAAGTGATTGCAAACGATGTCGCGGTTAATATCGGTGGCGCTTCCGGAAACTTCGAATTGAATGTTTTCAAACCGCTGATTATTCATAACGTTTTGAATTCTATTCGGTTACTTTCCGATTCTTGTGTTTCTTTTGAGGAATACTGTGCACGCGGTATTACTCCGAACAAAGAGAAGCTCGAGGAACATTTGAATAATTCTTTGATGCTTGTGACAGCGTTGAATCCGCATATCGGCTATGATAACGCGGCTAAAATCGCAAAAAATGCGCATAAGAAAGGATCGACTCTGAAAGAATCTGGAATCGAGCTGGGTCTTTTGACGAACGAACAATTCGATCAATGGGTTCTTCCCGAAAATATGATTCATCCTTCTGTGGATTAAGTTGAGCGGGGGGACTTGGATCCGTGTTTGAAGATAGGAAAATACAGTGCTACTCATACTACTTTTCGTTTTTTTCTGGATTCTCTTGGCAGCTTTCGGGCTTCCTTCGCTTTACTTTATTGTTCGTTAAAATAACGTGAGTTCGGCGTAAGAAATCCATGATTTATTTTTTCTGTAGGAAGTTGAAATTTGAACTTTGTAAATTTATTTTTAAAATGCGGGAACTACAGCAAATCGCGATTTTACGAACAAATTCTAAAAGTAGGGACTTCTACTTTTAGAAAATTCTTTCTCATTTTCAACCGCCGAGCTCACGTTAAAATAAGCGCCTAACGAAAACCATAATGTTACCCACAAATTAGGAAGACTTTTGGGATCATAAGGATCAAAAACTGATATTTTTCAAGTGTTCCGACAAGAATGAGACTTTTTACTTGCAAGAAGTATGATTTTCTGATAGAGAAAAATCTCCCGAGTCTTTTCCCGCCTCCAGGCTCAATGATTTGCTCCCTACGGGTCGCTCATCACCCTCCACCCAAAAATTAGGGTGGGGCCCGATCGTTTCACAGAGGATTTGTCGGAATTCCGACAGATTTATTTTCGGATCCCATTTCTCGAATCAAAACACCGTTTCTTATATATATTCAATAAAATTAATATTCTATTTGAACTGCGGAAGTCGAATCCTCGATTGGAATCAATTCTTTCGAAAGGTATTTGTAAAGGTAGGTTCCCGTCTTGTCTCTTAACAAAAACGGACTCATAAAAGGATTTGTAGTTTTGGAATGTTCTTCGAAATCCAAAATTTCAAAAGTCTTCGCATCCATATCGATTCTAAAATCATAGTGATAGATTACAGTATCATCATACAAGAAATCGCACACATTGATCGTATAATTTTCGGATAAACCCGGGAGTTCTACATCCTTATAAAAAAAACGATTCTTATCTTTTGCATAAGCGAATCCTATTTTTTTAAAGGTCTCAGGATCCGCGTCGTCGATCTTTTTCAGCTTTCCAAATTTTTCGACATAAACCGCCTTTTTATCTTTGAAAAATATCTCGTGGGGACTTTTGCTCAAGGACCGAAAACTTGCCCCGTCTATTCCTTTCAAAAGGATTCCATTTTGAATCACATAACGATCATCTGCCAGTAGATTCGAGTTTATTTTTCGCAGAAAAAGCGGATCGACATCTTCAAGAACGCGATCTTCATAGCCTTTCAGAAAATCGATTATAAAATCTCGATAACTTTGCGGGTCATCGAGATCGAGAGTATTCCGATCCACGTTTTCGGGTGAACACCCTTTCCAAACAATCTTCGATCCGTCGTAAACACAATTGACTTGTCTAAAAAATCGAAAAGGTTTTGAAGGAGTCGCTTTAGAAAGTCGCTCTTGAAAATCCTTCTCCGTCATTCGTTTTGTTTTCATCCATTCAATCCTAGCTTAAAAAATAACAATCTACATCTCGTATGTCAACGTAACCCAAGTTCCCGAAATAAAAAAGAATTGCGAAACCTCCTGTAAAACGAGATTCATCCTTAAACACCTAAGGAAAATCAAAGTTCATGGCAATCGCAAACTTTCTGAATCAAGTCAAAGCAAGTGGAGGAAAACTCTTTCTTCAATTTGGAGGACAAGGCTCTCCTTTCTTGAAAGAACTCTCCAAGCTTTACGAATCTGAGCCCTCTCTTAGGGAATTCTTCGATGTTTCTTTTAAAGCCATCGCCGAAGAAGTTCCTAAACTCGATAAAAACATCATTTACGGCGGTTACAACTTCGAAAGTTGGATTAAAAATCCCGACTCGGCTCCGGACGAAAACTATCTTTGCAGCGCACCTGTTTCCATCGTCGGAATCTTTCTGACTCAAATCGGAAACTACATCGCATTTACGAACAAAGGTTTCCCCGTTTCCGAACTGATTTCCAACTCAATCGGAGTTACGGGTCATAGTCAGGGAGTTATATCTTCCGCGTTAATCGCCCTTGGCAAAGAAGGTGCGGATTTCTATTCAGCGTATTCTAAATTCTTAAAATTCGTATTGTATATCGGTTATAGAGCGCAGGAACTAGTCGGTGTTTACAATCCTTCTCAGGCTCTTCTTAAAGCGAACGAGGAAGTGGGCGATAAACAACCGGCTCCAATGGTTGCGGTGATCGGTTATTCTCAAAAGGAGCTGGAAGATAAAGTCAAACAAATTAACGATGCTCTTGGTTTGAGCGGAAACAAGGCGATTTACGTAAGCCTTTTTAACACACCTGATTCCAATATCGTTTCGGGAAGCCCCGAATCTCTTCTTGAATTTCGTAAAAAGTTCAAAGCGGAAATGGAAGAAAAGAAAGTAAAGTTCGTTTACCTCAGAACAACCGCTCCTTTTCATTCTCCGCATATGGAAGATACGAACAAGACTATTCCATTGGATATGGAAAGAATCGGTTTCGATTTTAAAGGCTCCGATCTGAAGGTTCCAGTTTATTCCATTTTCGACGGAAGAAACATGCAGTCCGATGCGGGAATTGGTCTTCCGCTTTTTAGAGAGATGTTGATCAAGACTCTTCACTGGGATAAGGCAGTTAAACCTTTCGTTTCTACTGCGAACGTTACAGGTATCGATTTTGGACCGAGTGTCGTAAGTCAAAAACTGACTCAAGCGAACATGGGAACTTCCGAAAATAAAATCTACGCGGTTTCCAGCCCTAAGGATATTAAGGTTCTATTGGCCTGAAAAACCGAAAGCTTTCGATTCTAAAGTGGATTTACCCGTTCCAAAAACTTTTTCTGGAACGGGTTTCTAACTTTTTTTCTCTCAAAAGATCTAAATTAGAAATTCCAAAGCTCACAAAAGCGGATTTTACGACCGGGCTTCACTGCGAGTATCTTCTTTGGCTAAACACGTATCGGCGTCGTCCCGATTTCGATCCGTTTGAACACAAATACGTTTCTCCGAAACAAAAATCCCTTTTAAGAGACCTTTCTCATTCTTTTTTTCCGGAATCCAAAAACGCTCGTTACTCCGATTTCGATACCAGAAAGATTTTGAAATCCGGAAAAGGAGTCAGATCCGCCTGCTTGGAAACGGATAAATTTTCCATGAAGGCGGAATATATTCTTCCCAATAAAGAATTTTCGGGAACTTTCGAATTGGTCGTTCTTAAAGTTTCAAGTTCATTCAAAAAACAACATATTATAGAAATTGCATTTCAAAAATTCGTGGCGGACGAATCCGGCTTTCCCATCTCCAAATGTACTCTTCTTTTTGTGAATTCCAAGTTTCACTTCCAAGACGAAATCCAAGCCGATTCTTTTTTTGTGCGTAAGGACGTCACAGACGAGGTCATGCTCAAGGGAAAAGAAACGGCGGAGATCGCCCGTTCTTTATTCGATCTTCTTTCTAGAAAAAATCTTCCTCCTCGTTTTGTGAGCAATCTTTGTTCTCATCCGAGAAATTGTTTGTATCCGGAAGTCTGTTTGACTCCCAACGTTCCGGGAGACATTTTTACACTTCGTGAAGGAAAAGAAGAATCCGTAAGATTTTACGAAGAAGGGATTTTCAATCTAAAAGACATACAAAATACGGACGCTCTTACCTATCGTCAGAAAACGCAAATCCAAACGATACAGACCGGATCGGCCTTTATCAATCAAAAAGTTTTTTCCGAGTTTTTCAATCGAATCAAATACCCGATTTACTTTTTGGATTTCGAATCCATTAATCCTCCGATTCCGATTTATTCGAACTCCCACCCGTTTCAACACGTTCCATTTTTGTTTTCGTTACACGTTATACGGGAAAATCTTTCCCAAGAGCCCGAAAATTTTTATTATATCGACGACGGAATTGAAGACCCCAGAGAAAAAATATTAGAAAAATTGCAAGAATTGATTTTGCCCGGAGGAACAATTCTTTGCTACAACGATAAGTTTGAAAAAAGATGTTTGGAAGAATCCGCTGCGGTCTTTCCCGAATTTAAGGGCTGGCTCAAATCGATCCAGGACGATTTTGTGGATTTGGCAAAACCTTTTTGGGAATACGACTACTATCATCCCGATCAGAAAGGAAGCACATCGTTAAAGACCATTCTCCCCGTGATCACCGGTAAATCGTATAAGGATCTCGCAATTAAATCCGGTCAAATGGCGAACTCCGAATTTCTCCGTGCCAAAACCGAACCGATGCCCGCCTCCGAAAAATCGGAGATCGAAAAGAATCTCATCGAATACTGCAAACTCGACACCTACGCGATGGTTTTGATTCTTCGTAAAATCAAAGAATGGATTTAAGTCGGGGCCATGAAAGAAAGAATCTCGAAAACCATTTTCAAACCGAATTTGCCGTAGGAAAATTTCAAGATTTGAAGCTGATTTCCGCTCATCTTTCGAATTCGAAAATAGAATTATATTCTCAGAATATTCAATAAATAGAATTCACTATACGTTTAAAGAGCGAAAGCGAAGAAAGCCTGGAAATTTATCCGAATATAGCTCCGTTCGCGAAAACGAGCGGATGGCGAGGGCTGAGTTTCGGAATTCAAGTTCCTAACGCTACTTTTCAAGAATTGAGAAATTACTACGGTCCGCCGGGACAACCTCCGAATCGGAGTTTTTACGAAAACGATGTTACGTTTTTTCGGAAGGAATCGTATTTCAAAACTTGGAAATCGTGTTGGATTCCCCGCGAAAAACTTCCTCAAAATTCCATGTCTAAGGAAAATCCAAACCCGGAAAGAATGGGCGCGATCGACTTAAATCTGTTCCGACAATCCTCCAATCTCGTTCTTTTGTAAATCCGAGATCGGGTTCATAAACGTGAAATAAAAAACGATCGGTCATCGATACGGGATTCGAAAAGACGGAAAATCCGGTTGTCCACAGACCTGGACCGATTTTCAGTGTTCTCAGAATGGCGCAAAGCAAACCTGTTAAAAAAATCGTCCTGGCTTATTCCGGCGGCTTGGATACGTCCGTAATTCTTACTTGGTTGAAGGAAACATACGGTTGCGAAGTAATCGCTTTTACCGCCGACGTGGGCCAAAAAGAAGAACTTTCCGGATTGGAAGAGAAGGGAATTAAAACCGGAGCTTCCAAAGTTTATATCCAAGACCTCCGTTTGGAATTCGCTCGAGATTTTATTTTTCCTGCCATTCAAGGGAATGCACTTTATGAAATGCGTTATCTTCTCGGAACTTCCCTTGCCCGGCCTCTTATCGCGAAAGCAATGGTGGAAGTGGCTGAAAAGGAAGGTGCCGACGCCTTCGCTCACGGTGCGACCGGTAAAGGAAACGATCAGGTTCGTTTCGAACTCGGTGTTAAATCTTTAGCTCCCGAAAAAACAA
>NZ_CP040840.1:180000-235000 GCF_006874765.1 Leptospira weilii
ATCAGAAAATCATACTTCTCGCAAGTAAAAAGCCTCATTCTTGTCGGAACACTTGAAAAATATCAGTTTTTGATCTTTCTGATTCTAAAAACCTTTTCAATTTGTGGGTAACGTTATGGATAAATACAGAGTGCAAAAACAGAAGTTCATTTTTGTATGGAAGGAATGAGTTCTTATAAAAATCGGATAAAGGATTTCCGATTATGAGTTCTAAATCGGAAGAACGGCCAAAGATTGCAGTCATAGGAGGAGGGGCGGCGGGATTTTTCGGAGCGATTCAAATTGCTTCCGAAGGGAATTGCGATGTCACTCTTTTGGAAAAAGGAAAACAATTTCTTTCCAAGGTGAAAATTTCCGGCGGTGGAAGATGTAACGTTACGCATCATTGTTTTGATCCGGAAATCTTGAGTAAAAATTATCCTAGAGGTGAAAGAGAACTCCGTTGGGCTTTTGAAATTTTCGGGCCTGAAGACACGATCCGATGGTACGAACAACGGGGAGTCCTATTAAAACCCGAAGCCGACGGAAGAATGTTTCCGATCACGGATTCTTCAGAAACAGTAATTCAAGCGTTAATGCAAGAGGCAAGAAAGACTGGAGTAAAGCTGAAAATAGGGGTGGAGATCCATTCCGTGAAACCGGTACCCGATTCCAAATTTCAAATTAAACTCAAGAGCGAAGATACATTAGAATTTAATAAAATATTATTTGCGACCGGCTCCGGAAGAAAAGCGTGGAATTGGCTCCAGGCACTAGGACATACCATATCGGATCCGGTTCCTTCTTTGTTCACATTTAAGATCGTCGACTCCCGTCTCGAAGATTTGTCTGGGCTTACCTTTGAGAAAACGGAGTGTTCTCTTGTCGAATTCGGTTATTCTCAAATCGGTCCTTTGCTTATCACACACTGGGGAATCAGCGGGCCTGCGATCTTAAAACTTTCCGCAAAAGGCGCAAGGGAATTATTCAACAAAGAATACGAAACAATTCTAAAAGTCGACTTCGTTCCCGGAATGAAAAAAGACGAGGTTCGAAAAAGGATCGAAAAGGAAAAAAAACTTCATCCCTCCAAACTCATTTCGAGCACACCCGTTTTAGGAGTTCCAAGAAGGTATTGGGAAAGAATATTAAAAATTCATTCTATGGATCCGTCTAAAAAATGGTCCGACTTATCCTCTAGAGATTTACATGAAATCACCGAAGAGCTTACAGATGCAAGATTTAAGATTTTCGGAAAAGGGGAATTTAAGGAAGAGTTTGTGACTTGTGGAGGAGTCAGTCGTAAAGAAGTGAATTTTAAAACTATGGAGAGTAAGATCGTTCCTGGAATTTATTTTGCCGGAGAGGTTTTGGATGTGGATGGGGTTACAGGAGGGTTTAACTTTCAGAGCGCATGGACCACGTCTTATATTGCGGCTCGCGGAATTCTCGATTCCGTTTAAAACGGCCAAGGGTTCGGATAGGAAGAATATCCCAGAAGATTGCCGTCCGGGTCCTTAAAGTATTTTGTATATTCACTTTCTTGAATCCATTTCGGAAGATTTTTTAGATCTGTGGGTTTCAAACAAGAAGTGGAGAGAATCAAAGCCTTGGGACCTTTTGTGTTCGTATCGATTTCGATCATCAGAATCGTATCACCCGCCCGAAACCAAACCGAACGAAGAGACTGGTCCGAATTTTTATTCTCTCTTATTTTTTCCAAACCGGGAAGCGATTCGTAGAATTTTTCGAGAATGTTTATATTTGGAGAACCAATCGCGATATGATGTATCATCTTACGACCAGATCGTTATAATTCGGATGCCTATTTAAAAAAGTTACGATATACGGACAACTTGGAATGATTTTTTTATTCAGGGAACGAGCCTTATCCAAGGCGGTTCGTACAAGATCTGCGGCAAGACCTTTGCCGCGAAGCTCGGAGGGAACATAAGTCGAAACTAAGTCCCAAATATCGCCTTCTTCTTTGTATAATAGATAAGATTCACGATCGCCCAAAGAAGTGTAAAACTTGAATTCTAGCTCGGAATGAATGATTCTCGTATTCATTCTTCAACTCTAAGGATTTGAAAGGAATTCATCAAGCTGAAAGAAGAACAAAAATTAAAAATCAAGATTAAACGTTCCTTTCGGTTTGAAGATAACCTATTTTACTTTGAAAAAATCGATTCGAAGAATTTTGGCTTTTCATTTATGGGAAATAAAAGACTTTAAGCCACTAAAAAAACTTCGATAGGACTGACTGCCAATGAGTTTAGATTCGACTTTAAAAAGGAAAGAAATTCTTTACGACTACGATTATATCGTAGTCGGCTCAGGTTTTGGAGGAAGTGTCTCTGCACTTCGGCTTTCGCAAAAAGGATATAAAGTGGCCGTTTTAGAATCGGGTAAACGATGGAACAGCTCCGAATTTCCTAAAACTAACTGGAACTTACGCAAGTTCCTTTGGTTTCCTAAACTTTTTTGCTTTGGAATTCAGAGAATCAACTTTCTAAACGACGTAATGGTTTTGAGCGGCGCAGGAGTGGGCGGCGGAAGTCTTGTCTACGCAAATACGTTATATATTCCTCCCGAACCATTCTGGAAAAAAGAGATCGTCCAAAAAATGGGAGGAAAAAAAGGAATCCTTCCTTTCTACGAACTTGCGAAGAGGATGTTGGGCGTTGTGGAAAATCCGAAGACTTGGGAATCAGATCGATATATGCAGGAAACCGCAAAAACTTTCGGAATTGAGAATACGTTTAACAAAACTCCGGTAGGAGTTCACTTCGGTAAAAGCGGCATCGATCCTTTTTTCGGAGGAGAAGGGCCGGAGAGAAATTCCTGCAACGATTGCGGCGGTTGTATGGTCGGTTGTCGTTATAACGCAAAGAATACCCTTGATAAGAATTATCTTTATTTTGCGGAAAAAGCGGGAGCAATTGTTCTTCCGGAAACGAAAGTTTCCAAGCTGATACCGTTAGGTGAAGACGGTTCGGAAGGTTACGAAGTTTATACTGAGAGAACGACTTCTTTTTTTGGTTACCCCAAAAAAATCTATAGAGTAAAATCCGTTGTTCTTTCCGCCGGTGTCTTGGGGACCTTGGGTCTTCTTTTAAAGATGAAAGAGGAAGGAATTCTTCCTAAACTTTCCAAACAGCTGGGACAAGTCGTTCGAACCAACAGTGAATCGTTAATCGGAGTAACACTCAAAAATAAGAAAGCGGATCTATCTCACGGGATTGCGATCACTTCCAGCGTTTTTCCGGACGAACATACTCACATAGAGCCGGTTCGTTATTCGGACGGGGCCGACGCGATGAACAGTTTAGCCGCGGGGGTTCTCGTGGACGGAGGAGGGAGTATTCCGAGACAACTTCGATTTTTGATTGAAGTACTCAAACATCCGATTCATAGTATCAGTTTGTTGAATCCTATCGGGTTTGCAAGAAGGACAATCATTCTTCTTGTAATGCAAACGGTGGACAATGGTATCGAGATCGTTCGTAAGAGAAGATGGATCTGGCCGTTCAAGAGAACTCTTTCTTCCACTCAGGAAAGTGGGGAAAAAATTCCCACTTATATCCCGATTGCAAACGAGTTTGCGAGAAGATTGGCTAAAATTTCGGGAGGGATCGCGAGAAGTAGTATCAACGAAGCTTTGTTGGATATTCCCGCTACCGCACATATATTAGGGGGATGTAATATAGGAGAGACTTCCGAAACAGGTGTGATCGATCTTCAAAACAAGGTTTACGGCTACCAGAATCTTAGGATTTGTGATGGCTCCATGATTCCAGCCAATTTAGGCGTAAATCCGAGTCTTACGATCACGGCTCTTACAGAAAGAGCGATGTCCTTCGTGCCTCCGAAAGAGAAAGAGATATTCAACTTTAAATTCGAAAAAAAGTGGGGTGTTATCGGTCTTTTCGGTAAGGTAAAAAATGCTGCAACTACGACTGGGGCCCGTAAGAATAAACTGACCCCAAGAGCAAAAAGCAAAAAGTGATTAAAATATTCTAAAATTCAAATGTTTTCGGAAAGCCGTGGATTTGTTTTCCGCGGATTTCCAAAATAAATTCGGATCTTATTTGAGTTTCTCTTCGATTAGAGAATCCACGGAAGCTTTTCCGCCGCCCTTGATAAAAAGAACTACGGAAATTGCAATGTAAAGAAGGTGGAATTCGAATCCTTCTCCTTGTTGATTCGCGAACCAATTCATAAAGAATCCGTATGGCGAATGAATTACGGCCGCTCCTATCATGATAATTCCGATTCCGAACGCGGATAATCTTGTAAGAAAACCGAAGATCAGTCCGAGCGCTCCGAGAAATTCTCCGATGATTATGAGAAATGCGATCGGTGAAGGAATCCCTAACCCGACGAAAAAGCCCATAGTTCCGGTAAAACCAAAACCGCCAAACCAGCCTAAAAGTTTTTGTGCTCCGTGCGGGAACATTACAACTCCTGCAACTACTCTGAGAATCAGAGATCCGAGATCTGAATCTGTTTTAAAAAATTTTTGAAGCATTTGTTTCCTCCTAAATGATTCCAAAATGTTCATTCATTATTTTTTTTGATAGTGAATGACTGCAATTTACTGCATTGAAAACGGTTTTTACGCATCTGAATTTTCCAATGAGTTTGTTAAAATGTGAGGCTTCCTTTGGTAACTTTAGGTTGTATTTTGATGTTAAATAGTTTATATTCAAAGTATTGGCTTGAAAGAAAAAATTCATACTGCTTTCAATCCGACTTCCTTACAATAATCACCAAGGTCTAAAAGTTGATTTTCCGACAAAGAATCGAACTTGTGAATCAGAGAAACCAAAAGATCAGGAAATGCTTCTTGTACGAGTTTTCGTCCTTTGGGGGTTAAGTGAATGATGATATAACGTCTGTCTTCTTTGCTCCGAACTCTTTGAACGAGTTTTCTCTTTTCGAGATTATCAATTATTTGAGTGATGTTTCCTTCGCAGGAAAATAACTTTTGTCCAATTTCCTTTTGGCACATCGGACCTAAATGGATAAGCGTTTCCAAACAACCAAATTGCCCCGTTGTCAATCCGTATTTCGAGAAAACCTTTTCTTCCAACTGACGAATCGAGTCGGAACAACGGCTAAGCTTGATAAATGCATTCAGGACCGCCGTTTCCCGATTGTTTCCTTTGTAGTGGGTTCCCATAAATACTTTAAATTTAAACTACTATTTTAAAACGTGTCTTGTGGTCAATGAACTTTTTAATTCAAGATTTTTCTTGTGAGAAAGTTCCCATATTTTGAAGTTGTGACAAGTCATCCGTTGTGGCATAACGTTACCCACAAATAATGGGATCTCAAGATCAATTTGTCGGAATTCCGACAAATCCTCTGTGAAACTTAGTTCCCACAACGCGCCCCTTAGGAAGCGTTGTGCCTGAGTTTCCCTTATTTTTGGGTGGAGGCGGAAAGACTCGGGAGATTTTTCTCTATCAGAAAATCATACTTTTTGCAAGTAAAAAGTCTCATTCTTGTCGGAACACTTGAAAAATATCAGTTTTTGATCCTTATTATCCTAAAAATTTTCTTAATTTGTGAATAAGGTTATGGTTCTGTGGGTTTTTAGTTTATGATTTGAAACAGAATCCGGGAGATTTTCGAGTCGAGGAAATTTTCCGTTTCGGCTTTATATAAAAATCGGAAAAATGAACGATATTCCAACTTCATAAATCCGGTTGCTCTTTTGAAAATTTCTAAGGAATCTAAGGTTTTCTATCTCCGAGACTGCAGGTAAGAAGGATCGGCACACGGCAACTCTCAATATTTGTTGTAAAGTCCTAACCACTGATCTCTAGAACGTTCCCACATCCTAAAGTTTTAAGACGGGTTTTCATTAAAAGCTATCTCAAAAATATCTTAGAATCGGCGTTTTAAACAAAGATAAAGTATTTTTGAAATAGCTTCTACAGTTTTCGAATCATTACTCATCTACATAATAGAGTGTCCAAAATTCTCCGTCTAACGCGGGATTTGTGCTCAAATTAAAGATATTCTATTTTATCAGGATCAGTAATAGAGTTGTCGAAAAAATTCAATAGCCGATATGAACAAACTCCTTGGATCGCTATTTCAACGAAACAAAAACAAATGAGAATTAATTTTTCAAAAACTCTAATAGAAAACTTTGTTCTTGTATGCAAGATAAGTTTCGATCGCTAAACGACTTCGGAAGGATCCCAACAAGTTCTGAAATTTTCATTCAAAGAATTCAGAATTTTCATATCTTCTTCGGAAATTTTAAAGTCGAAAACTTTTGAGTTCTCAACAATTCTTTCTTTTTTTGCGGATTTTGGGATCACCACAATCTTTTGCTCAATTGCCCAGCGGATCAAAATCTGCGCCGACGTTTTGTGGTATTTTTTTGCGATTTCTACGATTTTCGGATCTTCGACTTTTTGTCCGTGAGCGAGGGGACTATAAGCCTCGAGTTGAATCTTATGCTTTTTACAATATTCAAATAGATCGGCCTGGTTTAAAAAAGGATGAAACTCCACTTGATTGACTGCGGGAGTGATCTGAGAATTTTTTAATAACTCCGTAAGATGAGAAATCGTGTAGTTACTAACTCCGATCGATTTACAGAGTTTATCGTGATACGCTTTTTCCAATTCTTTCCAAGAATCCATTCTTTGGGAAGTTACCGGAAAATGAATGAGATAAAGATCTATTTGATCGATTCCTAATTTTTCGAGACTGGTTTCAAGAGCTTTTCTTGTTTTGTCCGACCCTTGATCCGCATTCCAAAGTTTTGTAGTGATGAAAATCTCTTTTCTTGAAATTCCACTTTCTCGGATCGCTTTACCTACGTCTTCTTCGTTGGAATAAATTTTCGCAGTATCGATATGGCGATAACCCGCTTCCAAAGCATTTAAGACTGCCTCTCTGCATTCCTTACCGGATTTGGTTTTCCAAACTCCAAGTCCTAAGATGGGCATTGAAAGTCCATTGTTGAGTGTAACTGTTTGGTTTAACACATTTTGCATCGTAGAATTTCCCATGATATTAGGGCGATTCTGAAACTAAACCAAAACTTTTAAAGATAAAAACGACAAAATAATTCTATGATATCGTGAATAAAAGAATATTCTAAAGACTTGGAACTCTTGGCGGATTCTTCGAAAGTGTTGCACTTAGTTTTACTTATCTCTATATAATAGAATGTCTAAAATTCTGCGTCTAAACGTTGTATTTGTGCTCACATTAACGGTACTCTATTTTATAGGGATCAGTGACGAGATTACGTAAATTCATTTTGGATTATCCGAAGAAATCTCCTCGTAAATTCAATTCGATTGAAAGTGCATTATTTTTGTTTTATCTGATATCCTCTATAATTAAAACGAAGTTGTTATTTGCGGTGTTTTTGTTTCCGTCTTCTCATTCCTTTTTTAGTTCTTCAATTTTATATTTTGCATCTTTTTTAGGCTTATCGTATTCGGCTGGCGCGGTATCAATAAATTTCTGATAACTTTCAATCGCTTGCTTTTTATTTCCCATACGAGTATAAATAATTCCTAAATTAAAATATGCTTCTGTAATGGAGTTATCTATATTAACTGTCTTTAGATAGTTTTGAAGAGCTTTTTCATTGTTCTGCTGCTTTTGATGAACGACACCGAGGTTGTAAAAAGCTCTTGCATAAGAGGGATTTCTTTCGGTTGATTGCGTAAAATAAATGATTGCTTGATCTAATTTACCCTCATTCAAATAAGTAACGCCGATATTATTCATATATTCAGGATATTGGGGGTGTAGCTTCGAGGCTTTTTCGAAAAAAGAACGCGCTTGGATAAAATCTCCCTTACTCAGTAAGGCAATACCTTGTTGATTGAATTGAAATGCTTTTGACTGTTCTTCCATTGTCGGTAAGGCGTCTCCAAAGTAATTTGTGGAAATTCCGAAAATAACCACAAAAAGAATAATGAACTTTCTTTGATTCATAAATAATTTTTAATTTTCCTATTTAACCAACACTGTCGGAGGGATATTGATTTTCTAATCAATTTTTCAAAAAAATAATTTTATAAATTTAAGTCTTCTATAAATTTTTCGTTGAAATTTAAAATAAAAGTCGAACCGCAATCCATAGCGCATGAAATATTTTCCCTAAGTTGCAATATTTAACGTGAGCAGGGTCGTAAGAAAGTTTGAGCGAATAAGAAACTAAAGTGTTACTCTAACAGAATCAACCCCACAACGCGCCCCTTAGGAAGCGTTGTGTTGAGTTCCTTCAACGCGCCCCTTAGGAAGCGTTGTGTTGAGTTCCTTCAACGCGCCCCTTAGGAAGCGTTGTGTTGAGTTCCTTCAACGCGCCCCTTAGGAAGCGTTGTGTTGAGTTCCTTCAACGCGCCCCTTAGGAAGCGTTGTGCCTGAGCTCCTTCAACGCGCCCCTTAGGAAGCGTTGTGCCTGAGCTCCTTCAACGCGCCCCTTAGGAAGCGTTGTGCCTGAGCTCCTTCAACGCGCCCCTTAGGAAGCGTTGTGCCTGAGCTCCTTCAACGCGCCCCTTAGGAAGCGTTGTGCCTGAGTTCCTTCAACGCGCCCCTTAGGAAGCGTTGTGCCTGAGTTCCTTCAACGCGCCCCTTAGGAAGCGTTGTGCCTGAGTTCCTTCAACGCGCCCCTTAGGAAGCCATAACCTTACCCACAAGTACTTGGATCCGAAGATAAATCCGTCGGAATTCCGACAAATCCCGTGAAACTTAGTTCCCACCCTTATTTTTGGGTGGGGGTGGAGGCGGAAAGACTCGGGAAATTTTTCTCTATCAGAAAATCATATTTTTTGCAAGTAAAAAGCCTCATTCTTGTCGGAACACTTGAAAAATATCAGTTTTTGATCCTTATTATACCAAAAGCCCTCTTAATTTGTGGGTAAGGTGATGTTAGGAAGCGTTGTGCCTGAGTTTCCCTGATTTTTGGGAGGGGGTGGAAAGACTTCGGAGAATTTTTCTCTATCAGAAAATCATACTTTTTACAAGTACAAAGTATGATTCTTGTCGGAACACTTAAAAAATATCAGTTTTTGATCCTTATGATCCCAAGAGCCTTCTGCATTTGTGGGGTTGGTTACGGCTCTCTGTGGATCGCAACATAATAATCGCTTTCGCATTTGTTATACCGAATTCACGTTATTTAAGATGAAAATTGTAGTTTTGAGTCTTTCTTATAGTAGTAAATCTGAATTTTAGAACAAGTCGTAGGGATTTTTCTTCGCTTTAAACAATTTAAACGTTAAAGTGAATCAATTCTAATTTTCGGGAAAGAATAAAATCGGAGTGAAACGGGATAAAAAGACTTTGAAAAAAAAGTAGGAAAATCCCATTTATCCAATCGCATCTCTTTAATATCCAACATGGGAAAATAACGAACATGAAAAAGATCCGAACTCTCATACAAATACGAAAACTTGGGCCGATTTGTTTTGTCTTCATTCTTCTTGGTTTCAACTTCGGTTTACTGCAAGCCGAAGAGGAACAAGATACAAGATACGTTCTTACTTTGGAAGGAAAATTGGACGTAAGGGAAAAACCAATGGATGGAAAAGTGATCTTTCAATTGGAAAGAGGAGAATCCGTAATAGCCAAAGAAAACTCACAATTGGTAGGATGGCAGGAAGTAATCGCTAAGTCTGGTTCAAAAGGATTCGTGTCTTCGGAATTTTTAAGTAAAACGAAACCGGAAGATCTTGAAGACGTCAAGCTTTTCGGTTCCATATCGTCCAACACGGAAGGTTCCCGGTTCCGTTCTTTAGCGATTCGAATTCAAAACCAATGGCTTTCCGCAAACGATTATTTGGCGGAAGCGTATTATCTTGAAAAGAAAGTGCTACAAACAAAAGAAAAAGCCTTCGCCTATGAAAGAACGGATATCGCAGGAGAATTTTCCCCCGAAACAATAGAGGTCACCGGCTGCCAGGAAGTTAGAGTTGTTAAAGGGAGTTTAGCTGCATTCAAAAAAATAAATACTCTTCGAAATTCCGTTTTTGCGATTTTTGGTTCCAAAATCGGGAACAAAGTCCGATCGGATCTATACAACCCTTCCGAAAAAATTTCCCAATTATTGGATATTTCCACAAAATCCATTTTTAAGAAAAAACATTTTCAACAGCCCGAACTGAAATTTTTAAGCCGGGAAGACTTTTATACCATCAAGACTCCGGCAAAGGATTATCTGTTTATTCGATATGCGATCAAGGTTGGATCCGAAGAAAAATCCTATTATGTGGCGATTCGCGAATTTAACAACGAGGTCCTGGGAAAAACAATATTCGAAAAATTTGATATTCTTATGAACGAACAAGCGATTTACGGCGGACAATACTATTTTTTAGACGCTTTCGATTTGGATGAAAACGGAGCTCCGATTTTTATTTTCCACCACTACGGTCACGATGGGTACATAAACGAATTTGCAAGAATCAAAAACGGTCGTTTACAACCTATGTTTTTAACGCGTGGGGACGCTTGCTGATCCTGGCGTTTTCGTAAAAAAATCTGTTTTTGCCTTTCGATTCGAGACTTTTAAAAACGGATTTTGTAATTTAACGTGAGTTAACAAATGCAAAAGCGGTTTTAATGGAAATTCCGTTGGAACATTAGAGTTATTGAAAATTCCATGGTTCAGATTAGCAAAACCGCCTCAAACATCCATTTCAATGAAGCAGAAACGGATAAAGAATTCATTTTTCAACAACTCTATTACTACTCGGCCGCGTGAAAATGATACTCGAAAATAAGCGGTCGGTTTTGCAAAAGTACAGCGAGCGGTTCTCAAAAATTAAGTCAAATCGGGAAAACCCGCCTTTTTAGAGGAAGATTCCAATATTCTAATTTTCGAAATAAGTTTGTCATAGTATTTTATTCTTGCGTTCGAGTAGTATGTTATGATCATAGAAAACAACACTTTCATTTGAGAAACTGAGGTGAAACGCTTTTTACAAAAGCGTTTCAGATCTCGAAACTTAAATTCTCTGCTATCGAATATCCAAAAATCGCAAAACTAAAGCATCTTAGAAGAAAGAATTTGTTCTATGTGTTCCACAAAAGTTTCTGATATCGGCCTATAATTAAGCCCCAAATCCTTTTTGCTGTAAGAATGATCGATTTCAAAGGAAAACCCAACGTTACGCGAAATATACGGCCATGATAAACCGAAAAAAGGACCAATCAGATAAGTTAGGAATTTAGGAAGAGAGGTTTTGGGAGTCGGAAAACGATTTCCATATTTCTCTCGAATTATTTTTGCAACGTCCAAAAATTTTAACGCAATGGCCGAAACGATATGACGTCCTTTTGCCGAAGGAGTAAATCCCGCGAGTATATGAGCCTTTGCAACGTCTCGAACGTCCACAAAGCCGATCATTATATCCGGAACTCCGGGAGCATATTTTCCGTTAATCATAGAAAGCATAAAGTTTACGCTTGTTCCATCCGCTCTATCCGAAACGGAAGGTCCCATCACGAACGAAGGATTGATCGTAATAAGATCCCATTTGGATTGAGCGTTCGCGATTTTCCATGCTTCTTTTTCCGCAAGTGTTTTGGAATAGGGATATGGCTGATGAGTTAAACTGCTTGTTGTGTTCCAATTCTCTTCGGAAACACGATGATTCGGAATGGAAAGAGCTTCTACGTTATCTCCCATAATCGCCGCCACACTCGAAGTCAAAACGATCCTTTTAACGGAAGGACTCACATTTGCGGACTCAAGAACGTTTTTGGTTCCAAAAACTGCAGGTTCTACGAGTTCCTTTTGAGGATCTTTAATTCTGTCTATAAAAAAAGGAGACGCGGTATGAAGAATCAATTCCACTCCTCCTTTATCTTGAATCGCGCTTAAAAAAGATCCTTCCTTTAAAAGATCCGCTTCGTAAAGTTCCAATTTTCCGGGAAAACGTTCGGAAAGTCTGTGGAGATGAGATATTTTTTTAGAATCCGACTTATTCCTTACAGTAGCTCGAACCGGAATTCCGTCTTCGAGCAGATATTGAATGATCCAAGAAGCTATATAACCCCCGCCTCCCGTGACGAGAACCGGTTTAGAACGGTCGATTTCTTTCATAATTTTTTTCCAAAAGAGTTTTTGAATCGTTCAAGATTCATTAATTAGAATTTACTATTATACTTTGGTGTCCCGGATGCACTTGGATTTCCGGAAACTTTGAAACCAGATTTTTTAAAAAGTCCAAACTTATCCTGTTCATTTCCTGATCTTCCGTAAAATCCCCAGGAGTCACGTTGTTCTCCCATCCCCAACTCGTATGACAAGAATCCCCCAAAACAAGCTGATATCCTGATTCACTTTGGACTAAAAATGCAAGACTTCCTTTAGTATGGCCTTCCATGTGAAAAATCAATAAAGATTGGTCTCCGAAAAAATCAAGGGTACGGAAAGAGGGAGCTTCTTGACTTTCTTGAAAACTTAGTTCGTGGAGAGCCGGATTTTCACCTAACAGTTGATTGGTGGTTTTCTGAACGAATAAATTGAGAAACCTTTTATTGGTCGCCTCTTTAGGACCGATATACATAGGAACGTTAGGTTGAAAGTCCGCACTTCCTAGAATGTGATCCAAATGCAGATGAGTCATAAAAATGCCCTCCACTTTCTTCGGATTTTTATTCAACCATTCGTCCGCAGTCAGTCGAACCTTGAGAGCTTGGGTATTCATTAGGGACACAATGATCGCAGAGATTGGCCACTCTTTCGGATCTTTCCGAAAAACTTTTGCGATGCCGGTATCGATTAAATATCTCCCAAACTTGGGGTGATCAATCACATAAAAGTAGATTTGGATGGGTTCGTCTCCGGATTTTAGAACGGACGCCTTCGGGTCTTTCAAATTGATAAGTCCGCTTCGTTCCACAGCCCAGTCGGCAGCGATCATCTTCTGAAAAAGAATAGGGCCTTTTGAAACCTGATTTAGGTTTTGCAAATCAAAAGGTTTTCCCAATTTTACTATGCTGAAAGGGTGTGAAGTTACTGTACAAGAACTAAAAAGAAAAAAGCATAAAAGTTTAAATAAATATCTCATGTTTCATAAAATTTCAAAGAGATAGAAATCGGCAAGATCTATTTGAATCGGAGTACAAGAACTGGGCATGTTGCTGTTTCCTATTGTAATATAAGATTATTATATTGCGCCGGTAATGACTTCAGAGTTCAAATCTTTTATTTGAGAAGTTGAACATTGTTGGTTCCGAGAATGTCAGTTCGGATTGTTTCTTTCGGGAACTACCGAACAATTTAAAAATAATTCTCAACTTATGAAACGGGCTTTGGGAAAATTCCTTCGTAAAACGAACGACATAGAATAAATCTTTTCGAAAAAAAAATTTACAAAAAGTTCCTCTCAATTTCACTAACAAAATTCAAAAATATATCGGATACGAAACCGATCTAACACAGATTAAGGAGAATCTATGAAATCTGCCGCCGAAGTTACCAAAGAATTTTATGAAGCTTTTCAGAAAAAAGATGCCGCAAAAATGGGTTTACTCTATTCCGATTCCGTAATTTTCAACGATCCTGTTTTTTCCAATCTCAATGCGACCGAAGCCAGGGGAATGTGGCAGATGTTGGTTTCAAGAGGAAAGGATTTAGAGTTAAAATTTGGGGAAATTCAATCCGACGGAGATACCGGGAGAGTAACTTGGGAGGCGAACTATACTTTTTCGAAAACCGGCAGAAAGGTGCATAACGTAATTCGAGCGGAGCTTGTATGCAAAGACGGAAAGATCGTAAAACATACCGATCGATTTGGATTTTATCGTTGGTCGAGACAAGCTCTAGGCTTGCCGGGTTTATTTTTGGGATTTCTTCCTTTTCTTCGAAACAAAGTGAAAACGGAAGCCAGAAGAAATTTGGACCTACATCTTAAGAGACAGAAATAAATCAAAACTTTTACTAGGAAGCCATCTCAAAAATATCTTAGAATAATTTGGAATCGGTGTTTTAAGCAAGGATAAAGTATCTTTGAGATAGCTTCTAATGAAGAATGTGCTTCGTATGGGAAATTCGACATCATTCGATCGGCTCGATTTGTTTTATCCCGTTTTGTTCGTGTCTATACTTTGCAATCGCTTCATATGCAACTTTTCTAACGCGATTGATTCCTCCTAAGGGGCGATGTTCCGGTAAGGAATGCCAAGGATTCAACGAAAGATTTTCACAAAAACAATCCCTTTCCGGCGTCGCAAATTCCTGTATAGGAATTTCTAACTTAGCGACCGGAATAAACGGAGAATCGTTTTCGTTCCAGTGAACCGCAGGATCTTCGATTGGCATTGAAATCGGATTTTCCTGTTTTTGAATCATAAATTCGAAACAAGCGGATTTCTCTTTGAGATGAGAAATCATCGTTTGGCGCAGATAATCGTCCGCTGGATTTTCCGGAACCTCGGGGTTTTTTGTTTCGCAAGGTTTTACGGAATACTTTACTGCGTTGGAGTCTTTTCCCAAACGATACGGAGTTGTACTCCAATAACGGATTTCCAAAACATCTGGAATTTTTTTTCTTCGAATAGAAACAGCTTCTTTCAAGGCGGTCAATTTCCAGTTCCAAGGCATTCCGCCGAAAAAATAGGACATGGGTCGTTTTACAAACGCCGCTTTAAACAAGGCCAGATATTCGTCCGGCGCACCCGCGGGTAGAACGGGATGATTGATCAGTAAAAAATCTTGGGTTCGTCTTTCGTCTGTCGCCAATTTAGGGCCGTGGACCTCCAAGAGTTTGATTCCCATTCCTCGAATATCTCCTTCCTGATCCGGTTTTTTCGTAATGGAGCCGTTTGAAAAACGAATCCAAGCTGGATATGTTTTAGAAGAACTGAATATTCCAAATTTGAATTCTTCGGGAATAGAAGAGGATACAGTGAAACTCGCTTTGACACAACCGTGTGCAAACGGATGTGCGTCCCGTTTTGTTTCGCTACCTTGGGGATATTTTTCTTTGAGAGAGGAAATTAAAAGTGCGAGTGTGTCTTCTGTTGTTTTTTCCTCTCCCGGAAAAGTAAATTCCTCTCCTGGTTTTAGATCCCTCGGGATTTTAACTCTGGGTCCTTGTCCCACTCGATAGAGCAGCAGGAGTAAAAGGAAAACCCCAAGCGTTATATATCCGATTTTTTTTCCCATCATTACACTCCGATTAATCCAAAGATCGAATCATGAACTTTAGAAAAATTCTTCTCTTTTATTTTTGAGGAATGATAATCCAGCGTTTTTATTTTCTCAGAGAGGGAAGTTAGAAAGAAAAAAATCGGCTTTTTAGATTTAAAATTTGATAGAACGAGAATGAAAAGAAGGTAAAAATTGAAGATTTTTTCTTTCAAGGGACATAGGAAAAAGCTGAATTCTCAAAAAACGCGCCAAAAATCCGATTCAAATTTCGTTTTTTTGTTGAAAAACAAAATTCAAACAGCCACAGAAGTAACGGGACAACCATGGAAATAACCGTACAAGACGATATTCATATCATAAAAATTGCAGGATCCATTCTTCAATCAGACAGTGAAGAATTGGACCGAAACTTAAGTGAGCACAATTTCGATCCAAGTCCGAAAGTTATCATCGATTTGACGGAAGTGAATCACATCTGTTCTACCGCGCTAGGTATCATTGTTTCTTATAAAAAGAAATTTAAAAGTGCGGAAGGGGACATCATCATTGTAGTCAACGACGAGGACCTTTTACAGCTTTTTGAGATCACGATGTTGGATAAGGTTTTTAAAATAGTTCCTAATATCGAAGATGCATTCGACGAATTTAAGCTGAATCGCTGATCTTTTCTTGAAACAAATCGCCTTTGCCACAAACAATCAGCACAAGGTAAGGGAAGTTGGTTTCATCCTTTCCGAGTTAGGAATTCAGATCCTTACTCCTAATGATCTGAGAATTTCTTTTAACGTCGAAGAAACCGGTTTTACATTTGCGGAAAACGCTCTCATTAAAGCGAGAGAACTGTTTCGTTTGACGAAACTTCCTTCCATTGCGGACGATTCCGGAATCTGTGTCTCAGCGCTTGGAGGAGAACCGGGGATTTATTCCGCTAGATTCGGAGGCCCTAGTCTAAAAGACGAGGATCGTGCCCTTCTCCTTTTGGAAAAAATGAAAGAAAATTCGGACCGTAGGGCACATTACATTTGTGTTATCGCTTACGTAGACGAAACCACCGAACAAAGTTTTGAAGGCAGATGCGAAGGAATCATTTCGAAAGAATATGATAGAATCGGAATGTACGGTTTCGGATATGACCCTATTTTTATTTATCCTCCCTTTCAAAAGCCTTTTTCACAGGTTTCGGAAGCGGAAAAAAATTCGGTTTCCCATAGAAGAAAAGCTTTGGAAGGATTTTTAAAATTCTTAAAAACGAAATCGTAAAAACATCTTCCATAATTTATCCAAAAGATTTAAAGTCTGTCCCAAAAACCTGAAAAGAAATCAGTTACAATTATTCAGTGAGTTAGCTTTGTCCGCAAAGATTATAGGCTTTGTAAAATCTCTGTCAACTTTCCGCGAGGACCGGGCCGCCGGACAAACGTTTGTAGAATTCGGCGCCTTCTCTTTCCAAAAAGTCTTCGTAAGTTCCTTTGAAATCGCGGATTCCTTCGGTGGAAACTTCGATCACGCGAGTCGCGAGCGAGGACACAAATTCCCGGTCGTGTGAAACAAAAATTACGGTTCCTTCAAATATGGATAAGGCGTAGTTTAGCGCCTCAATCGTTTCCAAATCCAAGTGATTCGTGGGTTCGTCGAGAGCTAAAAGATTGTCTCCGGAGATAATCATTCTTCCGATGATCAGTCTGGACTTTTCCCCTCCGGAAAGAACATTCGTGGATTTTTTAGCCATATCTCCGCTAAATAACATTCTCCCTAAAATCGCACGGATCTCCTCCATCTCGGTTCCGGGATCGGCGTATCTGTAAAGCCATTCTACAAGCGTATCAGAATCTTCTAATATGCCTTCCCTGTGATCCTGTGGAAAAACCGAAGACGTAACCGAATCTCCCATCGAGACCTTTCCCGCATCGGGTTCGATCTGTTTCATTAGTGTTTTTAAGAGTGTCGTTTTTCCGACGCCGTTGGTCCCGATGATCGCAATCTTTTCGCCCTTGGTGATGTTGATCGTAAAATCCTTGAAGATGGGCCTATCGTAGGATTTTGAAATATTTTCCGCTATGATCACGTCCTTGCCGAGAGGTTTTTTCATCTTAAAACGAATGTAAGGAGAGACCCTGGATGAAGGTTTGATATCATCGAGTTTGATCTTTTCGATTTGTTTTTGCCGGGAGGTTGCCTGTTTCGACTTACTCGCATTCGCGCTGAAACGGTTTACGAAGTCTTGAAGTTCGGCGATTTTTTCTTTTTTACGTTTGTTTTCGTCGAGAAGTCTTTCACGAGCCATCGTGGAGGCTTCCATATAATCGTCGTAATTGCCAGGGTAAACCGTAAGAGATTGGTAATCCAAATCCGCGATATGAGTCGCGATCGAATTGATAAAGTGACGGTCGTGAGAAATTACGATAACAACTCCGCGATAGTTGGTTAAGAACTCCTCCAGCCAATGAATCGTCTTGATATCCAAGTGGTTGGTAGGCTCGTCTAAAAGAAGAACGTCCGGTTTTTGAAATAATACTTGAGCTAAAAGAACACGGAGTTTAAAACCTCCGGTTAAAAACGCAAGAGTTTGGGTATGACTCGTTGTGGGAATTCCTAGTCCTTCCAAAAGTTCTCCGGCAGTACTTTCCGCCTCGTAACCTCCGAGTTCTCCGTATTTTTCTTCGAGTTCGGAAACGCGCATTCCGTCTTCATCCGACATTTCCGGTTTTGAGTAAATTGCGTCTCTTTCTTGAGAAACTTCCCAAAGTTCCTTGTTTCCCATAATGACCGTATTGAGTACGGTTTCGTTTTCATATTCGAAGTGATCCTGTTTCAAGTACCCGACTTTTATTCCCGCATCGATCGAAACGGAACCGCTGGCGCCTTGTTCTATTCCCGCGAGAATTTTCATAAACGTTGACTTACCGGAACCATTCGCTCCGATCAGTCCGTATCTGCAATTTTCCTTAAACTTTACAGTAACGTTCTCAAAAAGAACTTTTTTACCAAAGTTTAGGGTCAATCCGGAAGTGCTGATCATTTGAGAATACCTGCCAGGGAAGAATCATGACCATGATTTTCAAGATAGGGTTTTTTGCCAATAAAAAGTAGAATTAAGAACTTTCGAAATTTTACCGAAGTTGAAAACATATGCGTTCTAAACTTCAATCCGTTCTCCCTTTGATTCTAAGTTTTCCATTTCTAACCGGTCTTCAGGCCGAGGATCAATTATGGATCGGAAAAATTCTTCAATTTGGAAAATTACTCAGTACGGAAAACGCATATATTCCAATCGAGTCCAATGAGATTACTTCGGAACTTTCAAAACTCAATGATAAAACCGTAAGAATTCTCTGCAGTATGAAAGGGTCCACCTGCAATCCGATTCGTTACGAGATCTATCCGTTTCTCAACTCGAAAGAAATCGAACCTTGGACGATTAAAAAAATTCCCGATTACGTAAATCGTAATATTTTCGCATTCAATCCGACCGTTTCTCCGGACGGGAAATACCTTTTCTGGACCGCTTATATCAAACGCGGCAAATCGGGAACTCAGAAGATCTGGTATTCGAAACTAGACGAGAAAGGATTTTGGGAAGACGGAAAAGAAATGAACGCACCTTTGAACAATGAAATGCCCTCGGCCGTCATTTCCGCGTTGCCGGGAGGAAACGAACTCTTCGTCTTCGGAACGTTCGGCGAAAAAGAACTTTTAGACGAACTTGGAAAAGACTTCGAAGCAAAGGGGGAATTGGCGGCTCGTTCGTCCAAAAACTCCAACGAATACAGAAAAAAGATCGAGGAACTTAGAGCCGAATACGATGAAAAAACGAAGCAGATTACAAGAAGGGTTCCTCTTTATAAAAGTTTTAAGGAAAAGGATTCCTGGTCTAAGCCAAGTATATTAAAGTTTCCTGATTTTTATAATCTCTACAGAAAGAAAAACGATTCAAGCCAGGAAGTTTTCGGGGGCTCCACTCTTTCTTCTTCGGGAAGAATTTTGATCTATTCTTCCCAACACAAAGATTCCAAGGGGAAATTAGATCTTTATGTGAGTAAAATGTTAAGCGACGGGACCTTTCCTTTGGGAACAAATTTAGGCGAAGTTATCAATACGGATCACGAAGAGATGGCTCCGTTTTTAGCAAGCGATGATAGAACTCTTTATTTTTCCAGCGACGGACACAAAGGGATTTCCATTTATATGACGAAAAGAATCGGAGACGCTTGGGATCAATGGACCAAACCAATCGAAGTTTCGGAAAACCTGAAAGGTGTGAATTTCTTTTCTATTCCCGCGAACAGCGACTGGGCTTATATCAGTAAGGACGGTCAGTTGTTTATGGCCTATCTTCCGAAGGAAATGCGTCCCGAAAAAGTAGTGGTTGTAAATGGAAAGGTGACTGACACAGATGGAAATCCTCTCTCTGCCGATATACATTACGAATCTCTAAAGTCTCACGAGAAAATTGGAAGTACAAAAAGCGATCCTTCCACCGGAAACTTCTCTATCATTCTTCCTTTCGGAGAAAATTACGGCTTTTACGCTCAGAAGAAGGGGTATCTTCCTGTATCACAAAATTTGAATTTAAGTTCCAAAAAGAATTTCTCCGAGAAAGTGGAGGTTCTTTTGCAACTTCCTCCGATTCAAGAACGCGGAACAATTCAAATTAATAATTTATTTTTCGAATCCAAAAGTTTTCGAATCGTCCCTGAATCGGAGCCGGAACTTAATCGCCTCGCCGAGATTATGAAAGAAAATCCAGATATTAAAATTCAAATCGAAGGTCATACGGACAACGTCGGAAAGAAAAAAGATAATCTTCTTCTTTCCGAAAAACGTGCGATAGCGATCGCCGAATATCTTTCTCAAAAGCATTCGATTCCTATGGAAAGAATTAAAACCCGAGGTTTCGGAGACAGTGTTCCTTTGAGCAAAAACGACTCCGAAGAAGGGCGTAGAAAAAATAGAAGGGTGAACTTTACCATTCTCAAAAGGAAATGAGAATACGTTAATTTACAAAGTATCCGAAAGTTTACTAGTGCGATTTTATTCCCTATTTCGTGATCGAACTCATGCGGATTTCTAAGACAAAATAGCGTCCTTTCTGAACATGAAAAACGTGGGTTAAATCAAGAAATGTATTAAGAGTCTCAGAATTGTCTTTTGTAAGAGCGACATTGCCGCGACACTGTATCAGTTCTCTGAATGTAGGGTTCCTACCATAACCTTACCCACAAGTACTTGGATCCGAAGATAAATCCGTCGGAATTCCGACAAATCCCCCGTGAAACTTAGTTCCCACCCTTATTTTTGGGTGGAGGCGGAAAGACTCGGGAAATTTTTCTCTATCAGAAAATCATACTTTTTGCAAGTAAAAAGCCTCATTCTTGTCGGAACACTTGAAAAATATCAGTTTTTGATCCTTATTATACCAAAAGCCCTCTTAATTTGTGGGTAAGGTGATGGGTTCCTACAGATCGCATTCGTATTGACAGTTTTTCCTGTCGTTTAAGATCGTAATAGCTTCAATTCCTTCGGAAATTTTAATCATAATCCGGCATATTCCATGGAAATTATACCGCAAAATAATACGGATCTTGTATTAATTTTGAATCAAGGAGGAATGATATCCTTCCGGGGTTTCATATCCCATTACGTCTAAAATTGTGGCCGCAACATTCGCAAGACCGGGATTGGGAAAATTCGAATTCAATCGGATTTTCCTTTCAGGATCCAGAACGGAAAAAGGAACCGGATTGAGCGTATGACTCGTTTTAGGAATTGGTTTCCCTTGAGAATTTTTTTCCACGTTTCCCTTTTTATCCAATTGATACATCTCGTCCGCGTTACCGTGATCAGCCGTAATCAATAAAACAATATTCTGTTTTTCGCATGCTTTCCAAAGGCGTTCCAAACAACCGTCCAGAAATTCCATCGCTCGAACTGTGGCCGGATAATTTCCGGTATGACCCACCATATCCCCATTGGCGTAATTAACTCGATAGAAGTCCTGCTTGTTTTCGTTCAGGGCTTTTTCCAAAGCTTCCGTGATCAGAGAAGCTTTCATTTCCGGACTTTGATCGAAGGGAATCACGTCGGATTGGATTTCGCGATATTCTTCTGACTTTTGATCGAAATAACCGCTTTTGTTTCCGTTCCAAAAATACGTTACATGTCCGTACTTTTGTGTTTCGGATAACGCATACTGCGCTATTTCCGAGTTGGCCATGTATTCCCCTAACGTTCGATCAATCGCAGGGGGAGCGACTAGAAAACGTTCCGGAAGTTTGAGATCTCCATCGTATTGCATAATTCCAGCATATACAATATTAGGAAGAGGGCCGCGATTGAATTTATCGAAGTCTTTTTCGGTGAACGCCAAAGAGATTTCGATCGCTCTATCTCCTCTGAAATTCGTAAAAACTACAGAATCACCGTCTTGAATTTTACCGACGGGATTTCCGTTTTCCGCAATTACAAAAGAAGGAAGATATTGATCGATTACTTTCGGATCTTCCGCGCGAAAGCTTTCTATCGCTTCTTTCGCGGAGGAGAATTTTCTGCCTTCTCCTCTTACGTGAATTGCCCAGCCTCTTTCTACCATGGACCAATCCGCTTCGTAACGGTCCATGGTAATCGTCATTCTCCCTCCTCCGGAAGCGATACGAATATCGGTACCATTTTTTCTAAGAGAATCCAACCAGGTTTCAAAAGGATTCAGATAATCTAATGCGGATTTTTCCGGAACATCTCTTCCGTCCAGAAGAATATGAAGTCTAATTTTCGTAACTTTTTCGGAGATCGCCTGCAAAATTAACGCTTTTGTATGATCGATGTGAGCATGAACGTTTCCGTCTGAAAAAAGACCTAATAAATGTAATGCGGATTTATTCTTCTTTGTGTTATCAATAATTTCTTTCCAAGCCTGACCTTGGAAAATATTTCCTGATGCGATCGAGTTGGAAACTAATTTGGCTCCTTGGTCGAAAATTCGTCCCGAACCGAGAACATTGTGTCCGACTTCCGAGTTTCCCATGTCCTCATCGGACGGCATACCTACGAATTTACCGTGAGCTTGGATGTGGAGAGTGGGAAATTGATTCCAGACTTGATTTAAAAATGGAAGCTTAGCATCCGCTATCGCGTTTCCGAACTCCGGACCTTTAGGGGAATAACCGACGCCGTCTAAGATAACGAGCAAAACCTTTCTAGACCGAAAGGTATATTTCTTTGAAAGCTTCATATTAGATTCATGGAATCAGTTGAATATATGGAAAGTCAAGAGATTCAAATATGAAAAAAACTTGGAAATTTGCTTTTCTTTCCTAAATCGGATGAAAAATAAGAACTCATTCTAAGGCTGGTTTTCAGTGAGACTTATCCATTGAATTCGAAGTTCAAATTTTACAGTCTTGGGTCGATTTTGTTGTGGAAAACTTGAGTTTGGAACGAGTTGTAAAATTTTTTCATCTGAAAAGCTTTTTGAAAAATCTGGAAATAATTTTAATAGTTTAAACAGTGGAGAAGCGATGAGCAAACCAGTTTTAAATCAGGCGTTTGGTGGCGGAAATCAAACGCAAAACTTTTTAAAAGTTAAAAAAATCAATGAAGTAGTTAGCTATTATTTAAACGACCGACTTACACACTCCGTTTATAAGGCGATTGTTTCCCAGACGACTCATAAGAACGTTAAATCTCAAAATTTATTTCAAGTAGAATCTAGAGTTCCCGAGGCTTCCGAACTTACGACTGCGGAAGTGGTGTTTCACATCAAACGATTATTGGAAGACGAAGTCGTTCTTCAATTCGCGTACTTTTACATAGACCCTGCCACATCCGACTTAAAATTAAAACCTTGTTACGTCGCTTATACGGATGCAGAGCCCGGTGATCTCACGCGTATTTATCTTTCTTTGATTGATCTTTCCATCAATTCGATTTTATCGTATTTGGAAAGCAGACCGCCGCTTGGAAAAGAAGTTTTATGGGAAGATTTGGAAACGGATTTTAAAGGCGAGAATATACAAAAATTGAAACTTTTCTTTAATCCTGAAAGTTTTTTCCAAGCACCGAATATTAGCATTCCCTTAAATCCCGAATATGTAAAAGATATGTTGATTGAGATCACGGACGGATTGATTAAAAAAGGGAGAATTAGGGAAATACCGGAATTTGGATATTTGGTCGTAAAAATCAAAGAACTTCAGATGTTATTTGAACTCGTGGATGAATTCCATTTTAAAAAAGTATTTCCTAAATACAAATGGGCTTTGTCGGATTCGTTTGCCGCGATTTCTCATGAAGAAAGGATGCATACGAACGATCCATCCGCAACTCCGACGACACTCTTCGGTAAAAAAAGGGCCAAAGCGATTGGGAAAGTTATAGAATCCGATCCGGAAAGAAAATCGAAACGTAAATTTATAGGAGTCGAACTGATACAAAGTTTAAGTGAAGAGATAGAAAGTTCTCTCAAAGTTTCATATCAAGAACAGATTCGAGACCGCTTTCACGAGATGACCGATCATCTTTCCAAACAAACCGGACGTTGGGACAAACTTGTGTTATTCATACCCGATGAAGAATTTAAAACCTATCCCGCCGGATTGAAAAAACTTTTTACGGAAGATTCGCATATCGCTTATTCGCCTTGGGAAACAAAGGGAATTACGATGCATTCTTTTATGAGAATCGACGTGGAAACCGTTAAATCTGTCATAAAATCATTAACAATGGCGGCTCATGTGGATGCGTGGAAAGTATTAAGTATTCGTAATTTGATCGAACTGAACGAGGATGCCATACAAACCGTTTTTAAGGACGAAGAATTTGTAAAGAATTACGGAAAGGTTCTTCGAAAAGGATACGTAAAGTATTTTCCGTGGTATTTTGGTATTTTGGATTTTGTGGGAGTTGCAAAACTTATTCAGGATGTTTTCTTTCAAGCGGCTAAAGAAAAAATTCGATCGGAGCAATCATTTTTCAAATCAAAAAACCGGGATATGGCTTTCAAATTGGAGCAAAAGGAAATCCAGGAAAAATTAAAAGAAGATGAAAAAATCAAATCTTTGGAACAAAAATCAAAACTTTCGGAAGCTCTCAACCAGTATTATTTTGAAAGAAATATTCCGCCGATGTTGAAGGATATTCTTTACGAAGTTCCTGGATATTCCCCTGAATTGATTCATCAGATTATAGAGCGTGATAAATTCATTTTGATACCGGACTCCGATCCTGCAAAAGACAAAACGGATTCGATTTTGATTTATCCGGACGATGAGTCCTTTCGTTTCAGGGCGAAAGAGATCCATAAAGTTTTATCGGAAAAAAAGAAGAATTTAGAATTTAAGTTGAGTAATAAAGAGGAAGATTCTCAAAAGGAAAAAATTATCAAAACTTTAAAGTATTTGGATTCTTGGTTTTCTTCCAAGCCGGAAATTTCTAAAGGTACTAAAAGTGGCGCTTCCGTAAATTCAAACGAGGACCCTTATGAAAATTTTCGAAAGGAAATTATAAAAATCAAAGGAAAAGAGAAAATTTCCCTATAATTCTGCTGATCCCTAAAAATAGAGTACCGTTAATTTGAGCGCAAATCCGCGTTTAGACGCGGAATTTTGGACACTCTATTTTGTAGGGATTAGTAATTGATCATTTCAAGAAGTTATTTCAAAGATAACTTATGATATTGTTCAATTAGGGTTGTTGAAAAATTCCATGATTCAGATTAGTAAAACCCCACTTCAGACATCCATTTCAACGAAGCAGAAACGGATAGAGAATTAATTTTTCAACAACTCTAATGATCCTTTAAAACAAAGCAAAGAATACTTTTGGACGAATCTATCGTTTAACGTGAATTCGGCGGTTGAAAATGAGAAAGAATTTTCTAAAAGTAGAAGTCCTTACTTTTAGAATTTGCTCGTAAAATTGCGATTTGTTGTAGTTCCCACATTTTAAGAATAGATTTACAAAGTTCAAATTCCGATTTCCTACAAAAAAAAATCGTGAATTTCTTACGTCGAACTCACGTTAGTTTATGTGTTTTCGTTCGATTTGATAAAAAAAGAAAAATATTTACAATTTATCTTTTCTCGGAACAAGATCTTTTAAGAAAATTAAAATTTAATCGTGTAAACAGCGGTAGGTGTGATTTCCGTGAATCCGTTGATTGGGTTTTTTACGGTAACGGCTGAAAATTTCCATCCTTCGGGATTTAAATCGAAAAGTAAGGTTTGTATCTTTTCGTAATCCTTAGCAAATAAAAATGCGTGAATCAATTGTAACCCGTAAACCGCGCCTAACAGCCATTGTGCTTGATTGTACTGAGATGTCGCGCGGTCATAGTTGCTGAAATAAGGATTGGTTGCTGTGGCCGTGGTCAAAATTCTTCTAACTAAGATGGTTGTGCGAACTGTTTCGTCGGAACTATCCGAGTTTAAATTTGGATCCATAAATGCGGCAATCGTGATCGCAGTGGAGTTGAATTTATAGTTGTTTTCTTCCGCCGAGGCTTTTTCTTTACAGTTATTGGTGTATAACACTGTGCCAGCAAACAACAAAAAGCTGATCACTGCCCATTTTTTTTGCCCTATTTTCCATTGACCCCAACCAGGAAGAATTGCGGATCTACCGGATATGGTCCATTCCGTTTCCTTCCAAGAGGACGAGATCGTTGTTTGTTCGGTTTTGTCGTTGGTTTTGGGTGGTAGTTTCGCAGTGACTTTTTTGGGTTCATCCTTTTTAGGGTCTTTCAAATTGATCTCGGAAATTTCGGCTTTGGGAATGATCTGCGTTTTTCCGTTAATTTCTATGTGAACTTCGGTTCTTGATTGGTTTACGATTTTACCCTGAAGGGTTTTTCCGTTTTTAAGAACGATCGTGCTTGCTGATAACGGTAAAGAAATCAGAATTATTAAAGCGAAAATTCCTGAAGAAGATATAAGAACCCGTCGAGCGTCAATAGAAGTGAGGCGTTGAGTTACCAGCTTGGTCTTTCTGACAAAGTCAGCCGGGTTTTTAGGACGCGCTATAAATTTAGATATTCGAGACATCGGATTGTGAGTGTTTTTTGTTGAGTCTAAAAATGAAAGTCGGTTAGGTGAAATTCCCGTTCAAATTACAATTGATGGGCTTTAGCGGGTTTAAATTCATTGAATAGAAAGAATTATTATGATTCTTAATCGCGAAATTTTAGAATCTATCTTTTTATACAACAAATTATCTTTTTGCTTGAAAAAACAAGTACGAATCAGCGATCCTTCATTACTGTGGCACACACTTCCGAGTTAGAAAAACTCTATAACCACAATAAAGATGATTTATTTCATTATATAAAAAAATCGTTCTACGACGAAAATTCTGCGCAAGATATTTTGCACGATTCGTTTCTAAATTTTTTTCGATATTATGAAAGTAAAAGCATTCCTGATCCGACTTCTTGTAGGATGATTCTTTTTAGAATCGCGAGAAATTTAATGATTAACCATGCGAAGTCCTATTATCAGCGGAATGTATCTTTGGTAGGCGAAGATGTGAGCAGTAATTTTACGTCTAAAACGCCAAGTCCTGAATTTTCCGTATTGGAAAAAATTGACCAATCGGATGTTAAACATATCATCGATTCTCTTTTAGATACGATTTCCCCAGAATATAAGGAAGCTTTACTTTTAAGATATCAGCAGGATTTAAAGCTAGAAGAGATTTCTAAAATTCTTGGGATGAGTATATCGGGCGTATCTAGACTCATTGAAAGGGCTGAAAAATCTTTGGCTCAAGAAGGTAAAAAAATAGGTTTCCAACCTGGAAATTACATATAGGATATTTTTTTATTACGTCCTATATTTTAAAAGAGAAAGAATTCGGAACTGTTGGTGATAAAAAAATCAGAAATGGAAAAAAAAGCTCAAATTGATTTCTTTTAGTTTGTTTAGCAAACAGGAAGCAGGATAGAATGAATCGTAGACCCGGGAAACGTAAATATGGAAAATAAAACGGATACTCCCGAATTTGAAGGATACGCAAAATTCCTTAGGGAAAAGGGAGCCGTATCTCAACTTCCGGCTTTCGATCCGAATTGGGTCGGAATGAAACCTCGCTTTAACGTAGAAGATAAAATCATAAGTATTCCAACAAATACAAATATTCTTCGTTTTCCGAAGACAATTTGGTTAACGGCCGCAGCAGCCGTTTTATTGCTTATGATTGGCGTTTGGTTTCGTTTTTGGACTCCGAAAACGAAACCTGAAATTGTTCAAGGAACTCCTCTTAACGCAGTAGTAGTTTTTGTAAAAGGTCAAGCTTCTGTTATGAGAGATGTTCAGACAAAGCTACATCGTGGCGACCTTTTGAATGAGTCCGATATTATTCTTACCAATGCCGGAGGAGCGGTGGATATCGGCTTAACCGATTCAAGTGTAATTCGCGTAAAAGAAAATAGCAGATTGATTTTGAAGGAATTGAGAGAAAACAACGGCTCTCAGATCAGAATAGATTTAACCGCAGGTAGATTGTTAAACGTAGTCGAAAAAGAAAAAAAAGGAAGCAATTTCTATGTGGAAACTCCTTCCACGGTTGCGGGTGTGAGAGGAACTTCTTTCGAAGTAAGTACGTCCAAGAACGAATCCGTGGTGTTTGTAGTGGAAGGGGCGGTGGAAGTGATTTCTTTAAATACTGCCGGGAAAATATATACTTTAGAAGCGACTAAACTTATAACCTTAAATAAAGACGGAGAAATTGAATCGATCGATCTCCCTAAGCTGAACTCTACTCTCCCGGAATATAAAGATATGAGAAAGAATCTTGAAAATCTGGATAGAGAACTTCTTTTAGATTTGCGGAATTTGAAGTCCGCGAAAACTGAAGAGGAATTGAGTAGAATTTATGACCTTAACATCGAACATATCATTATGAAAGATGGAAGAGAATTGAGAGGTGTCGTTGTTTCTCAGAAAAAGGGAAAGCTAGTGATCCAAACTCTGAAGGGTTCCTATATTCTGGACGAAAAAGCCGTAGATAAGATCAAGTACTGATTCGATTCCAAACTTTCTATCTCTAAATAAAATAAGCCGTTTGGTATAAATTTCAAGCGGCTTTTTTTATTTCCAAAAACGATAAAATAAAACGGAGCAATCCGGAAATTCGAAACCTTTTTGAACGTGCTCTAAGACTGTCCCAAAACGTAGGAACAATTGCAGCATTCCGCGGAGATTTTGATAACATAGAATCGTTTTGGAACAAACTTGAAAATTTTCTCATACGTTTAAGAGTGAATAAAAAAGTTCAACTTTGCGATTCAGTTTAAAATTCTCGGGTAATTTCGGCCGAGTTTTGGTATATTCGTATTTTCTAATTAGGAATCGATGTGATCGTAGATCCAGGAATCTAAAGACCAGGCACCGCCTCCGAGAAGAAAAAGTGCGATTCCCATGGAAACTGTGAGAATGTGATATTCAAATCCTTCCCCGCCTTGATTACCAAACCAATTCATAAAAAAGCCGATTTCTTTATGAGTCCATCCTGCTATTCCCAAGGTACATGTGATTCCAAACGCCGCTAATCTCGTGCAAAGTCCCAATAGGAGGGCAATGGATCCGAAAAATTCCGATAAAATTGCTAATATGGCCAAAATAGTTGGAAATTCGGCAGTATTTACCAGATAATCCATAGAAGCTTCGTAACCTACGCCTCCAAACCAGCCTAAAAGTTTTTGAGCACCGTGAGGGAAGATACAAATTGCAAGGCCGAATCGAAGAAAAAGAGTAGAGAAAAATTCTTGGGTTGAAAAGAAACTTTGAATCATGATGTGCTCCGAGAACTGCATTCTTTATGAATTTTTGAAGGAAGGAAAGAAATAAAAAATTCAAGAAAAAATCATTTGTAGGAACTCCTGTTTCTTACAAACGTTTAGTTGTTGATAGATAAGGATTTGGAAATTTATTGAAAAATAGGAGTTCCTATATTTCAGGAATCGATGAAAATATCCTGAACATCTATTTGATACTCTTAAAGTCTGTCTCAGAACCTCAAAAAAATCAACGCTATCATTCTGCAAGTTTGTAACAAACGTAAGAGTTTCCATGTTTTAGTCATAACCCACAAATACTTGGATCCGAAAATAAATCTGTCGGAATTCTGACAGTGAAACTTACCCACAACGCGACCCTTAGGAAGCGTTGTGCCTGAGTTTCCCTGATTTTTAAGTGGTGGGCGAAAGGCTCGGGAGATTTTTCTCTATCAGAAAATCATACTTCTTGCAAGTAAAAAGTATCATTCTTGTCGGAACACACTTGAAAAATGTGCGGTTTTGATCTTTATGATTCCAAAAATCTTCTTAATTGTGGGTATTTTACTCATCCCTACATAATAGAGTGTCCAAAATTCTGCATCTAAACGAGGGATTTGTGCTCAAAGTAACGGATTCTATTTTATAGTGATCAGTAGTAGGCTACACTGACATTTAAATTAGACGCGGGAGCGGAAAAAAGATATATGGGAAATCCTTTTCCAAACTTTGTCAAAAACCGATTCTCCAAAAAGCGCTCCCTTTGAGTCCATAAGATTGAGTTAGTTTTTTATATTTTTCTAATGTATTTAAATCGGAGATATAGCCGGTTCCATTTTTGTTTTTAAGAACGGTAAAACCGTCCTCGTTTGGAATAATTTCCGAATTCTCCTTAAGATTTCGAAAGTCATTTTGTGTGAGGATTTTTACCTTACCGTTTTGATTCCAAAAATATCCATAGAGAGGAAGTCCGAGCCAGAGTTTGGAACTTGGAATTTGTTTTAGCAGGAATTCCAAATTTTTCTTTGTCAGTGAAATGGAAGTGACGGGTCCCGGATTCGTTTTGGGAGAATGAAAATCATAACTCATCAAAACAAATTCATCGATGGATTCTTCTTGAAGCAAATCGGAATGAATGATCAAATTTCGATTCGGGAATTCTAATTGCGGGAACATTGCGATTGTAAGAACTTTTTCTTTGGGCAGTCTTTGCTTCAGCATTTGTATGAATTTCTTATAGTTCGGAATTTCCGATTTTGAGAGAGATTCTATATCCAAATGCAAACCGGCAATTTCTGGGTTTTGTTTCAAAAAATGAATTAAGTTTTGAATCCCAATTTTGATGCTTATGTTTGATTTTAGAAAACTAGAATTATTCTTAGAGATAGTACTGATTAACGGAATTAGTCTGATTTTATAATTCTTACTCAGATCCACGAAATTTTTCGGAAGCGCTGAAGGCTTAAAATCACCATTTGATAAAATGACGGCCCCTGTATAACAGATCGTATGTGATTTTGAAAAGATATCCATCCAATCTGATGTTGAGTACCTCTCAATGGATGCGGTTAAAGCGTAATTCCAATATAAAAATCGATCCGTTCCCCAGAGCGCATTTCCAACGAACAATGATAATACGGTAAAAAATTTTAAGATGTTCACGTCTTATGAATTATAGAATCAATTCATAAATTTCAATCAATCCGGGGACTTTTCAGACCGATTTTTTACTTACATGAAAAGAACCGGAATCATTCGGGAGGAAGTGAATTTTTGGTTATTAAAATGGATTTAAAAGAGGCAATCTGCGATGGCTTGCACAAACTTGGGATTTTAAATCCCGGGCACAGACCCAAGGTGACCTTTCATTCTTCCAGTCTTAACGAAATTTATCTCGCTACTGTTCCCCATCATTCCTTTGGAGTGAAAGTCATCTCAAATAAGGAAATGGCTGAAACTGAAAAAGAATCCTTGGAAGAACTATTTAGAATCGGGGTTCGCGTTCCCGAATGTTATGGAGTTGTACAGGCCGAAAATTTCTCGCTTTTAGTAATGGATTACATTGAATCCGGATCGACCTCGGGAGCTCGAGAAGATTTGATTCGAAATCTAAAATTGCTTTATCGCAAGGATTCGAATTCTTGGGGATGGAAACGAAATAATTTTATCGGAACTCTTTCCCAAAAAAATCGATGGTATTCCACCTTTGAAAAATTCTTCTGGGAAAGTCGCTTATCAACCCAATTGGATTTAGCTTTTTCACGTAAGCTGATTGCGGGCAAGGACGTAGAAAATGTAAAATACGTCTTTCAAAAATTTACGGAAGAATGGTCTCTCAATCGAAGTAATCCGAGGTTGATACACGGAGATCTTTGGTCTGGAAACATTCTTACTGGGAAGAACGGACATTCCTATTTGATCGACCCTTCGATTTCATTTTCACATCCCGAACAAGATCTCTCTATGTTGAATTTGTTCGGTAGCTCTTTAAATTTAGAAGAAATGCAACAGATTCTTTCTTTTTGCGGAATCGAAAACCCGGAACATTTCAAAGATAGAATTCCGTTTTGGCAGATGTATCCCGTTTTGGTTCATATTAATCTCTTCGGTTCTTCTTATTTATCTTCGCTTCGACAGATCCTACGTTATTACGGTAAAAGTTAATTCCGTTCGAAAAATATGTATTTGTCATTGTTGAGATTTAGGAAACGATTCCAAATGATGCAATATCAGCAAACTGAAACTAAAATATAAAAGAGTCTTACTTGAACGGGAATACAAAATCATTTTCGGAAAATAGTTTGATAGATGTTCGAAACGTCGTAAAACGTTTTAAGAATACGATCGCCGTGGACAATCTTAGTCTCCAAATTCAAAAAGGGGAATTTGTCGCTTTGCTCGGGCCGAACGGGGCCGGCAAAACCACTTTGATCGAAATGTTGGAAGGAATCCAAAAACCCGACGCGGGATCTATATCGATTCTTGGAACTACTTGGAAGGAAAACGAAACCTTCCTTAGATCTAAGGTCGGCCTAGCTCTCCAAGAAACCCGATTCATGGATCGGATTACGGTTCGAGAAACTTTGAATCTTTTCGGAACTTTTTATAAAAGTAAAAAACAGAGGTTGAGCGAAATTCTCGAGTTGATCGATCTGGGAGAGAAACAAAACACTTATGTAAGCAATCTTTCGGGAGGTCAAAGACAAAGATTGGCTCTCGGGGTTTCTATATTAAATTATCCTGAAATTCTTTTTTTGGACGAACCTACGACTGGATTGGATCCTGGAGCAAGAAGGGACGTTTGGAAAATTTTGAATCGTCTCCGGCAGAATAAAACCACAATGATTCTTACCACGCATTATATGGAAGAAGCGGAAATTCTCTGCGAAAAAATCATCATCATGGATCATGGAAGAATCTTAGATCAAGGAACTCTGACGGATCTTCTTGGAAGAACCGGTAGCGGCGAAATGATTCGATTTTCTATGGAGGATGGATCCAATCCCGAAAATTTAATTCCATTAGAGGGAATGTATAAGTTCTTTTGGGATTCCGCGAAGTCCGAAGCGAGAATTCACGTTTCCGCAATTACGGATTATCTTCCGGAATTGATACGAACGATTTCCGCTTCCGGAAAAAAGCTAAGTACATTAGAATGCCATAAAAAAACCTTAGATGATCTTTTTCTTAGTATGACCGGAAGAGGATTGGGAGAATGAAACAAGCATTCCAGCTGATAAATATACAACTTAAAGAATTTTACAGAGAACCTGCGATTCTTTTCTGGGCTTTTGTATTTCCGATCGCGATGGCAGGAATCCTTGGGATTGCGTTTAAAAATCGGGGATCAGAAGAAGTTAAAATTGCAATATTAGAAAATTCTTATCAACTTGAAGAACTTAAGAAAATCTTGGATTCCACTCGTGATAAAAACGAAAAATCGAAAGAAAAAACCCTCGCTTCTGATTCCGATAAACTTCCTTCCTTGAAGTTTTTGGTTCTTTCTAAAAATGAAGCGATTCGAGATCTTAAAAGAGGGAAACTCAACGTAATCGTCGAAAGGACACAGGGTGGAAAAATTCGTTTCTTTTTCGATACGGACAATCCGAACGGTCAGAGAGATTATCTTTTGATCTTGGCCAAAATCCGTTCGCGTTATACGGATTTTGAATTGCAGGTGGATCGTTTGGATTCGAAGGGGGTGAGATACATCGACTATTTAGTTCCCGGAATGCTTGCGATGGGCGTGATGAATTCCTGTCTTTGGGGAGTCGGTTGGAATCTGATCGAAATGAGGATGAAAAAACTTTTACGGAGAATGTCCGCGACTCCGATGAGTAAGTTGTCTTTTCTTATTTCCTTCTTTTTTACAAGATTGATCGTAACGACAATCGAATCGGTAATCCTGCTCGGATTTACTTTGTTTACGTTTGAGAACGCGTTGGAAGGTTCTTTCGGAGCCATAATTATGATTTTTCTTTCCGGAAATTTCGCATTTTCCTGTATTGGAATATTCGTCGGATCAAGGGCGGCGAATTCTCAAGTCGGAAATGGGCTCATAAATGCGGTTACGTTTCCTATGATGATTCTTTCCGGAGTTTTTTTCTCTTATCAAAATTTTCCCGAAATTGTACTTCCGATCATCAAAAATCTTCCTTTGACGTTGATGGCGGATTCTTTAAGGACGGTTTTTATCGAAGGGGCGGGTTTCATTTCGGTGATTCCCGCCGTGGTTGGGTTATTTGTTTACGGAATCGTATTTCTTTTTGTAGGAAATAAAATTTTTCGCTGGTCTTGATCGGCACGGATTCAATAGTTTTAGAGATGTTTTCCTCGACTTTGAAACAAGCCGCATATTCGACTTTTTTGAAACCGTTTTTTCTCTCTTTGGATCCGGAGACAGCGCACGAACTTGCAAAAAACTTACTTAACATCAGCGCAAAGTTTCCTGGAATCTTAACGTTAGTAGAATCGATGACATCTTATCGAAGTGATCGTTTGAAAACGAGAGTTGCCGGAATCGAATTCGAAAATCCTTTGGGAATGGGCGCGGGCTTTGATAAAACGGGAGAACTTTACCCTTTTCTTTCTCGAATGGGTTTCGGTCATATCGAAGTAGGAACGATCACAGGACAGTCGCAACCGGGAAATCTCAAACCCAGAGTGTTTCGCTATCCTGAAGATCAAGCTTTGATCAATCGTATGGGTTTTAATAATCCGGGCGCCGATTCGGCGGAGAGAATCATTGCTTCCCAAAAAAAGAGAAAGATTCGCGGGATCAACGCGGGTAAAACAAAAATCATTTCCGAAGAAAAAGCAGTCGAAGATTACGTTTATACTCTCAAGAAGCTTTCACCTTATGCGGATTACGCGGTTATCAATATTAGCTCTCCGAATACTCCGGGATTGAGAGATTTCCAAAAACAGGAAAATTTCGCGTCCCTGATTCAAGGAATTAAAAACGGGCTTGGAAAGAATTTTACAATTCCGTTATTCGTAAAATTTGCTCCCGATATGGAAATAAAAGATCTTGAGGCTTTGCTTGAGACCTCTTTGAGCTTGAAAGTCGACGGCGTCGTTTTAACCAATACCACCATTGATAAGTCTTCTTTGAAAGCGTATCCGAACGTGGAAAAGGAAGGAGGACTTTCCGGAACGCCTTTGAAAAATCGTTCCACTGGATTTGTACGAGTCGCATATCGGATTTTAAAACGAAGAATTCCGATTATCGGAGTCGGGGGAATCGATTCCGAAAAATCGGCCCTAGAAAAAATTCTTGCGGGAGCTGATTTAATTCAAATTTACACTGGTTATATCTATCAAGGACCTTTTTTACCTCTGAAGATTTTGGAGTTTTTGGATCGGTTCTTAAAAAAACAAAATCTAAAAACCGTGTCGGATTTGGTGGGAAAGGAAAAGGAAATTAAATACGATCCGAAATAGTTTAGAATCTTTTTAGAAAAACGAATTCGGATCGGACAAGCTAAAAATAAAAAGTGTTTAAGAAAACCGTATGTTTTAGAATATTAAGATAATATAAAATATGAACTAGGAATTGACAACTATGTTGAAAAGGTCATTGATTCTGATTTTGATTCTTTGTTTTTTTGTATGGGGATGTCCTATAAATCGAGGAAAGGATAAGAACTCAAAAAATTTGGAACTTCTTTTGGGATTGTATTTGCTCAACGAGGTGAATTATTATTGTGAACCGGAAGAAAACGTTCGAACCAGCGGAAGCGCGCCGAATTTCAGCGTATCGAATTCCAATCTAAGTCGGGTTCTTTTAACGGAAAGCGGAGGATATCAAGACGGCGGAACGGCTTATCTTGTCGGAACGGTGGAATTCTCCGGAATCGGAAGAAACAATCCGATGGGAATCGTTTATGCTGAACAGAATCATCAGTTTTCTTCCAACTTGAACCGTTTTATTTATCCGCTTTGGACAAACTCTTCGGGAGATTTGATTCAAGATAGCGGAAAAAGCGAATCTTTAGGTTATAGATCCGTTACGACTGCTTTTCCTATAGGTGCCACTCCGGGATATTACGCGCCTAGTTCGAATTATAACAATTTCAACAACAACCTCTTGGGGGCAAATTTTATCGTGCCGACCGCGCCGGGGCCGTTAGTCACTACGCGGAAAGTCACGAATAACACGGCTCAAACTTGCGAAGAATATAAATTTCGTGCGGAACAGAGCGGATTATTGGGGAGTTCCTCTTCGGGTTTGAAAAAGGTCTGGCAATCCAGAAAAAAATTGAATATCAACTTGATTTTTATTCAGAATGCCGTAGCGACTCCCACCACAGCCGGAATGGCGACGATGATACAAACTTTAAAGGATATTTATGCGCAAGATACGGTTAAAATCGACGTAACGGTCACAGCTTCCTTGATACCCGCTGCTGCTGGAGCTCCTTACTTAACAATCGCAAATATTTCAGATGATTATGGGGATGTGGTAGGCTCTTTAGGATCTCTTTATAGGAATAACCCATCTAATGTACAGGATTCGAATTCTTTGAACATTTACATCACAAGGGATTATCAGATTTCGAGCAGCGCGCCTGCTGGGATTTTAGGGATTTCATCTGGCATACCCGGAATTCCAATTACCGGTACTCCGAAATCGGGTATGATCGTATTTATCGAAAATCATAGAACGTCTTCCGGATGCGGAGTGCAAGGGCAGGACTTAATCTGCGAGTCAGATCAGGTTTTTCTTGCTAAGACAATCGCTCATGAAGCCGGTCACTATTTAGGTCTTTACCATTTAGTAGAGAAAGACGTCGTCAAAGGGCGTTATTCTTTGGACCCGCTTCCCGAAACTCCGGAATGTAAGGACCAAAACGGAAATAACATTGTAGGTTTATGGGAATGTCTGGGCGAAGGGTTTTATGATAGTGGGGGACTTAATCTGATGTTTTGGGCCGGAAACCCTAAGATAAATCAAACTCAATTGACGGGAGAACAGGGCTGGGTGCTTCGCTCGCATCCTCTTGTATATTAAGAAAATGGAATTAAATAAATCTATGATAAATATCAAAATAAGCTTCTACGGTATAATCGTTGCATTTTTATTTGGGATTTCTTTTGGAATCCAAGCTCAGGTTTTGGATCAGAGTCAATATCAAAAAATCAAAGCCGTGGTCATACAAACGGGTCACATTGAAAAAGAAACTTTGATGCGAGAAATTTATGCGATCGATCCTAATCCTCAGGAATATCTGGTCGCCATCGCAAAAGATCCGGAGTTGAGAGTATATGCAATTTCCCAACTTAACGAACTAATTGCGGATTTTGGAGGGAATTCCGCAAGGGATTATTTGGAATCCACCATCTCCAACGAGGGTGCACATCCTTCTATTCGAAACTCCGCCGTCTTCTCTTATGGAAAAACGTTCTATTTTTCGGATAGAAATCATGCGGAGAATTTTCTAAAGCGTTTCTCTTCTCATGATCGAATCGGAACTTTTGTACAAAACACTTTAAAAGAATTGCGAATGGGAAAAATCAGTTCGACTCGATTTTCGGAAAAATTGAAAAAAGAAAACATGGATCGCATTAGAAATAGGAATTTGAGAAAGTCGGATCCATCGATCAAAAACCCGTAAAGTAATTTGGTCCGCTATCTGAGAACCGATTTTATTTAAAAAGACGATTCCGGATATCCGATATGAGATGAGTTTCTTTAGATCGAACTTACGCTGAAATAAAAACCATTCGAATTTATCAGAATCTCCGCGGATCTCTGGAATTGTTCTTACGCTTCGGGCCAAGCTCTTATCTTAAAAAGAACTCGTAATTCCCCAAAATGACACTTCAAAATGGAATGAAAATTCTCAAGGATTATGCGAGAAATCTCAACTACGGACGGACTACTGAAATTTTATCACATTAAACAAGCATGCTTTCAGCAATGAGACATATAGAAATTATAGTCTTCAATTCGAAATGAATTTGAAAATAAAAATGAACCAGACAAAAAAGAGTCACATTTTTGGAATTAGGATGGATTTTGTCAGGGGTAAAAATATACTAAACATATATATAGTCTACTTGTTGGAGCAAAAATTTGGAGACCATAGAAAATTTACGCGAAACTCTTTACTGGAAAATGGAAAGGACTTTAAAAAAATTCGAGTACGACTTTCAAGTTTCTCCGAAACCGATTCAGGTTCTTAGACATACGTATTCACAAGAAATCGTAAATTTCATATTCGAATCTTTGGAAAAAAAGTAATCACTTCTTCTTTCGAAATTTTTCTATGATAAGGCTAAGAGCTTCCAATTCCGAATCCGGAACTTCCAAAAGACTTTCCAACAAGGCTTCAATCTGCGGACGGTTTCGAATCTTTTTAAGAATCGCCCGATAACGATCCGTTTCAAAATCCGTTTTTATTTCAATCTCAGTGATTAGCATTTCGCCTTCACCCGCAATGAGCCAAAGAGGGTTTACATTGTGTATGGTTCGAAGCCTGAGTAAGGATTCTTGTGAAAAGCTCTTTGCCCTTTCATTAATAAGATCACTGATAAATGCAGGTTTAAGATCGATGGATCTTGCAAATTCGGCCTGAGAAAATCCTAAGGTTTCAATAAGCCTTTTTAAACGATCTGAGAATTTTTTATTCACTTTATACATTTTAAACGTATTAAATCATTGACAAAAATACATTTTAGACGTATGATTATTTAACGCGAGGAGAAACTCGTCAAAATCGATTTCGGTCTTTTGCACGACCAAAACTCGCAAATGGAAGTGAAATCGCAATCACAAAAAGGAGATTCAATGATCATCATTAACGGAAACGAATGCAAGGATTTCATTTGTATCACATTAGAAATGAAAACCCTCTCTAAGTTCGCAAAGGAAGCGGAAGCGGAAGCGGAAGTGAATTACGATCACCTTTCGAAAAGTTTAAACGGACAACAGTCTTATGCAGAAATCAGAGAAGTATTCCAAAAATGGAATGTTCCGTATCGTACTATTCGCTCAACGCGTTTCTGCGATAAACGAAAAAACGGGGGAATTTCATTATGAAACAGAACAATCTTGCTAAGATTACCAATAAAAATCCGATCCCAAACAGGGATAATTTGTGCCCGATTGTTCTTTCCGAAATAGAAAGAAAAGCGGTCGTTCAAATCGCCGAATATGCAAGAGAACAATTTACGACATTCGATTGGAGATGGAACGATCATTCCAAAATGCAAGATAATGAAGTTACCTTTCTTTTTCTTGTAAAAAACGACATTATCCGAATCTGCGAAAGAAAACCGAACAAGATCAAAGAGTTTATTAATATTCTTGAGTATATCTTGGAAGAAGAATTTAGCGAATAATTCAAACTAAAAAATTATTAAGGGGAACTTTACTATGATGACCAACTTATGTATTCAATGCAACCGAAAAGAGTCAATGCGTCAAACTGACCTTTGCGAGGAATGTCTGATCGAAAATTTCAAGCCTTTAATCCTTCTTTCAAATGAGATTCGTTACCTTAATTCGAAAGACACAAGCAATGCAACGTCAGAAGAACCCAAAACATCAGGATAAAATTAGAATTATGCACTCTGAAAAAATTAAAAGGTTTATTATAAACGACGAAGTCGTTCACAACGGAAAATTTTGGAAAAGAGGAAGAAGACTTTCTCAAAGATTGAAACAAATCGTTATTGAATCTCAACTCAATCTCAAAGACATAGCGTTTAAATATTCCCAAAACCTCTACGAGGAGCATACCGCTCCTCTTTACCGCGAACACCTTGCAGACGTCATCAAAGGGACTCGTAATACCGTACGTTATGTAAAGGCAATCGAAGAATCTTGGAAACTCCCAATCGAAACGGTCCGTTCCATTTATCGAGAAGACATAGAAAGAAAATCGGAAAAGTTAGATCCAGATTCCCTTCGAGACTTTATAAATTGGTATAGGGAAATTCTGCATTCCAAAAAAGAAATTCCGAACGATCCACAAATATAAAATGCAAGAGGACTCGCAATCTGAAAGCAAAATCGAAAAGTTAATCTGGGGGATTTAAAATGACAAAACAAAAATCGATAAAAGTAAACGTTCAAAATAGTAAGAAAAAATCCCTACGAAGAAAATTGTTTCCGTTACGATTCTTTCTTTTTCGCCTAACGGAATCTCTGTGGACACAACCCTAAAAAGATCGAAATAGGAAGAACAGTGTCGAAATCAAAGGATACGCTTAACAAAGCCGGCTCAACCAACTTGCCGAATCATGTAGATATGGGCAAACTATTCACCTCTATAATGTAGAGATGAATAGTTTTCGGTTATACTTTCTTTTGGGCGCTTCCGATTTGGGTTTTTAATTGGTACTTTGATATGCCTTTGGCATTCATTGCAATTTTTCGAGAAAAGAAACAGAACCAATCGAAAAGTACATTGATTTAGTGTAGGTTCGGCGTGATTCATTTTTCCGTAGGAAATTTGAAACGTTCGAATGAATGACTTGGGGATTATTGTTATGATTGTATGTTTACTGGAACCGCGATTTTACTTTAAGAAGCAACTTTACGATTCGGGTTTAAAAATATTCGAAATTAACAATCGAACAAAAAAGCACGAAATAAGATTAGATGATTTTTGCCCTGATACTGTAATCGATTAGAAAACAGCATCAGGGAAATTTATTTGAGATTATTGTTGTGGAGCGGAAGTCGCAAAACGGAAAGTGACCCTTCTGTTTTTAGCGTCTTTTGCATCGAGTCCGGAAACAGGTTCTGAGGAGCCTGAACCTTTCGTAACAATACGATTTGCGGGGATTCCTTGTTTGATCAAAGCCTGTTTAACGGCATTTGCACGAAGTTCGGAATAAAAGATATTTCCCTTTTTAGCTCCTTCGGCTTGTTCAGGTCCGACAGCATCGGTGTGTCCGGTAATTTCAAGAGCGTAGCTGTCGGGAAGTTTTCCAAGACCTTCTTTAATTACCGGAACGTTTGCCTTAGACCATCCGCTGAAATCGCCCGGATTGACATCCGCTTTTTTGTAGCTGAATCCTGGGCGAGTGATTCCGTCAGGATATCTAAAGTCTTTCAATTTTTCGTTTAAGGAATCGGCAATCGCTTCCGGAGAGTTAACGTCGACACTTCTATTTGCAGCAGCGGATTGCTCTTGGGCTGACGGCTCAGGAGCTGCAGGTTCCTCTTTTTTTTCAGCAGAGGAGCAAAGAGTGAATGAAAATGCAATTGCACCGAGCAGAATCAGATTCAAAATTTTTTTGACCATGTTTCTTTCCTTCCTTCCTTAGAATCTTCAGGGGTTTTGGTTTCAATGTGTCACACTAAGGTTTAGGAAGGAAAATGGAAACTTTTTTTTTAGAATGCTAAAAACGTGCGGAATAAAAATCTGGAATCCTTTTTCATTTTCGATGAACTTAGAACTGAAAGCAGAAGTATTGGAAGAATTTTCCGGAAATCGATTGGATCGATTTTTAAAATTTTCTTTCGGGGATGAAATGTCCCGAGCCACAATTCAAAAATGGATTGAGTGCGGGTATGTTCGCAATCAGGACCGAAAAATTTGCGATAAAAGTTCCTGGAAAGTAAAAACGGGAGAACAATACTTTCTCTCTATCCCTCCAAGGCCACCCCTTAACTTGGAGCCGATTCCGATGGTATTACCTGTTGTTTTAGAAAGAGAAGATTATCTCATCATTCACAAGCCGCCCGGGATTGCAAGTCATAGTGGACCGGGGGATCGTTCTCCAAGTCTGGTCAACGGGCTTCTTCATCATTTCAAAGAATTGTCAAAGGTCGGAGGAGAAACAAGGCCGGGAATCGTCCATAGATTGGATAAGCCCACGGAGGGATTGATGCTCATCGCTAAAAACGATCGGGCGCACGGAAAACTTTCCGAACTTTTTAGAAAAAGAGAAATCGAAAAAAAATATTATGCTTGGGTTCAAGGACATTTTCCCGCAGAGACGGGGACGATCGATCTTCCGATTGCGAGGCATCCGATCGAAAGATTAAAGATGACCGTTTCTCCCAAAGGAAGGAAATCCGTAACTCATTACAAAGTTCTAAAATACGTCAACTCCCGTTCCGGAAGAAAATTCAGCTTTGTCGAAGTGGGTTTGGAAACGGGAAGGACTCATCAAATCAGAATTCATTTTCAAAGCCAACGGTGCCCTGTTGTCGGAGACTTATTGTACTCGAGGGCTGGTTCTCAGTTTGAATCGTACGGATTGCAACTTTTATCTTATTATCTCAAATTCAAAGACCCGTTTACGGGGGAGATCATTGAAGCGACTCTTGCCCTCAGTGAAAGGTTTCTTAGATTTGAGAAGAATGCTCCGCTGTTCTGACCCGAATCAAACTTTGGTCCTTGCGATCGGCGAGAACCGGGAAATTCTCCCTATAATCCAGAATCGATTTTTTACGAGCATTATAGAATAGGACGGTTTCTATTCCCTCACCTGCGTCCATAAAATCTCCGTTAGGCGCTACGGCGAGAGAATGGCCGTTGTGACGAATGCTTTTGTTATATCCTGCGATTCCGATCCGATTGATTCCAAAAACGTAAGCCTGATTTTCAATCGCCCTCGTTTTTAGGATCAATTCCCAGTGATGGATTCTCGGAGTCGGCCAGTTTGCGTGAACGGTAAAAATATCCGTTTCTCCCGCCAGTCTTCGAAAAATTTCCGGAAAACGGATATCGTAACAGATAAAGGGGGTAATCCTAAAGCCGTTGAGATCATAACTGACAATTTCCGAGCCGGGGCTGTAATGACGATCTTCGCCCCCGAAAGTAAATGGATGAATTTTAGAATAACGTAATATAATTTCTCCTTTTGGGCTTACGACGCTTACGGTATTAAAGGGTTTTCCTTCCGGGTTTTTTCGAATCCAACCGCCGCAGATCGTTGCTTTGGTGTCTTTTGCTATTTCCTTTAAGAACGTTTCGGTTGGACCTTTATCCCGTTCTGCGATTCTTTCCGATCTCATCGTAAATCCGGTCGCAAAAGTTTCCGGAAGCAAAATCAAATCAGGAGTTTCGTCCGACTTTTTTTCAAGAGCGGAATGGATTAGTTCACGAACGTGTTCGTAGTTTGTTTCCTGGTTTTCCCAGGAAAGATCGCATTGTACAAGAGCAATATTCAATTCACCTGGATTCAATTTTGTTTTTCCTCCTCGAGCAATTTCATTCTTCCGAAGGAGCGTTTCGGATTTGATTCTTTCGAACAAAAGGTTTTTTCGAAACTCGATGGTACTTAGGGCGAATCGTAATTTCGGTAAAACCCAAATTCTCCGGGCTTGAAAGAGCATATCCGAAGGCGCTCAAAATTTCGGAAACGTTCAAATAAGAATTCGGATCGGAATCTTTTTCGAAATCCAGAAGATTGTAAAACTCGGTATCCGAGATATCGGGGTTGATGCTCATAAATTTGACTCCCGATTTTCGAGTTTCTTCGAATAAATTTAATCCGAAATGTCTCAGACCGGCCTTGGTTCCCGCGTAAGCCGCCCCTCGAACCGATTCTTTCAATGCCGCGATCGAATGAATTTGAATGATCCAACCTCCGTTCTTCTTTAGATCTTTTAGAAATAATTTAGTGATTAGAATCGGGGAAACAAAATTGACGATGAGCATTTTTTCCAATTCTTCGAAAGGGATTTCTTCATGCGGAGAAAAATTGCCAAAGCCGGCGTTGTTTACTAGAATTTTCAAAGGAGGTTCTTCCTTGAGAATATTTGATAATCGAAGTCCGATCTCCTTCGTATTCGAAAGATCAAGCGTAACGTGGCGATACAAAGGGGAATTTTCCAAAAGAACGGATTTCGGTTTCGTTCTGGAGATCCCAATCACTCTATAACCTTCGGAAATTAAAAATTCTGAAATCGCTTTTCCGATCCCTTTGGAGGAACCTGTGACGACCGCCGACGAGCTGTTTGGTTCCGAGTTTGTTTTCATTTGGATTCCGTTTGATCGGCGACAAGCCTGTGGATTCTTTCTCGAGGGAAAAATGTTTCCAATTCTTTTTCAAGGACTGTAAACATTTCTTTTTCTAATACTTCCGAATACGATTTTATTCCCCCGTGAGTATTCATCGGAAGGTAAAACAAATAAGAATCCGGTCTTCGTTTTTTGGAATTCTTAAAATAGTCCGAATTCATCCGAAATATGCCGAGACTGATGTCTCTCAGTTTTTCTCCTGGAATTTCCTCGAAAATTTTCCGAACGAATTCCGAATAAACGGATTTCCAATTCGGGACGTTTAAGATCGGATCGAAACAAAGTCGGACCTGCCAGCCCGCGTTCAAAGCGTCTTTGATATTTTTCAATCGGGAGGAAAGTTTCGGAGTCAGAGGTTCGTGTTCCTCGATTACGGAATCCGGCGAAAGAGTCCAAGCAAGAATTGTATTCGAAGTCGGCTTAAGATCGGCGATAGATTTGAAATTGGCGCTTTTGGTTCTGATTTCGACGATCAAGTCGGGATTGGAACCCGCAAACAGAATCCATTCTTTACAATACCCTAATATATTTTCCAGGGCCAAAAGATCCGTATCGTAGGAAATACAAAGATAAAGGGATTTAGAAAGTTTGAGTTGTTCCCGGGTTTTTTGGATATATTCTTCGTTGTTTACAAAAATCACAATATTAGCCGAAGGATACATTCCTTGAAGATAGCAGTAGGAACAGTTGTAAAGGCAGTTTAGTACAAGGGCGTTGTAATAGAAGAATTGATATCCGAAGTTCGGAGCGATTCCCGAACCTGGATATAAGAATTGTTCTTTTCGTTTTGCTAATATAAGTTTTGGGCTTCGTTTCTGGGCTTGGAAACTTTGAGCGGATGGATTGAATACTTCCTTGTAAGAATCGATGGGGATTGTGTGGGATTCGGGAAACTTGGAAAGAATTTCCGAAGTTTTCGGATGATACTTCGCGGATTCTTCCACGTAGATATGAGAGAATCTTTTAGGACTGATAAAATTGTCTGAGCGCATACAATCCTTTTCTCCCTTCTTCTCTTGTCCTAACTCCGGTGTCTTTCAAGTTTAAAATTCCGTTTGTACTTTTCAAAATACTAAGACCTTGTTCGGAAGAATTTCCGGTTCTGATTTTATAGCCGATCATCCAATCTTTCAGTTGAATCCTTTCGGTTTCCGATAAACGTAAAAATTCGGTTATAAATGAAAGAGCGGCGATTTCGTTTTGTTGAAGCTCGACTTCGTTTCCTTTTGAAACCGGGATTGACAAAATCGAAAGGATGTCCGGAAGAGCCTCTTTAATTCTAAAAGAAATCGTATCGACGATTCCGATTTCTTTTTCAGATTCCAATTTCGTAAAATGATCCGAAATCGTTTTAACAATCCGAATTTTATCCGAAGAAAAGAATTTTCTCGAAGCTTGAAAAAAACCGAAAGCCTCCATGTCGACTAACGTGTTCGGAAGTTCGGAAATTTCGTTTCGAAATACGGGTTTATCAACCGTCAATAAAACCGACTCTGGAATTGGGGATTTAAAAAGAATATCCGGATAAACGCTTTTTGACGATCCTTCGTCTTTGATTTTATGGATTAAAAACGATTTGCCGATTTTGAAGGATTCTTTCGGGGCGCCGCAGATTCCGAAGTTCAAAATCCAGGATGAATCCACCACGGAATTCTTAAATTCGTTTAACAAAAATACAACAGACATCGCCGAAAAAATTTTGCCCGCTCCGGAAACGACCAAGATATATTTTTCGTTTCGATAAATCGGAAAAGGGGTTTTGTCCCGGAGAATTTTCAAACCCAACGTTTCGATCAAAGGTTTTGCTTCCGGGAAAAGTGCGGCGGAGATAAAAATCATCTTTCTTTCTTGATATCTTGGCCTGGAATTGGGGACAAGAGAGAAATCGTCTCTAAGGAAAGAAAAGGAGCCTTTTATGGATCTGATTGAAAAAGTAAAAAGGGAATTTTGGCCGAAGTTAAAATCCGTAATGTTCAAGATTCCGTTTACGGGGGATCTTGTGGCACTTTATTATTCCATGATGGATCCAGAAACTCCACTTCGAACCAAGCTCATTATTGCGGGCGCACTGGCTTATTTTATTTTTCCTTTGGATGCTGTTCCTGATTTTATTCCGGGCGCGGGATTTCTGGATGACGCGGGAGTAATTGCAGCGGTACTGGCAAGTGTACAATCGGCGATTCGAGAAGAACATAGAGAAATGGCCCGAAAATTTTTGGAGAAAAAATGAATTTAGACAACGAAATCAAAATTAGATACGAACACTTCCTAAACTTTGTTCCAAAAGTAATGGAATTTTTGACGATAACTCAGGAAGAGGCAGATCTCGACATCGCTTACAAAGGAGAAACCGATCTCGTTACAAAAGCGGACAAAGGCTCCGAAGAGAGGATCATCGACGAAATCGAGAGAATGTTTCCTTCGGATAGTATTTTAGGCGAAGAAGGAACCGATAAAAAAGGAAGTTCCGTATTCAAATGGATCATTGATCCTCTTGATGGAACTGTCAATTATTCTCATAGACTTCCTTTGTATTGCGCTTGTATCGGTTTGGAGAATCAGGAAAACAAGGAAGTTGTTATGGGAATTGTCCCCTTTCCTGCAATGAATGAGGTTTATCACGCACGTAAAGGCCAAGGTGCGTTTAAAAATCAAAAACCGATTTCCGTTTCAAAAACGAAAGATCTGAAACAGTCTTTACTTTGTACAGGTTTCCCTTACGATCGGGAAAAGAAAATCGATCGACTCACGTTTTTTCATAAAAACTTTTTATTGAAGGCGAGAGGGGTTCGAAGGATCGGAGCGGCCGGACTCGATCTTTGTTGGGTTGCCGAAGGACGTTTTGACGCGTTTTGGGAAGAAGATTTAAAACCTTGGGACATGGCCGCCCCGTCCGTGATACTCGCCGAAGCGGGCGGAAGGATGTCGACTTACGATGGTAGTGCGTTTTCTTCCTACGTTCCTAATTTGATCGCAAGCAACGGATTCCTTCACGAAAAGATGGTGGAAAGAATGGGGGATTATCGTTATGACTTGAATTAACGTGAGGGTCGTAAGAAAGTTTGAGCAAATAAGAAACTAAAGCGCAACGACTCCCTATGGATCGTTTTTTCGGTCTGCGGAAAAACGAGAAGTATCTTACGAACTTGCGTATTTTTTTTGAATCGTCTTATCGATCAATCGGAGTAATTTTTCCCTCACTGTTTTTGGGTTGAAATTTTGTTCCACGTATTTTTTTCCGTTTCTGCCCATTTCGAACGATTCTTTCGGATGGTTCAAAATGAAGTCCAAGGTCGCAAAAAAACTCTTTCGATCGAAATAAAAAAGCCCGCCGTTACTTCTGAGACAATGACCTTTGAGGACGTCTGATCTTCCGTTGACGAGCGCCGGTTTTCCTTTTAACCAAGCCTCCATCAGAACGATGGAGAAACTTTCCAAAGGGGAAGAATTTATCAAACACGCGCAATTTTGAATAAGTTCAAATTTGATCTGTTCTTCGACGAATCCCAAAAATTCTATATTTTTATCCTCTGATATTCTGTTTGGAATTTTAGAGGCGATTTTTCCGGCGATTTTGAGTTTGTGGGGAAGTTTTGAATTTTTTTTCCATTCCAAGAACCATTCTGCCATTTCCAGAAAGCCCTTTCCTTGGTCTACTCTACCTACGTAAAGTAGGAAGGGTGTTTCTTCTCTGTTTGAATTTTTTTCAAGAGAGGACTTATGATAATCCGCGTAGATATTTTCCGAGGGGTCACTCGGACATTGATCTAAATTAAGGTTCATCCCGATTATGGAATACGTGCTCGGCTTATATCCGAGAACGTTTCGAAAAACATTCAATTCTTCTGGAGTGTTAAAAGAATAAGAACTTTGATCCGTTAGAATTTCTTTATATATTGGAAGATAGGCGGGAGGTTCGTCGTGAAACGTGGGAATGATAATCGACTTTTCCGCTACCAAAGGCATTCCGAAAACCAAAGGATAGTAGAGGTAACTCACGAAGAAAAAAATATCATATTCGCTTTTTCTGGATTCAATAAATTGAATCAATTCCGGAGTGTAAGGGCCTTGTTCTATAAGCCAATGATTGATGTTTTCTTTGTTTTGAAGAGAGGGCCTTTCCAAAATTTTTTTGGAAAGGCGGCTGAACCGTTCCATGTTTCTTTGTTTTTCAACGGTAAACTGAAGAACCTTATACTTTCCGCCTAAGGAAGAAGTTTTTTCTTCGAACCGGATCGGTTTGGAATGATTTGTTCCTTCGTAAAAAAAATTCTTTCTTCGAATCGGAATCGAATTTTTCCAAGTGATATAATCCAAACTGCGAGTCGTTAAAACTGTGATCTCAAAATCCGTAGCCAATAATTCCACGAGTTGAAAGATGAGTTTTTCCGATCCTCCAGAAACCTTGTCCGAAAAAATCGGAGAAACGACCGCGATTTTTTTAAGAGAGGGTTTCAATAGTTGTCCTAAGAACGGATCTAAAATCCGTTTTTTTGAATTCTTCTAAACGAAGGTCTTGATTCGTTAAAATTCGATTTTTAAAAGGGATATCCGTCAAAATTTTATTGAGTAAGATTGCTAAATCCGGAAATTTTTTTTCCTTAAAAAGAATTCCTGCGCCGTTTAAGGTTTCGGGAACCGCGCCGCCGGAATATGCGAGAATCGGAATTCTATGAATCATTGCCTCGATCAAAGGGACACAGAAACCTTCATGCTCGCTCATGGAAACAAAAACGTCTGCTTCTTGATAGAGATTTTCCAGTTCAATATCGGAAAGAAAACCGGTGATCAAAATATTTTTTCTAAGATCGTAAAAATCCAGCATTCTTTCCAACTCTTCCCGATAGAGATGCAATTCTTTCGAACTAAAACCGGCGAGATAAAATTCAAATTGATCGGAAATCATCGACTTATATGCGTATGCAAGTCGGATTAAATCGTCTTGTCTTTTGTTCGGAGTGATTCTTCCAACAAAAAGAATTTTCTTGATCGGAGAATCCGTCTTTTCGGGTTTCGCAAAATTTTTAGTCAACTGATACGTGATGGGAAGAATTCCAACATTCTGAAAACCTAATTCTTCTAACTCTTTCTGATTGAACTTGGAAACGGCCAAAACGAGATCGAATCTATCTATCATCTCCTTCAATTTTTCTCTTCCTTTTTTTAAAAGATAACTCATCTTTAAGTCGTAGGATTCGAAAAAGTGATGGGGAGTCACATTATGGTAAATCAGGATTCTGGGAGATCGGAAGCTTTTTAAAAAATCGAACACGCCCGAATGAATCGAATGGTGATAAAATAAAATGTCTTTTGAGGATTTACCGTAGGTTTTGTATTTTTTTACGAAGGGTAATTTGGACGCGCCTATGTTTTCGGAAAAAATATCTCCTTTATATTCCAAATCTTTTAAATGATTGCGAATCTCCAACATTTGATTGCTGATGGCGTCGCCCGGATTGAAGCCCGCGGAAAATTGTTGAATCTGTCTCATTTCAGAATTTTGTCTCTAAAAAAAATCTCGAACGGAAAGGAATTGTATTCTTTAGCGATTTCCTGCTCCTTTTTCGAGATTTGCCCGCGTAAGGAATTTTTTTCCAAAATGTTATCGATCAAACCTGTGAGTAAACTCATGGATAGAGAAGATCTGTCTTTGAAAAGAATTCCTCCGGTTTTCATCGTTTCCGGGGTTGCCCCGGCATAGTAAGAGATTACGGGAATCCCTGCCCCGAACGCGTCCAAAATGGGAATGTTAAATCCTTCATGTTGGCTCATACAAACGTATAAATCCATGGAATTTAAAAAGGATATCATTTCAGAGTCGTTCGCATTCAAGCGAATTTGGACGTTTCCCGTAAGTCGCTTTCGTAAAATGAGCTTCTTAAGAAAATTATAATATTCTTCAAAAATCTGCGGAACGTTTCCACAAATCAAAAGTTGGACGTTTTGTCTGAATTTTAAAATCGATTCAAGCAATTCCAAAAGATCCTCTATTTTCTTATTGGGAGAAACTCTTCCGATAAAACCGATCGTATATTCCCTTTTATCCTTAATGACGATTTCCCGAATCGAATATTTTTTTACGATGGGAAGGACTAGGATGTTTGTTGCGCCAAGAAATCGCAGAAAATTCGCATTAAATTCGGAGGATGGTAAAAACAAATCCGTTTCGTTCTTAAGGGAATACAATTCCAGCAAAGAGCGTTTTTCGTCCAACTGAAGGGTGTTGTAAATTTCAGGACTTACGAAATTCTTAAAATAAATCGCAGGGGTAAAACTTTGATAGCGAACGATTTTTTTTCCGGGGAGATTTCGAAACCAATTTAAAGGATAGCCGCAGCCTCCGTAGTTCAATATATGTATGTCGTTCCGAGAAAAACGGGAAATGATCGACGAATGGGTTTCTATTGGAAATGATTCTTTGGAAAAATTTTTGATACAAATGACGGAGTTAGAAACGCTTAAACTTTCGAGAACGTTTCGAATCCCTTTGATGTCGTTTCCGATTCCGTCCCCGTCTCGGAATTCAGTGACGTGCTGATAGACTTTCATTTTCGAAACGAAAGAACGGTAAAACCGTCTTCCGATTTTTTTTCTATAATGTTTCTAAAGCCGAGTTGCTTGAGATAATTTCGAATCAACGGTTCCTGAATTTTCGTAAGTCTTAAGGGCAAAAATGGGGAGGGGTAATTGGAGTTTTCGTTTGAAAATCGAAAACGGATTTCCGTACCGGAAGATACGCCGAGGCTAAGAGCTCGGAGGGTTTTTTCGATCAGCCAGTGCGGATGAATCGATAAATTTTCATATATTATAATTTTAGAATATTGGGAGCAATCTTTCGGAATTGCTCCCGGTTCTTCTAGATAAATGTTCGTGGTTATTGAATTTCCGATAAATTCCGAGCAGGATTTATTCCAACTGACCGAATCGAATTTGGAACCTAATTTTAAAAGTTGTTTGAGTATCTTTCCCCAACCCGGCGATAGGACTAAAACCTTTTCGGAAGGATCGATGGATTCCAGCAGAAAGTTTTCGCTTTCTTCAACAGTATTTTCCGAGTAAAGATCTTCATTCGCCCAAAGAAATTCGGGTCTGATTTCTTTTCCGATGGCTTGATTCCATTCTAAAAATTCGGAATAAAAAGACTCCATCTTTCTTTTTAGATTTTGATTTTCGCAGCGGATGAGAATCAATTCGTGTAACACGCTGTAGAATGCGCGGGTTCTGTTTTCTGAAAGTTTCTTATCTAAAAACGAATAGAATTCTGCAAAACGAATCAAAAGCCATTTGAGAGGTCCCCGGACAAACCGAAGTTTGGGATTGGAGAATTTAGGAGGAGAGATTCCTTTTTCGAAAAGATGAGCAATTTCAGCGGGGTCAAAATCCCGGTAACCTTCCGGGCTCGGAGGGGAAAATTTCCAATGAGTGAATTTCTCGACGTCTTCTTTTGTGGAAGGGTTTTTTTTGAGTTTGGATTCGATTTCTTCCATGATTTCTCGTACATTGATCCGAGAATCTCTGATTTCGAATAGTTCCTGAAATTTGTCTTCCATACTCAAAAGGGGAAAGAATTTTATTCGATTGTTTTTTATTCATTTTCTAAAACAACAGTATTTTTACGGAAAAGTAAGAATTCTATGAAATGCCTTATTACGGGAGCGGCGGGATTTGTAGGCAGTTACCTATTGAAGGAACTGAAAGAATCCTATACCGATTTTTTAGGAATTGGAATTCAACCGGGCCCCGATATCGGAAATGATCCTGAACTTCCTCAATCGTATCAATTCGTCGTCTGCGATATACGAAATGTAGACCAAGTTCATTCCGTAATTCATGAGTTTTCACCAAACACAGTTTTTCATCTTGCTGCGCAACCCTTTGTTCCTAGAGCGGTAGAGGATCCGGGTGAAACGTTGGAAATCAACGTGCAAGGAACGTTGAATCTATTAGAATCTTTGCGTTCCTTGAAAAAGAGAGTTCGTTTTATTTACATTTCCTCTTCCGATGTGTATGGAAACGTTCCGGAATCTTGTCTTCCCGTTCAAGAGTCCGTTGTTCCGGCTCCGCTGAATCCGTATTCTTCCTCTAAGTTTTGTGCGGAAATTTATTGCCTGCAATATCATCGATGGATTCCCGAACTTGAAGTTGTGATTGCCAGACCATTTAATCATACGGGTCCAAAACAAAATCCTAATTTTGTGGTTCCTAATTTTTGTTTTCAGGTTTTAGAAGCTCTGAAACGTCCTGAATCCGAAAGAAAAATCTTAGTCGGGGATTTGTCGTCTACAAGAGATTTTTTGGATGTAAGAGACGTTGTGCGTGCTTATCGAATCCTTTCCGAAAAAGGAAAACCAGGAGAAATTTACAATATCTGTTCCGGTAAAGAAATTGTAATTCGAGACGTTTTGGATAAGGTTATTTCCGCTGCCGGTGGGAAGATTCCTGTGGAAGTGGATTCTTCTCGTTTTCGTCCTGTGGAAATGAAACGCCTTTTTGGAAACAAAGACAAACTTCAAAAACTAGGTTGGGTGCCTAATTTCGATTTATCGGATACGATTCGAGACGTTTATCATTGGTACCGAACGGTTTGAAGTCTGCCAGAGGCATTTCACTGAGTTAGTTTGTAAATTGAATTTATAGTTATTAAGCCAAATTCTCTATTTACTTCTGCGTTTTGTTTTATACCCAAAGTCTGTTCCAAAACCTTAAAGAACTCCGCTATAATCATTCAATAAGTTCGTGATAAACGATAAACACAGGACAAGATCCTGCCTCTAAAGAGGAATCTGCGCTAAAGTTAACGGTGTAGGTATCAGTAAGCGATTAAAACCTATCTCAAAAATACTTTATTTTTATTTAAAACGCCGATTCCGATCATTCTCAGATAATTTTAACGTGAGTTCGACCTAAGAAAAATTGGGCGAATAAGAAACTAAAGTGTCGCCCTTCCTAAGGGCACCCATAAATACTTAGATCCGAAGAAAAATCTGTCGGAATTCCGACAAATCCTCTGTGAAACTTATGTGCCTGAGTTCCTTCAAAGCGCCCTTAGAAAGCGTTGTGTCTGAACTTCCCTGATTTTGGTGATTGAAGTATATCGAACTCACGTTAATTTTAAGATAACTTCTAATATTTTGAGACACTGGATAACCATTCATAAAATCTAAATCGAAAATCGAATTATAGAATTTTAAAGTACTGAGCCTTTCCAAGTTTTAAGACCACTTTCTTCGATTGGAAACGGATTACCCAGATATTTCGGATTCGTCTTGAATAAATTCATGTCGATCCAGGCAAGGCTTCTTGCGAAAAATTCCCTGAATCTACTGAAAGGTCCGCTTGTGTAAATTTTTCGATCCGATTCGAAAGCTTGAAATCTAAGACCGATTTTATTCGCAAGAAAAGCGGCCCGAGGTTGATATACTTTCTGACTGACAAAGATCAGATCTTTTATCTGAAAAATTTCTTTTGCGCGAATCAATGTGTCTAACGTTCTAAATCCTGCATGATCGACAAATATATCCTTTTCGTTCACTTCGTTTTTAAGAATGTAAAGCAACATCGGTTTTACTTCATTATAGTAAATCGAACCGTTATCCCCCGAGAGGAGGATCTTTTTTACTTTTCCCTGATGATACAATTCCAGAGCACAGTCCAACCGGTCTTTTAAAATGGCGGAAGGTTCGTTTTTGTAGACCGAAGCCCCGGGAACTATGGCTACTGTGGCGAATCTTGCGGATCTGTAATTCTGAAATTTCTCCGTGCGAAAATATAACTCTTCGAAACTGAAATCGATCGCGATCGGAGGTACTGCAATGACGCAAAAGACGAAAAAACTTCGGATATAAAATTTAGATTTTTTGAGAAAACTTAAGTCAAACACGGGATTGAAAATTTGGCAAAATCAAGAAGCTTTTTTGATAGGCTACAAGACAAATTTCAAAGGAGAAAATTCTTTTTTTCTTTTCAACGGACTTTGAGCGGAAAAAATCTTCGAAATAGGAAATAAACTTTTGAACCACGGGTCCTACCGATTGAGTGGAAATTTCATGAAATTTCTGAATTCGTTTGTCAAAATTAGCGTTGCCGGTTGTTTTTTCGCTCCTATGGTCATTTTTTCCCAGGAATTGATGGGGCTTCGTTCCGGTGTGGATTCTAATCTTCCTCCGGGCCGACAATTGGCGCCGATTCGTCAATTGAGAAGCTTCGGTTTGGTGTTCGGAAACGTAGACACGATGAGAGAAAGGTTTGCTCTTTCCGAAAATCAATTGGATGAGATCTCTAAGATTAATGAGAAATACAAACAAGAACATTTTAAATGGCTTCAAAAAATTTCACCGATTGAAATCGAGCTTGAAGGACTTTTAATGGAGTCTAACGTTGATCTTACGAAAATTAGAAAGCTTCTCGTAGAGATCGGAAAATATACCGCTGAAATTCGGATCAATCAAATTTCGCATCGTCTTGCTATCGAAAAAGTACTCACTCAGGATCAAAAATCCAAAATCAAAGAGCCTTTTACTCGTCCGGAGCCCGGGTTTCCCGTGAATCTTTTTTCTCCGGAGAGAATTATCCTTCCCATTCAGGGGATCTTACATTGAGGTATTCATGGACCAAAAAGAATTTATCGAGTTAATCGATTCGACCAAACATATCGTACTTTCGGCGATTAAAAAGAATTTATTCGGCGAATTTCATGATTCCATCGACGACGTAGTGCAGGAAACTTATTTTCGCGCGTATAAAAGTCTTTCCGCAAATAAATTCCGTGGAGATTCTTCCGTAAGCACTTGGCTTTATACGATCGCAAGAAACGAGTCTTTGAGGATGAATCAAAAAAGATCGAGACAAACTGCACTTGCGAGCAAGTTGAAAGAGAAAGTGATCCTGGACAATTCCAATCAGGAAAAAGAAGCCGTGTCGATCGGCTTTACCGATTTTGAATTAAAAGATCTTTTAGCCATACTTCCATGGAAGTATAAATCGGTGTTGAGTCTTGTAGGTGAAGGATATAAGGAACAACAGATCGCCGAAAAACTAAGTATCCCCGAAGGAACGGTTAAATCTCGAGCGTTTCGTGGAAAACAGATACTGAAAAAAATTTTCGTAGATAAGTAGGATAAGTCAGCATGGAATCGAACAGATTCGAAAAAGAAATTTCGGACAGACTTTGTAGTAAGGTTTGGAATTCTAGAATCTGCGACGCGGTTTACAAAAAACGCCGTTGGAAAATGATCCAATTGGCGTTGATTGCATTTTTGTCTGCTTTCTTTTCCAGCTCTATGGTTTGGTTGATTTTTTTTGAAAATCAAAAAACTGGGCTCGCTCGTAACGAACTTCATACTTGGATTCAAGAGCAAATTTATGGGGCGACTGTAGAAGCCGAATCTAAGGTGCAGAGTACAATCTATAAAGAAGAAAATACTGCGAGAAACGGCCCCGTTTTCTTGGATGTGGACACGTTGATTGAGGCTTCGTTGGACCGAAGATGATCAATTAGAAAATTTGAATATAAATTGAATACTCAAAACTCAGATAAGGATTCTGTTCCCAAACCTCAAAACTCCACGAGAATTCTGATAAAGCCTGTTTGAAGTTTATGGAATCATCAAAAAGGATGTG
>NZ_CP040840.1:240000-295000 GCF_006874765.1 Leptospira weilii
ATTCCAATAGAACTTTGTCTAAAGACAGAGAAAAGTATGTACAAAAAACCAATGACTCCTACTCGAGCTATCGAGACTTTTATTCTTTGCCAAAAAAAACACGAACCTATTTCGGAAGAAGTGATTTTAGTTTTAGATTCTTTTGAATCTTGGAACGAGATTGAACTTATCGGTCTTCTTAACGCTTCTTTTTATTTTCCGGATATCTTAAACGAATATAGATCTGAACAAGCAATTCGGTTACTTCTCGAAAAATTTAGGCAAAAGATTGTGGAAATTCCCATTCAATGACTCATTTTACAGAACCTAAGGTAATTTATCAAGAAGCTAACCCGTACGGAACATTTACCGCGTATTTAGAGGATGACGGAAGAACCGTTTATCTTTATCTTCAAGGAGAACAGAATCCGGAATTCGGAATCAAATCCGTGTGGGTTTGTAATCGAGTGGAAGCTCCCGATAAAAGAAGTGCGGAAGATCTTTCGAATGGCTTAGCGCCTCTTCTTCTTCATTCTGAAGTAAACGAGCCGAAGCCTCAGCCCGCTTTCGAGGAAAAGGAACTTTATTTTATCTGGACGGAAGAAGGAGATGGGGTCGCTCTTTTTTACAAAGAAGTCTTGGTTGCGTTTCTTCCTTCTTGGTCGGGCATCAAAGGTTTCCATGGGTACTCGTTTCATGCGAAGATAGAAGCTCTTACGGCGTATCCTTTGGGCAACTCTGATTTTGGAATTATTCCCGATCGAGTGCGAGCGTCTCGAAGCTTTTGGGAAGCACGTTCCAAACAAGGAGCCTGGAAGGAAATTCAGGAGAAGCGGCTTTCATTTTTAGAATCCAAATTCGGCAAACATGATAAGTATTGGTCTGCGGACGGGGGAAAGTATCCGCAACTCGGAATTGCCCGTTTTCAATCGGAAAAGTTTCCCGAGATTCTAATCTATTCTACGATCGGAATGAGCGCGCAAAACATGCCTACGGTCGAACTCTTTCATAAAAATTATGAGGACTATGCAAGAATCGAGCTGATTCTCGCCGTTAAAATCGGTTTGGAAGGATTAGAAAGATCCGAATCTTGGGTTCCTCATTTAATCGGCGAATTGATTCGTTTTCCTTGGAATATGGCAAAGTGGTTCGGTCATGGGCATACAATTACTATGTCGAGAAAGGATCCTGAAGCTCTTTATTTGAATTTTACTTCCGTTCTCTTTCGAGATTTCGAAAGTTTTTCTTTATTGAATGTGCCAGATCTTTCGGGATTCATCTCTGAAAATGGAAAACAAGTTCGATTTTTAACCTTATTACCTGTATCTGAAGAAGAAAAAGAATACGCGCAAAAAGGCGGAATTCAATCTTTTAACCGAATGTGGGACGAAAAAGGATTTTCTTGGTATCATAACTCGGAAAGACAAACTCTTATATAAAAGCCTTTTCGTCTCGTTTCGATGAGACTAAGATGAAATGGAACCTTGCCGCTTGACATTCTTGATAGAGTGAAAGAATCTCTTTATGAAATTGATCGGCGACCATTACTCGTCTCTACATAACAGTGTCCGAAATTCTGCGTCTAAATGCGGGATTTGTGCTAAATTAACGGTATTCTATTTCATAGGGATCAGTAAAATACTAAAAATGGTTGTTTTGGAAGATATTATACGCTCTATCAAACATTACATGAACCACTCAGCGTTTTTATTGGCTTTGATTTGTGCGTCTTCTTTATGGATCACACTTCCTTTGTCTCTTTTATCCGAAAGTACAGATTCGTTAAGCGCACAAGTACAAGAAAAGATTTGGCAAGAGATTTATAGCCAAGATTTTCATTCTTCCAAAAAATTGGTTCAGCTTGAACTCGCTAAGAGTGGTAAAAATGAGACAATACCTCTTTTATCTCTTTTGGAAATTTCTTTAAACGGACTTCAGAGATACAAACAAGCGAATGACATTCGTAAAAAAATTCTTTCCATATGGGAAAGTAAGTATAAGAAATCTTTCTTAGAGGAAAATTATCCGATTAATCTTGCTACTTGGACGAGAATGGTGGTTGTAAAACCTGATTCATTGTTGATTGGAGCGGAATATTTTATACCTTATCCGATCAATTCAAGCAAGGAAGGATTCTATTATCATAAGTTTACCTTGTACAATCGTTTTTCAAAAAAGCCGACTCGTTTCTTCAAATTAGAAAAATCGTCCATAACGAATCAAGAATACCGCCTTTATGAGATTAATTCAGACGGAGAGTCCAAGCAGATCAAGGTTTACGGTGATATTTTGCCAGAGATGAAGGATGAAATGAATTTTCTCGTCGAATTTTTAAGTATTTAAAGCTGATTTATATTGAATCGAGTGACTTAAAGCGTGTCTTTAAAAGAAAAAACCCGCTTCAAGAAGCGGGTTTTAAAATTTCATTCCTTTTTAGAATGAAAATTGTTGCTAGATTACTTATTTCTTCCTTGCAACTTTCTTTTTAGCTGCTTTTTTCTTTGCAGCTTTTTTCTTAGCTGCCTTTTTAGCTGCTTTCTTTTTTGCAACCATTGACTCTTCCTCCGTGTTACTAACGTTAAGCTCTAAACGTTTTCAAAGCTTAATGCCGTGATTAGAGACATAATTAATGGATCAAGATAAAAATGTAAAGTGTTTTAATAAATTTTTACATTTTTTTTTAAATTTATTTATCTTACTGATTTTCTTTTAACTCGTGAGTCTTCTCATTCACTTCAAGACAGATAAAAGATATATCATCGCTAGGATCTTTTTTACCTCGAAAGTCTTGAATCGTTTTTAGTACAAGATCCGTTAGATCTTGTGGATTCAATTGATGATTACTCTTTAAAAGATTTAAAAAATTCTCATCACCGAAAATCTCTTCGTTATCATTGAATGTTTCAGTGACTCCATCAGTGAATAAAATTAATTTATCACCCGGGTAAACTGGAATTGTCAGGCGTTTGTATTCAGTAGGTAAGACGCCTAAAACTCTTTGAGTTTCAGTTCTTAGCTCTAATTTTCCGTCTTTTCGAATGCAAATTGGAGAAGAGTGACCTGCATTGATGTACTCGAAAGTTTCTTCTTGAGAATTATATTCTCCGCAGATGAAAGTCATGAACTCGCTTCCTCTGTATCGTTCGATAAGAAACGAATTGATCACTTTGAATATCGTGGATAAATCCGTTTTTTTTCGAATTTGATTTTGAATGATACCTCTGATCGCACTGACTAAATATCCAGTTCCCAATCCGTGACCCGAAACGTCTCCCAGAGCTAACAACATTGTGTTTGAATTTAATTTTCGAATGTCTAAATAATCTCCGGAAATTCCGACAGCGGGTATTGAAAAAAATCCGATCTTGGTTCCTTTGATATGTTCGCTTTCCGCCACGTGGAGAGTTTTATCGATGATTGAAGCCATATTAAGGTCACGAACGATTCTTTTTTTCTCCACTTCTTCGGCCAATAAAGTGTAATTTTGAAGGAGCATAGAGGCCATTCGAGTGCATTCTTTCAGAAAATGCAGTTCTCCCAGATTGAAGTTTTTTCGGTTGTTCTTTTCTCCTACGAGAAATACTCCCGACACTTCCCTTCCTCTGGAGTAATTGAAAATGGGATATGTTAACTGTACTCCCGAATTATGAAGAAATTTATAGACTGATTCCCGGATTCCGAGTCCGTAGGCAAGATGTGTCGTGACGGTAACTTCCGTATTTGTCGCAAAATACTGCCATATTTCGGAATTAGAGGAGATCCGAATGAAGTTGATGTTTTTTAGATCGGTTCTGGGAAACTTATCCGCGGGTATCAAAACGAGAATTTTGGTGATGTCCAGAGCTTCTGAAACCTTTTTCATGAGACTGTTGATGGTTGCTCTCATAGAAATCGGCGCGCTGATCATCGCGGAAATCGTTTCCATAGCAGAATGTAATTTTTGGTTCCGTTTAAAACTCCACGTGTCTACTAGATTCGAAAGACGTCTATTGATGGAACTTATCGTATAGACGCTCGAACAAAGAAATAGAATATTGAATTCTTCCAAATATTTGTCTGTGGCGATCGGATTGAATTTAAAAAACACCCCAAGTAGAAGCAAATAGCTGCCCGCTAAAATTAAGATCAGATAAATTGAAGTTAAAGAGGAACTGAATGCAATTTGAACCGGAACAATCGAATATGTGAAGGTTCCATAAATGATCAATGCAGGAAAAATCAAAAACGCGGACAAAATCAAAAGTTTGGATAAGTCCGGAGAAATCAGTTCCGAAAACTCAACCGAAACGAAAGGAAGAATGGAAATTGCACTAAATGCAAAAATAAGACTTAGCTTCTTGAATAAACTCTGAAGTGGAAAAAGATTTCTTATTGAATCTAGAACGAGAAAAAAGATACAAATGATGGAACAGAATAAGATGAAATAAACTCCGTTGGTTGCGAGTATTCCAAAAATATGAGGATCCGCCTTCTGTGATCTGCCTACAAAACCGGCGATCAAAGAAAAAATAACTTCCGGAGCGAACCAACGAATCGGAAGTTCCTTTCCTCTGAGTCTGAAAGATATATTCAGGATCACAAACGCGGTGAAATAGAGAAAAAAGAAAAATAAAAAGTGAAACTCGTGAAATCCCACCAAAAAGAAATTAAACAAACTCAGACACGATAAGGATCCGAATAACAAAAGCATATAGAGATCTCTTGTATAAAAGAAAAACCAAATCGCTACGGAAAGATACAATAAAGAGATAAGAATATCCCTTGTAAATTCTTGGATGACAGAGTAATACGATTTCGGTGCTAAAATAACCGGAATCGTTTCACTTACCCCCTTACCATAAACGTGTATTCCGTTTTCGTAAGATTTTCCAGACTCGGCCATCTTTACGGCGATTTCCAATTCCAAAAGGTCGACCTTTTTTCCGAGAATGTTTGGAAACTCTTCGCCACTTTGAATGATTGTCCCGTTCGGATAATAATAGAAGGGAGGTTTTAACGTTTCGGAAGAAGTTTGTAAAACACCGACAAGGAGAACGATGCTGAGCAAAATCAGAGAGATAAATAATAAAAGTATGTTTCTCACTACGGAAGCCTCAGATCGTGAATCGAAATCATAGTGCGGTTTTTCCAAGTAATAACCAGAGGGTCATTTTCGATATTTTCTTCTACTTCCCATCCCGTTGAAAGAAGGTTTTTGCCGAAGTTGGAGTTTCTATGAACCTTGAAATTTTTTCCCGACGTTTTTAAAGAAATTGTGTTCTCGTTTCTTCGAATGACTCCGACGAGAAGATCGTATTCTTCGTTCCAAGATATTTCTTTGAGGTAGGATTCTACGAGATTTTTAACGTAGCTCAAACTTTGAACGGATCTGGAAGTTCTTGCCGAATATAATACTCCCAGTATATAACAAAGAACTAATACGGAGACCTGATTTGTGATCCCCAGCTTTAAAATGACAAAGTAGGTTTCGTCGCTCTCCGAATGGAGAAATTCCACAAGTTCTCCTGGCTCTCTGGAAAGAATTTCTATGCGGATATTGCCGATCATAGGAGGTTCTGCGGCCGCTTCCAGGAACTTTCGGATTTTACCTGCGGTTTCCAATTCCTTTCTGTATTTTTTATTTTCTGCAACTTGGGAGGACAGGATATGATTGTGGACAGCAATCCCGCATTTTCCGGAAAGAAAACTCAGATCCTGTCTGACCGAATCTTTGGGAATGTTGGATACGGCGAGAAAACCGAAAAGAGTTTCTCTATAAACGAAAGGTAAAATGAAATTGGCTCTGAGACTCACAAAGTCTTCGTTGATCTCGTGATTTTGATCCGGTTCCCCTATGATCGAGCCGTTCTTTTTATTCAAAATGTATTTTAAAAGCTTTGCTTCGGGATTGATTCCGTCATGGGTAATTACTTTTCTTTGTTTCTTTTTTGCGTACATATAGAGCTCGAACGTTTTCAAATCGTTGTTGAGTAATGCCAGTTTACCGTAATTACTTTCTGTTAATCGAACAAGATCGGGAAAAACGTTTTTGATCAAACCTTCGTGGTCGAACTTGCGATAGGCTAATCGAGAAGAACGGGGATCGTCGCTTAAATATTCGGAAATCAGAATGGACTTAAGTTTACCGCTGAGTTTTTCCTGGAGGGGAAAAATGATAAAAACAGCAAAAATCAAAGTAGAAAGCAAACTTACTTCCATGTAGTATTCGATTGCCGTCGGGAACACGGAGAGGATAAAGAAATAGAACCCTAACGCGATGAGAACAGAGGTTCCCTTTGCGAATAGATTGATGATTCCGGAAATGAGATAATAATCCGTCACAAGAGAACGAAACGTTTCCTTAAATCCTCGTCGAGAGTTTTTACTTTCAGGTGGTGTAGTAAGCATTCTCTTTTATATATTCTTCCGAAAAATCGCAGCCCCAAAATTTCATGGAAACCGTTCCAATATTCAACATTACATTTAAAGAAATTTCAGTATTATTTTTTAAATATTCGGAAAGCTTTTTTAGGGTTTCTGGATTCGCTTCTTTAACGGGAAGGGTCCCGAAATAAATTTGGAGATTTTCGAACGGAATCGGTTCTTCGAAAACCTTGCCCACAGCCATCACCAATCTTCCCCAGTTCGGATCTCCGCCATAAATCGCTGTTTTTACTAAGGGAGAGTTGAGAATGGACTTGCCGATTTTTTTTGCTTGGGCTTCGTCTTTTGCGCCTTTGATTGTGAGTTCGATTAATTTAGTCGCACCTTCCCCGTCGATCGCGATGAGTTTCGTAAGATCGATGCAGATTTCGGTAAGAGCTTGGGAAAAATCTTCCATCGAACTTTCGCCGGACAAACCGTTGCAGAGTAACGCTACCGTATCCGAAGTGGAAGTGTCCGAATCGATGGTCAAACAATTGAAACTTTGATCGACCGATAATTTTAAAACCGAATAGAGATCGGTTCCTTTCGGAAGAGAAACATCGGAAAGAATGTAACAGAGCATCGTCGCCATATTCGGTTCAATCATTCCCGCACCTTTTGCGATTCCGTAAATTGTGCCTTCTCCTGACTTGGTTTTAATTTTTCGGAAAGAAATTTTTTTTCTCTTATCTGTAGTCATGATTGCTTCTGCGACTTCTTCCAGGTTTCCCGGTTTTAAAAGAGATTTCGCTTTTTTGCAAGCGGGAAGAATGATTTCCATTTTTAGGGGAATTCCGATCACGCCAGTAGAGGAAGGGAGGACTAACTTTTCGTCGATGTCGAGAGATTCTCCGATTGCTTTGCAGATTTCTCTGGAGTTTTGAATTCCTTTTTCTCCTGTCGCAACGTTGGAGTTTTTGGAATTAATGACTACCGCTTGAAGAATTCCGGATTGAATGTGCTCTTTTCCGACGATTACCGGAGCGCCGGGATAGTTGTTTTTCGTAAACATGGCCGCCGCTTTGCAAGGTACGTCGGAATAAATAACGCCGAAATCTTTCGTATTGTCTTTAATTCCTATATTGATTCCGAAAGATGAAAAGCCTTTGGGCATTGTCATAAGATCCCTCAACGTGTCAGTTGGATCTATCTTTGGGAAATTATCTCTGCCGAAAAGAAGAATTCAAAATGTTTCGGCCTGATAACGAATGGGAATCGTAACTGCAAAAATAGTTCCGCCTTCTGAATTGTCGAAAACTTTTACGGAGCCGTGGTGAAGGCGAACGATATGTTTTACGATGGAGAGGCCTAAGCCGGTTCCGCCTTCTTTTCTGGAACGGTTCTTATCAACTCGGAAAAATCTTTCAAAAATTCTACTTTTATCCTCGTCTTGAATTCCGATTCCTTGATCGATCACTTGAAACTGGATCTGATCCGATTCGAAAGGAAAAATTTTCAGGATAATTGTTTTGCCTTCGGGGGAATAAGCGGAAGCATTCGAGATTAGATTCAAAAGCATATGCTCCAAAAGGACCCAATCGGCCGCGATCATTAGAGGCTCCGGCATCTCCACTAGGAACTTCTGTCCTTTAGGCGACACAACTCCTTCGACCGTATAACTTAAGTTCTCCACAAGGGATTTTAAGGAGAATTCCTCTTCTCCGGAGATCTTGGTTTGGTTTTCGATTCGAGTAATCGCGAGCATATCTTCCACAATACGAACCATACGGTCTGTATTTCTTGAAATTGCGTCCAAGAATCTTTTCTCGTGACTTTCGGGAGAAAGACGTAAACGATCGAGTAGCGTTTCAGTGTATCCCTTAATGGACGTAATCGGGGTCTTGAGTTCATGAGAAGCGTTCTGAACAAATTGTTCTCTTATGATGTGGGATTGTTTTTCTTCGGTAATGTTTCGGATCACTCCGATGTACATGAGGGTTTTCCCGTTCGTTTTCAGAGGATACATTTTGATTGTATAAAAATTTTGTCCGAGATCCAGTTCCATCTTAGAGTCGCCTAATCCTTTGAGGTGATTTGATACGAATTCCAAGAGTCTCGGATCTCGGGTTGCGTCTGCGACTTTTCTAGATCTGGAATTCGGCTCTATGAGAGATCCTGGGATACTTTTGTTTTGAAAAAGAATGGAAGTATTTTCGGGATCGATCGCAAAAACTCCTTCCTTTAAGTTCTGTAAAACGGAATCGAATTTTTCTTTTTCGATCGTGAGATCCACAAACTGACTTTTAAGTCTTGTGGACATTAAATTGATGGAAGAGGCGAGATCCGCAAGTTCTCGAATGTCGGACAAAGTCAATTCGGACCCGAAGTCGCCTGCGTTGATCTCTCCTGTTTTTTTTTCGATTCTATCCAAAGGTTCCACTACACTTTTGGCGATCGAATACGACATGTAGAATGTTCCGAACATCGCGAAAAGAACGTAAAACGAAAACAGAAGAACTTTAAAATCGGAATGAACAAACTTTTCCACAAAAAGAACTATTCCCGCGACAACGAGAAGGACTAGCAAAAGTAACCAGTTACTGAGAAGAAGTTTTGAAAATAAGCTACGCCTCATTGAATCTATAGCCGATTCCGCGTATCGTTTCGAGCCTTTCTTTTTCGCCTCCGAGCTTATCGCGTAATCTTTTAATATTTACGTCGACGGCTCTGTCGGTGACGTAAATGTCTTTTCCCCAAACCCGATCTAATAATTTATCCCTTGTAAAAGCGACGCCGGGGTTGGTCATGAAAAGATTCAGAATTTTATATTCGATTAACGTTAAGTCGACTTCGGAATTATTGATAAATGCTTTATGTGCTTTTAGATTAAGAAAGATGTTTCCAATGGTGATGTTTCCTTCGAATTGCTCTTCTTCCTCGCCTTCTTTCGCTCTTCTTAAAACGGAACGTACTCTTGCGATTAATTCCCTAGTACTGAAAGGTTTGCGAACATAATCGTCCGCACCGAGTTCGAGTCCGAGAACTGCTTCGGTTTCACCGGATTTGGCGGTGACCATAATAATCGGCATAGAATATTTTTCTTTGATTTTTTTACAAAGATCCATACCGCCTATTCCCGGAAGCATGAGATCTAAAATGACTAGATCCGGAGTATTCTTTTCCAGTTTTGGAAGTACCTCTAATCCGTTTTGACACGTATCTACTTGGTAGCCGTTTTCTTCGAGGTGAAATCGGATTAGTTCGGCGATATCTTCCTCATCATCTACGACAAGGACTTTTTGCCCTGGGTTCCCTGGTTGATTTTTCATGAAGTCCTATTCTTTTTTTGCCGGCCTATCGTTATTATTTTACAAACCGACTTTCCTTTTTTAGAAAATTAGAAACCGTGAGATTTCTTCTATTTCGACCGGGCAAAGTCTATACTCTTAATATTCCAGAAATTCGTTACAATTAGAATACGAAAAAATTACAAACAACAGAAATTCGGTTTTCTCTATCGTTCTCATCGAATCTATACGGCAGAGAAAACAAAAATTACTCTTTGTCGTCCAATTGTGCGTTGATTTTTCGTACTAGTGTTCTTTGACGGAAAATTGAAAAAACGAGGAAACCGGAGAGTAATAAAGCTCCGATGAAATAAACTTCGTTCAGGCTTTTCAATCTTTCATGTTCTTCTTCGATTGCTTTGATGCTTTCCAAGTGAGAAATTAAAAAATAAAATTTGTCCGTCTTAGGCCACTCTTTCCTAGATTCTTCCCGAATTTGAGTGATTAGAATCGCCGCTTCTTCTTTTTTCATCTTTTGGAGGATGGGAAAAATCCGGTCTAAATCGGAATTAAGATATTCTTTCGCTCCCATAATCGGTTTTGGTTCTCCGTTATCGGAAAGAGAGTTTTTATCTGCAAATGCATTGTTCGTCGTTGTCAGGACGAAGAGAATTAAAAAGGAAAAGAGAGAAGTTTTTAAAATACTCGAATTCATTCAAAAAAACCTAATTTGTTTTTCCATTCTTTGGTGTATGGATTTCTGTAATGGACAAGATAGATTCCTGCTAGAATAGAGAAAACACAAAAGAGAATACTGCTCGTGACTAAAATAAAAGGAAGGAGATTGGTCTCGATCAAAAATCTAAAATCCAAAAAAAACAAAACGGATAAGGGTGAAAATCCTAGGAAAAATAAACCGGATAAGATAATTTTAATGTGACGTACGGGAACGATATGCAACATTACCCTTCGCTTTAAGTCCGGTGGGACAGTCGTAGTATTTTCCGGATGATTTAGGGGGCCGTCTTCGAAAAAATGCAGTTTTTCTTCGAGTTCGGTCGGGACGGAATCTATTTCTTTGGAATGGGAATTATTCTTGCTTTTCATTCTCTTCTTTGTTTAACCAATCTCTCATGATTTCCTTACCTCTGAAAATATAACTCTTTAAAGTGTTCATTTTCAAGTTTAATTTTTTGGAAATTTCTTTATAGGACATATTCTCGAAGTAATGAAGTATGATCGGCTTACGATAGAGTTCCGGTAAACTTTCCACGAGGCTTCTGATTTTTTCGGAGATTTCCTGTTTCAGAAGTTTTGTTTCCTGTTCGGATGAGATTTCGTTTTTCTTTTCTATTTCACTTTCTACGAGCAGAAGCGTATCTAATCCGGATACCTCCGGATGTTCCCTACGATATCTTCGAATGATGTCGTTTCTTGCGATTACGAACAGCCAAGTGGAGAATTGGGATCTACCTTGAAACGTAGATAGACTTTCAAAGGCTTTTAAGAAAATATCCTGAGTAAAATCTTCGGCTTCGGTTTCGTTGCGAAAGGCCTTGATCGCTTGAGAGTAAATCAATCCTTGATACCGATTCATCAGTATTTCAAAGGAATTAAAATCGCCGTGTAAAACTTTTTGAATGCAATCCCAGTCTTCCTGATTGCATACAATTGGAATGTTTTCCCTCATCGGGAGAATTTATAATAGCAGAGTAGTCCCAGACCGGCTCCGAGTGGAACAAGTCCGCCTAGCATGGCGAGAGATTGTCCTAATACGGAAATGAATCCGATGGAAAGTGCGATTCCAACGAAAGTGAAAATCAATCCTAAAAAGAAAGAATAAGTTCTCAGATCGAAAATTTCTTTTTTATAAAGTCCGGCTTTGATGATTTCAATCCGTTGTCTGTACCACCAATAAAAAACAAAAAATAACAGCGCACAACCGAATACAATTCCAAAGATAGGAACTAAGTAAAGAACCACTTTATAGTCGGATCCGGAGTTGGAACTTTGATTCTGAAGGTGTTTCAGAATCAAGTCCAGCGTTTCTAGTAATTTTGCTTTTTCTTCTGGATTCATCTTGCAATCGCTGTCATTTTTCTATGTTCCGCTTTGGTTTTGAAGTAAGGAATTCTTTCTTCTATGCCCGGGCGGTTGATCAAAGATTGATACCATTCTTCTTCTTGAAAACTTTCTTTTAAGAAAGAATTCCGAATTTCGGGTTGAAACAGGTTTTTAATCATCTTCATAACTTTTTACCTCCTTTGAAAATTATGGCACGTTCTAAGAACCAAATGTCAATCCAAACCATAAAGTTATAGTTTTCGGAATCGGTTCTTATGTCTTATAAAACTATCGGCAGATTCGAACAATTCGTAGTATGATTTCTCGACTCGTAAGATATGTTTTTCGTCTTTGAATTTAAAACTTTAAGACGTTCGTGTTATATGCAATCGACTGGATCTTACAACTTATCCTAATCGGAACTTTTTCCAGAGAGGATTCAAGTTGAAGTAACATGTCATTTTATCCACAATTTTCAGATGGTATCCGCGCGCAACACTGAAAAGCGCGTTGCGCACTAACCCCTAAACTAAAGCCAGTTTCTCCCTCAGAGAACCCTTTTTGCAAACACATACGGAAATGCCGATAATCCTCTGGGATCGGTAGTTTTACCCATCCTCGGAGGTCCATTTATTCCATCGTTGGATGGGATTAACGGGTTGCCCGTTCCAATAGAACTACCTGGCATAACTGCACTTCCTCCATTTTGAATACCCTGAATAACATGCCCCTGAAATCTATCCCTTCTTCTTAACCCGCCGATCCATTCGCTATCCGAATCCATCACCGACACAAAAGCTCGTCCCTGAACCGCAAAATGTCGAGCTTGATTTGTAATTGAGGTTCCCGGAGTGATGTCCGGCAATCGATGTTTGTAGAAACGAACCTTAACTCCAGAGAGTGATCCGCTGGAATTCGCAGCAGAACACGTGAAACTAATCGTTCTACTGGCAGACGAGAGGGCCGTGATAGCCAGGGTTGCATTTGCGGGAACTCCCCCAATTGCTTGTTGAAGCGTTCCAGTCATCCAATTCGTAAAAGAACTATGAACCAGATTATCCTCAATAAGGGCATCGATCAACTTTTGACAGGCTGTCGTATTTGCGAACGTCACAGTCAGAACGTTGCTTGAAATCGCATAACTGATTGCGTCGAAGTCGATCACATTCGTTCCAAGAGGATCATAACGAAAAGGTTTGTTCAACCAATACGAAACCAGATCCGGCATTCCACCGGCACCACTTGCATTGATCAATTGATCCGGACTGGCCAAACAAAACGCTGGAAAATCCGTAGACGGAGTTCGAATGTCGTCCATCCAAAACATTTCTCCAACGAACTTCCTTTCCTGCTTGAAGGTAACGTCAAGGAAGTTTTTGAAGAAAAGGTAAACTTGATTGATCCCCTTTACGAACTTCAAAGGATTGTTTGTATCTGGATTAATTCCAGCGATAATGTCGGAATGAAGATCAGTCACCAAACCGGTTTTCACGTTCGCCGCTTGTTTTGACTCTGTAACTTCACCGTCTTTGATACGATTTCCTTTAAGTCCGCGCATAATACGAAGGTCAGTTCCAAGCGAAACAGTTCCGGAACCGTTTACAGTGATGGTTCGTAGTGAAATATCACCGGCGACGAGAGAACCTTGACGACAAATTATTTCGTTAGAATCGTCTCTCCAAATGACCGGACCGTCAGAAGGAAGATTCGAAGGACTATCGTATGGAGTTTCCTGAAATTTGTGACGAACAACGAGAGTGAAAGTTACGTTATTTGGAACCTGGATGTTTGCCGTTGCAGGAATGCAAACTCTCTTTCCAAATTCATCGTAAGCGATCAAAGTATCAGTAAGGTCTACATGATTCGCTCCAGTTCCGATAACGATGGTTCCTCCGGAGTCGATACCAGGACCCCAAGCATCCATGTCGCGTTGAAGCACTGCGTTGGACTTTGATTCTTGTTCGTGAATCCAGTCTTCCGGAAAGACTCTCTTGCCTACACTTGGAAATGTAATTCCTGGGAGTTTATCCATTTGTGACCTCCTCATAAGTGGGGAAAGAAATTTCGATCGCTTCTATTTCTGTGTAGAGAACTGAAACGTTCGTTTTTTCGTTATTCTCGATCTGAGAAATCAGATCCTTTTTGATTCGTTTACAGGTACCGCTGAATAGTTCGTATTTTGCGGCCTTATCTTGAACGGAACTTGCAAGTTCTGAAATATCATCATCGGAATTTGATTTTGATTCACTTACAAGGGCTTGAAGCTTTAATTTTATCGAATCTCTACCAGCCGGTAAAGTTTCGATCCAAAGATTCGCTTGTTCCCGTAACACCGGCCAAGAGATCGGTTCATGTTTAGGATAACGCGCAAGAACGGTTTCGAGAGCTTCGTCGAATTTTGAATTGATTAGGGTGATTTTTTGAATTTTGTAGTTTGAAATCGTAAGAAAACCACATTGCAAAAGCTCTAATGTAGTTTTCGGAACGAGCTGATCGTTTTCGATTTTTTGATTCAGAGGAACATTGAATAAGCCTCGATCAGCTTTTTCGGAAAGGGAGAGTTCTTTCAAAAAACCTGATTCAAATTTGAAGCCTTCCGGAGGAAAAGACGTTCCGCGATGAATTCGCTTTTGTTTTTCCTCGGATTTTCCACGGTTAAATAATTCAACCTCAAGATTGATTGAATCGTTGCGATCGACAGGAAATTCTTCCTGAGAATCGATTGAGTAAACAAAAACCTTTTCCATATTGCTCCTAACAAGGAGCGATTAAGTAGTTGGCGCGTTATACGCTCTTTTTATTTCTAATAAATTGCGAATTCACGAACCTTTTCAGCTCGCCTTGTATGGAATTTTCCGGTTAAGGTTCCTCCCATAACAAACGGATCAAACTCGCCTCGATCTTCCCAAAGTTCGGGAACGTTTCCACCCACGTTTACGGCGTCCACCGCTTTACTCAATCTGATTCTGTCAAAGGAGTCGGAAAGTTTTGAAAATAGGAAACGGTATCGATTCAGAATATACTTTCGTGGAAGCATTCTACGATCCATTTCGGAACCCATTCTAAAACCGGATTTTCCTTCGTCGGAAGTATAGAGTTTTACGTATGAGATTTGATCCGAAGATAATCCTGTCGCGTATTGGATTACCTGACGTTTCGTTGCGACCGTCGGAACCGAGAGTCTGAAAAGCTTCCCGAGAAGAAGACGAGTTCTATATGATTCATCAGATTCCCCCGGAAGTTTTTCGATTCCGAAACGAACTCCCCAAAGAACCAGACCGGTTGTATCGGAAGTTTCGAGCCACATTTGACGATAAAGCCAACTTAAACGGGAATCGCGATCTTCCAAGATTTTCAGAATCGAATTTAACGCTCGATACCAAAGAGAAGAATTTCCGTTCTTCCGAATCGACGCGCGGAGATTCTTCCAAACGGTCGCGTCAAAATCGAACTGGAAGAAATCAGACATAGACCGTCCCTACAACTTGGAATCCGGAGCCGGGACTTGCTAAAGCACCGGCAGGAACGTCTATGTTTCCAAGAGGATTGAATTCCACATCGATACAACTTGGAAGAGCCTGATAAAGACTTTTCAGTTGAGCATCCACAAAATCCTGTCCTTCGGAAAGAGAAAGAAAGTATTCATCCGTGATTTGATCGAGAACGGATTTACTTGGAATCTTATCCGAAGAAGAAAATTTGACAGTCACCGTTTTGTTTATGACCGCTTCGTTGATGTTCTCTGCGGAAAGATGAGCGACTCCACCGGGATCGTTTTCCTCGGCATTGAAATGATCCTGAACTTGATTCAGTTGAGCGGATGTCAAAGAACCAACAGAACCTTGCAGAAGAATTTTTACTTCTCCGTCTTTTCCAAGTGTTTTCGCGCTTTTGAAAATAGCTCGTTTGACGAATGCGAAACTTTCCGCTTCGCTCGTATACCACGCCGGAGTCCATTTGGAAGAAACGCCTTCGGCGGTTTGAAGGCGGGAACGAACGGAAGTTCGGGTTTCACGGTATTGACCTTGTTGAATCGGATCTGATTCGAGATTCTTAATGTAGTCGATTCCTTCCGGCGGACTTTCTATGATCGAGATCGATCCCGGAACGACATTCCCCGCAGGACCGTCGATCATACACTGAACGAAGGCTTCGATCGTGAATTTTCCCTGAGCGTCTGCGGAGATCCCGGCGGGAAGAGTAAGTGAATCGATCAGAAAGAATCGGATCTTCTGATCTTCGTTTCCGGAAGTCGTTACAACCAAAGACTGAGGAATATCCCGATCGATGATCGGCTGAGTAGAGGAACCAATTCTTACCTTGATGATTGCGGGAAGAGCCGGTTTCCATTTCATACCGCGTCGGATTAAATGTTCGTGGAGCGCATCGTCCTCCGCAGTATGCGGGTGAATCGCTTTTTGAATTGAGATTAGATCGGTATCGATAAACGAGAAGACAGCGTTCGAAACAGCGCGTATGAGCGTGAACGTTTTGGAAGTTGGGCTGAATGAATGATTCTTAAAAACTCCGGAGGCTTTTATACTTTGCAGATGATCGGAAAGAACCTGATCCTTCGTTACATTTAGATTCAAGGACCGACTCCCGGGAAAGATTCCACAAACTGAATTGTAAACTCACCGAAAGAAGGATCTATTTGGATACGGAGATCCGGATTCGAAGTAACCATTTGCCATTCTCCGCAACGATTCGGGACTGTGGTCACCGCCTGCACTCTCAAATCGGGAATCGTATTTACGGAACGAACTCGAAGATCCGGATTTGAGGAAACGAGCATGATTCGACCATACAATTTCTTTCCTTGAAACATGCAGTCGTTGGAAACAGAACTCTCTGAAAAAAGTAGAACAGGAATCAATAATAGAATCAAAATAAATCTCTTCATCGTTTACCCCATCACAAAGCCCTGAATCGCTTCTCCGGTTTTGAGCTTAAAACTTACAACAAGTCCATTCTCAGAATTTAGACCAACATCGATTGAATTTGAGTCAATCATCGGGTGTAAATTTAGAATTCTTTCCGCGTCTCGAATTCGCGCGGCCTGATCCATAAACTCTGTGGAGTTTTGAGCGGCGCGTTGACGACTATAAATCTCCGGATAATCCAGATCGTCCGCGACCGTCATTTCAAACATTTCCCGAACTTCGGAAAGAACAATTCGAACCGGATTTAAATCGGTTTGAAAATCATCGTTCGAAGAATCCAAAACGAGATCGCCGAACGAGAGAGTATCATTTGCGAAATCAATCATCAGGTTCCTGCCTTCGGTTTGCTTGTAACCGCCGGACCGACCGGCGTATCCACATAATCGGTCACGTGAGTGGAGAGTCCCACCGAATTCGGAGTTTCCGAAAACGCGGTTACTTCCATCTTTGCGTCTACTTTTCCGCTGGTTTTGAAGTTACCTATTTGTTCCACGTCACCCATAATCGTGAACTTTTGCCCACCCAAATCAAGCAAAAATCCGGTTGGAGTAATGGAAATCTTGATTAGATTATTGAAATTTACGAATGCTTGATCTTTCGAAATATCGACTTCGACGGTATCCGCGATTTTGGTTTTGATTTCGTCCACCTTCTCAAACGCAAACGCTGTATAACGTTCCGATTTGTTGTTTCGCGCGATGAGCAAACACTTTGAGCCCTCTCGCGGAATGACCGGATCAGTCCAAGTTACGTCGTTTCGGAAAATGTCACCAACTTTTACCTTGAGCGTCTTGTTCACCTTGTCCACAGATTCTATGGTTCCGCTTTCCGGCCAATAAACCGGAAAGCCAAGAGTCCACGCTTTTACGACAAGATCGACTAACGATTGTTTTTTCATGGTTGCGGTCCAGTATAATCATTTCGGAATTTGCTTTCGTTTTTGGACGGCTTTGATCCCGATTTTTTCGGAGGTTCGAAGAAAAATCCGGGGTGGATTTCTTGACGATAACCGCCGATTCCGAACGTTTTTGTCACTTTCTCTACAAAAGATTTCGCAGTTCTCGAAGGTTCTTCCGGATCTATAACGTGGATGACTTGCGAGTGAGTGACCGGCGGATATCCGAACGTTACGAATTTTCCGTTATATCCGGATCCACAGTGTTCCATAAAGAGTTCTTTCGCTCTTTTTTCCGCGCCCGCTTTATCAAGCCCATCCACTTCAAAAAATCTTTCCTCTCCTGTTCCATACGATCCTTTGTATGTTGTCCCCGTTTTCGGGTTCTCACCTCGCACTGTGATTTTGATTTCTTTCTTTTCTCTTGCTATGAGTTCGTCTTGAATTATGTTGAAACCAACTCGAAACGCCGGAAAGTTTCCAGAAGGATTGGAAGATCCAGATGCGGAAGTATTTTGCGTTTTCTGGATCTTTTTGTTCTTCGTTTTCTCGAAAAGGTTTGGATGAACCAATGCCTTTTGAACAACAAGTTTCCAATCGTGAAAAAAAACATCCACACCAAGCGTTTCCTTTAACCGTGAAAGAGCATATCGCGCCGACTTTCCAGCACATTCAAGACTAATAATGGATGGAATATCTGAATCGCGAATTAGAATCGATACGTCAGTTTTTATCTGAGGATGAATACAATCGTTTAAAAATGAAAGCAGTGATTCGTTGCTATAACTTCTTGTCATAGTCTTTCGTTGGCAGAAAAAAAACGGGTCTACACATTTGATTGATAATGGGACGCTTTGACTGACTTCCAAAACGTAACCGCAGAACTCGGGGAAAAGTCCATATTGTTTGTAACCGGCTTTCCATTCTACTTTCGCAAATTTCTGAATGGAATCTTTCTTCAAATTTCTGTATTTCGGAAGTTTAATATTCAAAACATCGGTCGGAATTTCCCTTGAGGATTCGAGAACCACTTCCGACACAACCGGGAACTTGAGTCCGCCTATGCTCAATTCTTGTTCTAAGACGAGCATTTACATCATTCTCCTTTTTGCATTTACCAAATCTGATTTTTCTATCAGCGAGGGAATGAATAGAACGGAACCTATATTTTCATAAGGTTGGAGATTTTCGTTTGCGTCTCGAATCCTTCCGGAAAAATGTTCCGTTCCATAATAGGAGAGACTCAAACTTTCGTACGTATCACCGTCACGGATTGTATGATTTATATCGTCGGTTCGGGGAATTGGGATTTCGATTTGAACTCCGACTGGAAGGGATTTCCAACTGCTGAGGTGTGGGTTTGAATCAAAGATCAGTCTCCAAATTTCCCACCTGCCATAATATCTTGCCGCAAGACGTTGTAGTGTATCGTTTGGTTTGAGAACATAGAAAGAATTCATATAGAGGATTCCACGATCGAACGTTTCGCTTCTAAAGAAGCTTGATCCAAATCAATGTCATTGTCACTCAAGAAAACAAACGTTACAGGTTGGCTGTATTGAATGGTTGCGTTCGAAACTTGAATCGATTTGAATACTACATTCTTAATTCCTAATGCGTTCAGAAGGGAATGAGTGAGTCCGATAGATTCTGTGTTTTCCCAAATTCTTCGTATCTCTTTTACCTGCTGAATCATCGTCTTGATTAAGGGGTTGGAAGGGGCCGCAAGTAATCCCGCTCCATACACAGCCGCCAGTAACGTGGTTTCGATCGTGATTGTCCAATCGTCTTGACCCGTTAGTTCTTTCACTGTTCCGGATCCTCCGGGAATCGCTGTTAAAACGATTCTCTTCTCCTTCCGCAAGGTGAATTTTGTTCCGGAAGGGAATTCATAATCCGTTAGAATTCCTGGACTGATTACAAGTCGATCAGTGTCCCCGGTAATGATCTCCGGAGGAATGTAACCTGCTGGTGCAATTGGCGGTGTTATTCCTCCGATCATGCTGGAACTTCCTCATACCGGTCGAGTTCATCGAAGAGCGCATCCGCTAAAATTTCTCCAATCTGACGTTTGTTTTCTTTCCCGCCTCCGATGACGAGTTGTCCGATTAAACTTCCAATGCTGATTGTAGATCCGTTCTTTCCGGAAAGTATTCCTCCATCCTCTCCATCGGACTCTTCTTTGAGTCTGCGGATGATTCCTTTTTCGGGGTTCAAAACTTCGTTGAATCGTTGCATCACCGGTTTTAGACGGGGTGTTTCTGTTTCGATTCCGGATACGTATGTCGAGACGAAGGATCTTCCAAAATGACTGGTTTTTGATAGAGGGCCCTCTTTTGCATCCGATTGATTCACGTTTGGAACAACTCCTTTACCCCAAAGTGTATTAATTCCTTTCGTAATTGTGTTCACTCCAGAAAGCATTCCATCTTTAAAGGTATCCACAAATTTGAGTCCGTAGTCTTTCGCTGTTTCAACTTTCTGATCGAATGAACTTGCTACATCGATCATTGTCGTTGCAAGAAATGCTTTCCTCTGTTTCATTCCCAAAGCGAACGTATCCACAAACGCGGCCCCACTTCCGGTTAAATTGGATAGCGGTCCTTCATCCGCATTCGAGTGAGGAAGAAAACGAGCGATAACGCTCATTACGGAATTGACTGTCGTTTTCAAATCGTTGATTGAATCTAAGATTCCGAGACCGAACGCTTCAAACAAACTCAATCCGGACTCTTTCATCCGATTACGAATATTCCCGATTACATTACTGAGCGCGGACCAGATTAAACTTCCGAGGCCCAAGAACGGATTTACAAACGCTAATATTAGAGCTTCCTTAATTCCATACGGGAGTGAGTGAAACGCATCTACGACTTGAGAAACAAATCCGGTTACAAAATTCTTGAGCGTATCCCAGTGAGCTATGATGAGAGCCGGAACCGCTATCATCCAGGTTACGGGTAATGTGAGTAAAGCGAGACCATATACCAGACCCTTAACCCAAGAAGGAGAATCACTCCACATTGATTTGATCTGTGCGCCTGCGGATATGATTCCATCCCAGATCCCGAAAAGAAAATCCTTGATCGTAGACCAATGTTCGTGAATCAAAAGAGGAATTCCGATGAAAGGAAGAAACCCAGCTACAAGAAGTTTGACAAAACCTCCAAGACCCGCCCAAGTTTCTGTGATCCAAGTCCAGGCACCAACCGCCGCCGTTTTGATCTCATCCCAATAGGTTATAAGGAGTGAGATTCCGGCGATCGCGGCGACAACCCCGATCACGATCCAACCGAGCGGATTCGAAACGAGACCAAGATTCATCGCAACGGAGAGCGCGGTCCAAGCTCCTTTCAAAACGAGAAATGCACCGGCTCCGAGAGCGGCGGTTGTTGTGAGCATCAGAAACGTTCCGGCAAACTCCGCAAGTCTCGGATTCTCTTTTAGAAAATCGTTTACGATCGAAAGTCCATTCGCAAAAAGCGAAACGACTGTCTTGAGACCGGAATCTTCGATTCCTTTTCCAAGGATTTTTTGAAAATTCTCCCAACCTTCTGAGACACGTTTCATTTGAGTTGGAAGAGATTCGAGATTTGCTTGTTTTGCGATTTCTAGATAACGATAATCTTTGTTTTTACTGAGTTCTACAATTTCATGTATTTTATCTCCTAATTCGTCTGTCTTTGGTAGGAGAGTATTGATAAATTGTACGGCCTCATCGGAACCATACGCTTTTTTTATGATGTCCAACTCCCCTATATCCAAGGAGTTCCCAAATTTTTTACGAAGTTCTGCGAGTTGCTCTGACGTGTTTTTTAGTTTTCCATTCGCGTTGTATGCGTTCAGACCCAGTTTACTAAAACCTTCATTTAAATGAGTTAGATATGATTTCCAGGAAGTTCCCGCCACACCTGGGTCCATCGTGTTTAACAACATACCCAAAACAGCTGATTCTTCCTCAAGAGATATTTTTAGTGATGCCGCAGTCGAACCAATGCTCTTCATCGCTTGCTCGATTGTTTGACCATCCGCGCGGTAAACATTTGCAGCCCACGCAATATCATTCGCTATATTTTTACCAAACTCCACATTATCCATATCGGAGTATAGATGTTTGAATTGATGAAATGTCATTCCGAAGAGTTTTGACATTCCCTCAAAATTCCCTTTTGTTGCTATCGCGGCGTCTAAAACAGATTGTGTAAAATCTACTATTTCGGTTCCGTTTAAATCACTAACAGCCGATTTTAGATCATAGATACCAGTTAATATTGTATCGGTCGATTCTCCCATCCCCGACGACATTGAATATGCTGCTTTCGTTATATTATCAACTTCTTTCGAAGCGAGTCCGAGAGACTTGAGGTTCCCCTCCAGTTTGGATGTTTCCATTCGGGCATTGACAAAACTCATTGTGAGAGATCCGACGGCCAATCCGGCTCCGAGAAGCGCGCCGCCAACTTTCATGTTGCCAATAGCGCCCTCCATTTTCACGACATCCGAGTGTGTTTCTCCCAATTTTTTACGCATGGCGTCCCACTTGTCGTTAATTTCGTCGAGTTTGTTTGACGCTAAGTCGCGTAGAGTAATCACTACTCCGAGTTCAAAAATTGAGCTGTCCATGATTCCTCTCCTGTTCTTATTCCCCGTTAAACGCTCTGACGATTGCGCGGGCCATCGTATTGATTTCAATTTCCCGAATGTATTCCAATTCTGCGGCAAGTCGAATTTCGAATTGATCCCTTTCATCCCCGTCTTCTGGATATTCAAATTTCCGTCCAGGAAAATAGTGCATGGATAGAACTTCCAACGCACCAATTCCTTGTCGAAGTTCGTGAAGACGATTGTTTATAGCTTTTTTGCGGTAACCTCTTTGATGGTAGCAGTCAACTCAAGAAGCTTATTACTGAGCGGGAGAAATATCCCTGGAGAATCCTGCGCCCATTCGTTCAAAACTTCGATAGGAGGATACAAACAACACTGACCAACAAGCCGGTGAGCGACGTCGATTTGCTTTTCTTTTCTGGACTTTTCTAGTGTTTCTTCTACTTGAGTTTTGTTGGGAACTCGACAGATGATCTTTCTGTCTTCACCGACATCCAGCAAATGCAGCCCCCCTTTGCCAACGAAATGAAGTTTCATTTCCTCGATTTCGTTTTTGTGTTTAGAAAGAAAATCGTCATCGATAATTTTATAGGGGTTAGGAAGTTTCCCAACCGCTTCTTTGAGTGCCGGAATCGAGTCTACTAATTGATTCATATTGTTTTCCTTATATTCTAAATTTAGAAACTCTTAAGTAGTTTTTTCTGTCTTTACGCAAACGTGATGACCGGAATCGAGAGAAGCGCCAGTTCCAACGGAACCGCGATCGCTCCCGAGTTTCCGGATTTGATATCCGCGTTGTATTTTGTGATTTTGACCGCCGGAGCGATGTATTTGAAATCGGGTCGTCCTTCCGCTGTCAAAATCGCGGTGAGCGGCGCAGGCGGAAGTTTTTCAATCAGTCCGCCGTACGGTGCCGCGAGTAAAACCAAACGATCCAATTCCTCGAAATAGATTTCTGCGGACAGAGTTCGTTTGTAGTTCTTTGTGGTATATCCCACGACCTCGCCGGACTTTCCGTAGGTGAGTTCGATCTCGACGGCATGCTCGAATTTGAACGACGAAAAGTTCACCATGTCATAACCGAACAATTTAAACTCAAGGCCTGTGAAGCTATAGTTTTCCTTTACTACTTCTAATGCCATTTTCTAATCTCCTATTTTTGTGTTGCGAAGGAAGTTTCCCACTCGATCGCTTGGGTTCGATTGCTTACGAACATTCTACATTTCGCTCTCAGAATCCGATCCACTTTGAACGTTTTGTTCGGATCTAAGACGATCTCGTGTCCGGAAATTTCCTTTCTTCCGGGCGCTTCCATCTCTGCGGAGATTTTGGAATCGATGTAGGTTTTGAGATAATCGAGACCGCCGGAACCGGAATCGACTTCCGTATCCATATTCAGGAATTGAAGAGATTCGCGGTAAAGAATGCGGTGCATCTTGTCCGCACGTCTTCTCTCGGGCAGTTCTTTGAAATCGGAAGAGCTGACCGCTTTGATCTTGTCGCGTGCTACGAAAATCCCTTCGTAGTCATCGTATTCTTTAAGGACCATAAGACCCATGTCGTGTAACAGATCCATGTAGTCTCTGTATCCCTCGTTCCAATAACGGACCTCGGAGAAAGTTAAAGACCGCATGTCTTTCACATAACCGATCGAAACGTTAACCGGAGCCGCGGCGATTTTTGCGGTCGCCATGGTCGCGAAGTTTCTCCATTCTCCCATTGTGTTTCCGGCTGATTTCACTGCGGAAAATCCACCGGCGGCTTTGACTCCACCCGGAATGTAGCGAGCTTCTCCGACGGCTATCATCACTCTTCCTTTCGGAGACGAGAACGGATCGAATTCGTCTTGGATGTATTGGGAATACTGTGGAACGGTTTCCGAATCATTCTTTCCGCGAGCTTCGAGGATGATAAAGGAAGGGAGGTGATGCAGGGTTTCCATCTCTTCCAAAATCGCGTTGCACGACATCGCAAAAGCTCGCGTTGCAGGACCGAGAACGTGAATCCAGTAGGACCGGTATTCTCTTTTCAGTGTTTCGACTGCGGTAAGTCGGGACGCGGTGGATGCGGTCGGTCCCGAAATCGGAAACGTATACGTGTCACCCGAAACAAATGTGTTTGTTGGAGTGGACGCATTCACGAAAGTTGCCGTAACTCCAACATCGAGAGAGATCGGAGAACCGGAAGCGGGCGTTATGATCGGAGACGAAAAGTTTTCTCCACCGTCTGTAGACTTACGGTATTCTGCGGTTCCGTGTGCGCCCGATTTTGTGATTTTCAGAACAACGTTTCTGTTACCTAATGGAGTTCCAGCAATTGTCGGAAGAGCAGCTAAACCAGTGCCGGTTTTCGTCGGAGTTCCGACAATTCCAGCGATGTCGCTCTCGGGACGAACACAAAGAACCGGAACCGGTTTTTGTCCTTTCGATTCGTCGAACTCTTCAAAAAATTGTTCGAGAGATCTTACAAGTTCGCCTCGACCAAACACGTCCCGCGCCTGTGGTGCGTTATTGATTATGTAAATTCGATTTGCGTCTCCCGTTTCTGCGGTTCCTACTTTGGAACCGACACGATCCGGTTTTACGTCGCTAAAGTTGATTCCACCGTCTTGGTGATATGTGGAAACATCGCCTGTTGCCATTCGTTCGCTCCTGTTTTCGGAGCGAGTAAGTAGATTTTATCGCGCGTTATCCGCGCTCTTTATTTTTTTTCGTCGGCGGAGACAACTTCTTTTGGTGTCCGCGCTTTGACAAGTCCTTCATCGGAAAGTTTGAGTCCTTTCGCTTGACTGAAACTTTGTCTCGGATCTGCATCACTTACTTTTTCGAGCGAAGACCCATCCGGTTTTACTCCCGCGAATTCTTGAAAAGTCGCAGTCAGATAATCTTCCTCTATATCACTTTCCGGATCAAGTCGTAAATGTTCTTTGAATCCTACCGCAAGTGCCGGCCTGATTTTGTGTTTTTGAATAAACTCGTCTGCTTTCATAATTCCTCCGAACTTACTATTTCCGTTGGCTCCTCGATTTCAAAAGTTCCCGAAGCCAACGTAGGAACTTGCTCCACTTCAAAAATTCCGTCTTCGAAAATCACTTCCAGGTAAATCTTGTAGAGACTCAAACGTTCCGCTGGATCGGTAACGAGAGCGGTTTTTCCCGGCCGGATTTCTACGGTTGCACCTTGCGTGGTAGCATAACGTTCATTTTTTGCGATATAGATCAGGGCTTGATCTACGATTCCGGAATCAATTGGACTGCCTGTAAAATCTCCTTTGGAAAGAAGATCTTGCTTCACATTGTTTAACCAGAAATTCAAAACGTATTTGTATTCCTGTTTGTAATGCTCCTTCAGGTATTGAAGATTTTTTACTCCGTCGATCATCGTAGGTTCGAGTCGCTCGGTTCTTCGTCCGTTTCGTTCCGGTTGATTCGGAGAATGTTCGACGACACAAAACGGAACCAATTCCTGAAACTTGTCATCCGGCGGATGAACTTCGAAAATCCGATCGTTCGGAATGAGTTGACGCGGTTCCGTTTCGGGTGGTTCCGGACTCGCTTGAATCGACCGAATCAAATTCTTTAGGTATTTGATATGTCCGATTTTCATTGTTTCATAAACTCCCGCATTCCGTTTTTGTAATTTTCTTTGAACTGTTCGTAACCTTCGTCAATGGACGGTCCAAGAACCGGACGCGCTGGAATTCCACCAGCTTCATATCCGAACTCGTGGGCTCTCGCATATTTAGCGTTCGTTCCGACGACAGCCTCATATTTTCCGAGAGTCGCAACTTCGAAACTTTTCCATAAATCTTCCGATTTACTCTTGTCTCCCTCGATCAAAAACCTTGGATCGAACCCCTTTTTGGCCTTTCTGGCAATCGTCTCCGGATGCAACGCTTCATATTGAGAAACGTATTTTTGATCTCGAAAACCCTTCGTAATGAGTGCCTGTAAAAGATATGCGTTTTTAATATTCGCGCTTCCGATACAAGATTGAAGTTTGTCGGTTGCGTTTCGAAACAAGTTCTTCAAGTTATCTTTATACGAAATTCCGCTCATCTTAAAAAAACCTGATTTCCTTTTTCCGGCAGATTCAAACCGATCACAATCACAGAAAAGTTTCCACTGTGTTTCCCCGGTAAAAACTTTTCAATCCTCCACGCGAATTTCGCATGTTCGTCGGTGATAGCAATCTCCAAAGGAATCGTCCCGCGAAAGATCCGACAATTTTGATCCAGTTGATTCGATACGGATTCGATTTCATCGAAAAGAATTTCCGCAATCGCATCGTAACCTTGTCTTTCTCCTCCCGTTCCTTTGGTTTCCGTTTGAGTATTGAAATCAAAATATCCTCGAACACGTTTCAATCGAGTCCAGTTTGTTTTTCGAAACGAGTTTAACTCGTTGTCACCGACCGCAGTTTCCAGAGTCGATTTTAAGATCGTGAAATCTGCATTTGTGTGTTTTAGATATGAACGCCTTAGCATTCCTTCTACACTCATGCAAATATCGACCCCGGTTCAGGCGACCTTCCGAAAAGAGTTACATACGCCCGATTTCGAAATGAGGCGGCTTTTTCGCCACGCTCTTCCGAGGAAAGTTTTTGCATCTTCCTACGTTCTCCATTCTGACCGCCTACTTGGAATTCCATAGGGTCAACGACGTCTAACAGTCCATGTTCCTCGATGATTTCCGCTTTTACCAAAAGGACTTCCGCTCTCCGAAGCTCCCGCGGAAAAGGAGCTGCCGGAACGGAATAGCCCCAACTTTGAATGAGTTTCAACGCGTTATCCGCCACCGATTCCAAAAACTCCTCGAATTCTGTTTTGTCGGTTGTGAGTTTTACGGAATCGTTCATATCCAGGTCGGAGGGTTTTACTCCGACGAGCGCTTTGAGGTCAGATAACACGTTGATCATTGTTTTACTTCTCCTTACGAACCGGATGGAATTGTTTGAAGAGTCTTTTGGTGACAAGCGGCTTGAAACAATTTCGTGAATCCAAAATTCAAACTGATTACAGTTTGTTCCAGTTGCTTGTCGATAATCTTGTCTGTTTCGATAAGCGAAGATTTCGCTTCTTCGAAATACGATAGACAGGAAGTTTTATCGAAAGCAATCATCGTCTTATCTGGAACGAATTCGGACGTTTTCCAAGCTCGGCCAAAAAATCCTTGAATCTCTCCGGAGGTGATAAATTTTTCCGCAATATTCAAAGATTGGAACTGCTTGAAATTGATTTCATCCGTAAGCACGTCCAAAAGGAACTCGTTGTTCAAAACTACAGTTGTAGCAGTTTGACCTTTCTTAAATTGCCCATAGATCAGTCGAATGATATCGGCATACTTCCATTCGTTTGCTTTCGTGTAAGAAATCGGAGCGGCAGACCCTGGGGTTCCATCACCGTCCATAAGAACCCTTAAACCCTCTTGTGCCATTTGCTGACCCAAGCGATATCCGATTCTTTGAAGATAAATTTTCAGAATATCGATATTCACTCTTCGCGCGGCCTCGTAGGAGATGATCATCTTCCGACCGACTTTTTTCATTGAGACAGATCCGGTTTTTAAAGCGATTTTCGCTCCTGGAAAGTTACCTCCCTCACCAACGGTAGCTACATCGACATCTTCTTTCTCGAAATCGATACCGATCTTCTCGATTGCAGTCGAAGAGATTTTTTGGGAAGTAGCTTTTAGGTCTTCAACGGAAAGTTCCATCTGACCTAACCCCATTCCTAAATAGATCTGATCACTGATGAACGCTGGAAAAAGAATTTTGGTGTTGTTGGTTTTGAAGAAATCTTCGATCAGGGTCGCGCTATTGAATACATCGACTCCATTAATCAGCAACTGGCGTTCGACCGGATTCATTAAACCTACATCGGATTTTTGATCGAACGGATCGAATCCTGCTTTTTCCTCCATCTGCTCGATAATTTTGGATAGAGGAACCGCACATTTGTTCGTGTCGAGTTGTTGATACATTCCTTTTTCGAGAGACAGTTCTTTGATCTCGCTTTTTTTAAAGCGAAGTTTTCGTTTCTTTTTGGTAAGTGACATGATTCCTCCTTATAACCGAATGAACGATACGCGCTTGCCTGCAGTATCGATCGAAAGAACGAGAAAGACATCCCCTCCAACATCTTTCTTGATTGCACCGTTTCCATCTGAGGCCAAAGTGTCACGACCGTAAGAAGGAACGTTCCCTGAATAGGAACTTTCGAAACTTCCTTCGATTTGAACGGTGACAGACTTCTTGTCTATGCTACTGACGAAACCATCGAATTTCGATCCGTTCGGCGCTAATGAAACTGTCATTTCGCCGGATACGATAACTGGCTGACCGATCGAATTATCTGTAAGGTTATTCGTGTTATCGAACGTTATCAGTTCCGGTTCTCTTAATCCTGTTGCTTTTGTTGAAAATGGGTTCATGCTGGTATCTCCACGGTCATGTAAGGTTCGGTGTCTTCCAATTCACCGCCACCGTTACCGGAACCACGTGTAAGATTTCCAAGTTCATCTGTGCGAACTGGAAATTTTTCGTTCAATTTGATTCCGTATTGATTAGCAAGTGCTTTGAGTTGTTTCAAGTCTGCACTCTCGATCATCTCTTCGATCGTCTTGTCCGCTTTTCCGTTTACAAATAAACGGTATGCCTTCAGAACTTCGTTTCGATTTTGTTCGAGTATTTTTCTCGGCTCTCCCAAGAGTTCGTTCAACGTTGCAACGTTTGATTCGTGATCAAACCCTGCTGAAAAACTTTCTTGATTTGTGAGTCTTGCGTAGGTATCGAGAGCCGTCTTTAACTTCGAATATTCCAAGCCCGCTTTTTGTAAAACGACCTCGTATTTTTCAGCAGACAACTCCACTTCTTCGCCCTGTTTTTCCAGACCGAGAGATTCCAACGAAAGACCCAAGGCCAAAAGTAATTTAGCTTTGAGTTTCATATTTTCCTCCGTTTGTGGTTCTTCCTCCCCCGACTCGGACGAGGTTTCGTCAAAATGATTCAGTGATAATTTTTTGGCGTTAGGGTCCGCGCCAGCGCATACTATGGAAACTTCCGAAACCGTGATGATCTTAGTGATGATCAAACGAACAATAGAACCTTCGATTTCTTCTCCAAGATGCCAGTAAAAGTTTTCAAGATATGGATGAGATTTGATAAACGTGAATTGAATTCCGACAGAACACGAATCCAAAATCGGAGGATCGGTTTCTAACCGATCGATGATGGATGAGGCAAATTTTTTAAAGAACCTAAATCTGCCGTTGACTCCTTCGTTATTCTTTTCATCACTCCAAGTTGGGTCGATGACTGCGCCAATAGAATTTTCTACAAATGTTTCATGATCTTTGTAAATCTTCGTTGCGAACAGAGACGTTGCATTTTTTAGAACATTGTCCTTTGTAAAATCGAGTGCATAACACTCAATGAATGCCTTAGACAACATTCTGAAATCGTGTTCAACATACGGTAAATCCGAAGAAATTGGCTCTTGTGGAATTGTTGGAGTAGATAATTTTCCACCACCGGATAGAACAGCTCCAGACGCAAATAATACAACGGAGCCTTGACCGGAACAATTTAGTCTAACGCCATTATCAAGTGTTGCCCAACCGTGAGAGTCGTATTGGAGTTGTTTCTTTTCTGTCTTTTTAGTTGCCATTGCTTCCACTCAAAGGAAGCGTTTAAGTAGTGTGCGGATTCCCGCTTTTTATTTGTAGTATAACTCGTTGGCGATTTCTCGCACATGCTCGGGAAGTTTTTCCAAAGGATATTTTCCTGAAGAAATTTCGTCCGGGAAAAATCTCCACGAACTTTCAGACAAATCCATTCCACCGAATAGGTGAGAAAGTAACGAAAATTTACGAACCAGATTCGCGTCGCAATCTTCAAACTTTCCATCTATCTCGTCGAGGATTTGGACAATCATTTCTTGCTCTTCGACGCTACCACCTTCGACGGTTTCGATCAGTTTCAAAATTCGCTCGCGTTTCATGTGACCTTCAATAAAGAATCCGTAATGCTTTCTATCTCCAGCAAAAAGAGATTTTCGATCTCGAACGTTTCCGCATTTACCGGAACGAAAAATTTTCCTCCGCCTTTTTGATCTTGAACAAAACCAAATTTGAAAGACTTAAATTTCGTCTTTTTATCTTCCATCGAATACGCATACAGTGTATTGAAGTTTTTCAAAACATCAATGGCCTTAGATGCGTATGTGGCCTCTGTTTTTCCAAATATACCGGAATTTCCATCCGCAACTCGTTTTTTCCAACTGGTCTTCAACCTGTCTGAATTCCAAACTGCGTTTCCTTGGAGCGATGAAATTTTATTCAGAAGTTCCTCTTGTTCGAGACCACTTAAGCTTTCCGTTCTAACTTCATTTCTATTTTTAGCTCTCTCCATAGGATTTAACGGACTTTCAATTTTCCCCATCAGGGGAGTCTGTCCGCTTTCGGTAATCCGATTAATAACCGATTTCACAAACGTTACGATCGTTGTCCGACACTTAAAATGAAACGGCGGACACTTTACCGAGAGAGTTTTCAAAATTTCCGAGGATTTCATTCCTGGAAAATCTTTGATTTCCTTTGCGGTTGGAGGATGATACTTGTTCCAAAAATTCTCGTCTACCGGAGTGCTGATGAACTCCTCAACGAAGTCGCTCATTTCCGAAACCTGGAATTTACGTCCGTTCAGTTCTCTGCAAATTGGAGAAGTCTTCGCATCCATAATCGCGACAATTTCCACTTCCGCAATTCCGAGTATGTGCATCCGCTGAATTCTGGAAAAATTCTGAGACGTATATATTTTGTTTCGAAAAATGTCGTCGATTCTCTCGGTAATTTTTTTGTTTTCAAGATCCACTCCGAGTTTCTCTTTCAGTTTTTTTAGTGCTTCGGTTTTTGTTTTACTTCCATCCAATACGGAACGAATCGATTCTTCAAAAACGGTTCGTTGCGAGTTAAAAAGTTTTCCGTAGTCCGCGTTGTTTAATCGGCCGAAAAAATCGATCGCGTCCTGATTGATTCGAGGCGCGATATCCTTTACACCGACTTCATACGCTTGGCCGATCTTCCACGCTTCGCGTGTAAATTCCTCGACTTGAGCCCGAGTTAAATCCGGAAATTTGTCCCCCATCTCGCGGACAATGTAGTCTGTGATTACCTTTACCGCGTCATCCGAATCGAGTTCGAATTTGATTCCACTCAGAACTTCTTTAACTTTTTCTTCGTAGGAATGGAAAATTTTCTTTAAGCCACGATTGATGACCTCCTCTAACTGTTTCTCTTCCTCCTCATTCCACGTTCCTAATGTTTGCGTCCGCGTTGTATCGGAACAACATTGGTCTGAGAGCCCTTTTTTTTTTGGAACTTTTCTGCAAGTTCCTCATCATTTTCATCGGATGATGTAAAATCGGGTTCTGAACTACCACCGGTCTCCGTTTCATTGCGTTTTAAACGGTGTTCATAGGTGTTCACGAGTGCTTTTCCCTCCTGAGATAGGGGGTCGATGCCCAAAGTCCTTAAAAACGCGCCTAACGCGTTTTTAGAAATGCGTGTTCCAAATGCTTTTTCATAACCGTGTTCCACGGCTACCGTATCCAGATCTATGACACCAGCTTGCTCTAAGGATAGAAATCTTTCTGTGCGAAGTTTCTCAGCTTCCTCATTTGTTTTCTTTGCTAATGCATCGTCTTCTGGATTTAAAGGTCGTCCTTCTTTCCAAGAAGCTCGCAATCGAGTGAATTTATATCCCTTCATTCGGAGATGTAACGTTAACGTTTTCTCAAGGAACCTTTTAACCGGATGACGAACGTTTTCTCCTTTCATTAAAAAGAGTTTTGAGGAAACTTTCGCGTAAGTTTCTGTGACACTCGTAGGTCGTCCCAAGATGAACAAATCTGTATCCATTCCAGAGGAGAGTTGTTCCTCAATGATTTGCATCACATCTTTCAATCCCGTCGATTTTTCGGAAGCGATCGAATGATGTTCGATCTTTGTTCCTTCCGATCCAACTAACAGTCCAGATTCAATCGACTTTTCGATTTCGTTAGCCGAGGTTTTCAAAAACTCTTTTTGCTGTGTTCCGTGGGTTTTTAAGTCGGTTCCTGGGGCCGGTTTGAATTTCGACATGACTACAGAAAGAAATCCGAGGAGTGACCACTTGTTTGTCGACTTTTCAAGGTTCTCCATTCCGCGAGACTGCGAATACATAGCTTTGATCGCCGCGATCGCAGGAGGGATTCCATACGGGCTGTCTTCATCGGTTTCAAGTGCTTCGTAAGTATAGATCTCTTCGTTTAGAACAAGTTGATTTCCGTTTTCCAAGATTTGAAATGGAACGTATTTGTATCGAACTCCTCCGTTTTTTCCTTCAATACGTTCTTTTTTAAATCTAACTTTAGCAACGGGGATCAGCTGTACGGTTTCGATTGCATCCAACTCAAACGATGGAACAGCCTCAGCCGAAAGAACTCCCATAATTGCAGTTTGTCTAAGAAGCTTGTTCGCTATTCCCGGATGTAAATCAAACCAGTCGTCAATTTCGTTTTGAACCAATTTCGCTACGTTTTGGCTCGCTCCTTCCAGTTTCCATTCAAAACCGGTGTTCATCAAAAAGATGTTTCTTTTCAACGACTGGTTGAAATCTGGATTGATAAGTGCAAGTTTGGAAAGAACGGGAAACATTTGAATCGGATAGTTCGGCGTCACCTCGTCAACGTATGTGATAACGTCGTTCGAACTCTGACTGAATGATTTTGTCGAATTCGGACTGATTGCAAAACTCGTTCCTTTGCTACTAAAACGATCTATGAAAGAGCCAACTTGTTTAGAAATTCTTTCCGAAAACTTCATGGCGCCCCCAACTCGAAAGCCAGACGCAACGAATTTAAGGCCATGCCAAAGTGGTTCGCGACTTTTTTCTTGAAGGAGTATTTCGGTTTTCCGTTGTCATCTTCTCCGCGTTCTTTAATTAGCATTTTCAAATGTAAATCCAGCTCCTCAGCAAGTTCCAAGTCATAACCGGAAAGACGTGATTTATCCGGAAAGAGAAAGAGTCCGTTCTTAATCGCATCCACTGTGTCTTGAAGCGACTCATCGCGATTGACATTCACGACTTGAATGCCTTCCGATTCATCTTCCGAAACCAAAGACTCGTCCTGAGTTGAAAAGCGTTTTGAAAAATACTGAATCCGAATGTAATCGCTGTATCGTCGTGCAGTTCTCACAGACCAGTTTTTGTTCGGCATCGCATCGAGGATTCCGGAATACACTTTAAACTTCTCGATCGCACGATTGATTTCCGATTCATTGAGAACTGAAAATTTGGCCGGATATATTTTGATTCGGTTATCCGACGTGTGTTCCCCGAAAAGCATGTGGACCGTATCCCCTTGATCGGCTCCCATATATGTAAAAGAATCCACTCCCTCGGGAATTCCGTGGTCGCCTCTCATCGAATCCAGTAAACTTTGAGTTACTGGTTTTTCGTCATCCGTTGAATACGGCCAGCCGACTACGGATATGAAAAAGTTCTTCTTTTTGATTGAAGTAGTCGCTTCTTTCCATCTGTTATAATGTTGTTGGGGAGTTTTGATCGTATTGAAAAATTGAGCGACTTGAACACCGGTATTTTGATGTTTCGGAAATGCGGGAACATACGTTCCTTTTTGCGGATTCAAAGCGGCACCACATTTGCAAGCAAAAACAACTTTAGAAATCTTCCCGATCTTTACGCCAAAAATTGATCCAGGCTCGTCAATGAAACGTTGAACGAGATTATTCCATTCGTTACATGTCTCGCATTTGATTAGCCACCAACATTGATTCGAGTTTTTCCACTCTGCGTGAATTCCAAAATCTTCAAAGGAAGGCTGAGAAATCACACGACTTAAAGCCAGTTTCGAATGATCTAAACGGTCGTTTGCAAATTCAGCATGTTCCTGATTTTGTTCGTCGAATTCATCGAGATAGTTTATATCCGAGTCGAACGTTTTTACCTGCTTTAATGTTTCCGTCGCGCGAAACGCGAGCGTGGATTCCAGATATTTCAACAGCTGGACGTTCTTGATTGAGTCCGTTTGATCGACATTTTTTTTGATATGAGGCGAGATATTGATCATATCGTTCACTCTATCTTGAACGAAGATTTTCATATTACCCGCGTCAGGAAAAAACCACGCCAATTTTAAAGACCCTTTTTCAGCCCTCCAAAATGATTCTGCGATGAGTAACGTAGAAAGAGCGACTTGCCCGCCCTTCAAGGCCAAAAATCGTTTCGTGTTTTCGAGTTTCTTGGCGATTTCTTTTAGATACGCATGGCCTTCAAAAGAATAACGAGAAACTCCGTCCGAACTTCGAACATATACCTTTGCCAGGAGATATTCTATAAAAGAAGTATTGGAGAATGATCTTTCTCCCTTATCAATTAACTGTTGAATGAATTCCTGTTGTTTCGCCGAACTCATGAACGTTTTTCCGTCAATGCCTTCGGTTCTTCTATGATTGTTCCCTGAACTTCTTTGGCGTTAGTCCATTCCGAATGCCATGCTAATAGATTCTTTTGATGAATTCCCCATTCTTCACTAATCGATTTCTTCGTCTTCGGACCTTTCATAAAAAGATCGAGCAACGTATCCGCCGCACGTATTAAATCAATAGAGCCGGAATCCGCGTTTTCCAGCTGAATTTGATTACTCGCAAACTTACTCCAAAGATATCCGAGTTGTACCGGATCTTTCGCTATTCCGATCATAGAACCGGCTTCCGATAAAAACGCATTCCGAACGGCTTGCATCATCATCGCGTTATCTGTTTTTATTTTGGAACGCATATCGGACGTCTGTTCCTGAATTTTCAAACGCGTTACACGATTTACCTCATCGCGAGAATCAAACCAATTTTTTCCGGATTGGTCTTTTGCTTCTGCCCAACTGCGTATCGTGTTCGCCGAAATTTTCGGGAACTCCGGTTTTAGAACCGCTTCAATTTGTTCCGCGTTTTTTCCGACGAGGAACAGGGTATAGGCGCGGTGTTTTACGTTTTCAGAATACGCCATCCTATTCCTTCACGTCCTCCAGGTATAGAATCGTAGGAACACCAAAATCAAACAGTAGATTCAATTCATAATCTACTTCGTGTCCGTTCGGATCCAGATAGGCGGGGCCTCGTCCATACGGATCGGAGGCACGAAGATATTTTGTTCCATCGCTCATTTCAATGATTCCGATTCCACGAATGATGTGGCCTTTCCTCGTAAGCCTGGTTCCGAGGCCGCAGGGATAAAATCCGGTTTCAAAATACTTACAAAGCTCTTCTTTGTTTCCCTGTTTTTTGACGATTTGTAACGGAATCTGATTATTCTGCATCAACAGATTGAAATATTCTGCATGGTGTTCCGAATCATAAATATTCTTTCCGTGTTGAATCACCCAATCTTCTAAGAGCACGTAGTAGTTAAAGGTGGTCAGTCGGATGAACCCCGGAATGTTTTTAAGCATCCCTACATACACGATGAAGTCTTGGAAAACATTTCCCATACACTGTTGGTAATCGCGTAGTTTGAGTCTCGGTGTAATTTGATCTCCACGCTGTGGATTCCAAGGAGCGATTGGATGAGAGAGATGTGAGATCATGGAGCCCCCAGTAGATTACGAAACTTATAGATCAATACGCCAACAAGCCCAAGGACCGCAAAAATTCCGACGGCTATCGCCGAATTCCTAAGTCCCTTCCACTTGTTCGCTAACTCTTGGAGTTTCAAATTCTCCTCTCGAAGTTCTTTTAACTCTTCATTTTGTTCGCCACAAACATCCAGAGCCTTTTGAATATTCCGTTTTTCTTTCGAAGGCGGGAGAGTTTCTACGTCTGCTTTTGCTGATTCATAGATCGCCTCATTCCCCGTTTTTTGTAAGGCGGTGCAGGCGCAAATAAACAGTAGAACCAAACAGATCGATTTCATAGCCGACTACTTCCAATTTCAGACTGTGTTTTCTCGCTGGTTTTTCCGCCGATATTCTCGATTAAGTCGGTGAAGGATTTTGTTTTCGAATTCAAATTCTCGTTGATTCGCTTTCCTAAATAGAGGCTTCCAGCCGCGGAATAAAATACGATTAACCATTGGATCAGATCCATATGAAGGGGCCTTAACGAATCCGGGGATACGATTGAAAGAATCGAAAGGGCAATCAAATATGAGATCGTTAATATAAAAACGATCCACGTTCTGAACGTAGTATCCGAAGGCTTTCCGGTTTTGTCGTCGTGAGATAATAACTTCATTCCGAACCTCTCCTACGCGGTGACGAGAGTCGGATCAAATCCTTAACATCAGATTTTATTTCCGAAAGGTCCTTGGCGATCGCGGTCATTTCCGTTTCGATCTTAACGATTCGGATTTCGTGATCCTTATACATTGTATTGTATTGAACAACTGCGGATATGACGAACCCCAGGAGAACCAAAAGGTCTTTAATCCCGAGCTTGATTTGATTTGTTTTTAAGTTCTCCATTCTCTCCCTCAAAAAAAATCCCGCACTGTGGCGGGCTAAGTTCTACTTAATCGCTTCCGATTGTGAGAGAAGAATAACACGAAGCTCCGCTGGACGGAAGATCCTTAGAGGATCTTCCAAAACATCTTGGCCTCTAATTTTTAAGAGAGTTCGTTTTTGAGAAGGGAATGGTTAGTAAATTTGTTTTGTAGTTTTGAGAGTTTGAGAAATGCGATCGAGATCCGAGATTAGAAATCTTCTGGTTCGAGGTCCCCATTCTATATACGGTATCTCGTGATCAATCACATGTCGGTTAAAGGACCTAATCGAAAGATTCAAATAGGCCGCCGCTTCTTTTGAAGTCAGCGACTTCCGTTTGTCCTTTGGTATGAGTATTTCTTGGGTTTCAACGAGATGAATCCCATTGGCGGATAACGACGGTTGAGTTAATTTGAGTAAAGATCCGTTGCGAGTATGGCCCTTAATTGTAGACATGCCATCCGGTTTGAATGGCACATTAGAGTTTTGTCAAGTCTTTTTATTGGCAGAATTCTTTCATATTATCATAGACGTCAGTATTGCCTAATTCCCCCGCTTTACTCAGATCACTACAACCGGAATCTTTATTTCCTAACCCAATTTTGCCCAGTCCTCTAAGTTGATACGCTTCGGCAAAATTTGGTTTTAGTTTTATCGCGATGTTTAAATCGCGAATCGCCCCACGGGGATCATTGCAAAGTGCCCGAAACAATGATCTAGAATAATAGGCTGAGGAACTTTTCGGATTTAACTCAATTGCCTTATTACAATACTGAATACCTTTTGTAGGATCTTCTCCATTGGCATGAGAATAACAAGCACCCGAATAGAAATCAGAATTTTTTGGTTCTGCTTCAATGGCGTTTAAATAATAATCAATTGCCTTTTCTCTTTGCCGAAGAGAAAACATTAACCTACCTAAATTTGCAAATGCTTGTCCAAACTTTGGATTGATCTCCGTCGCTTTTAGATACAATGTTTCTGCATTCTCAAAATCCTGATCCATTTCGGCAATGTATCCCCGAGAAAAATATCCGTAATCTGATTCAGGAGAAAGTTCTATAATCTTTTTTCTCAGTTCCTTTTCTCTGCTTCGTTTAACGTTTTCATGGATTGATCGAATAACTTTTTTGCCTCATTTCGATTTGTATCCGTGGCAAATAAAACGAATGAAACAAAAAGGATCAGAATAAATTTCTTCACGACGTAACTCCTAATTTTTAACAAGAATGAAATTAAGGATGAGCCATTAGCTGAAAATCCTAAAAAAAGGGAAAATCAAAAATCAATCCGTCGGATTGTAAAAGGAAAACACATGATTCAAAAAATTAGTAATTTATTACACGAATTCGTCCGGGACTTACGCGCAGGCATTCCAACGCCCAAACTCATTGAAATTTATACGGGAAAATTTATTCGGGCGTTTCGGGAGGAAACATCCGATCAAAAACCGTCTTAAATAAGGCAAAATCCGACTGATCTAAATCTAAAATTCGTTCGATTATTTTTTGAATTTTTTTCGCCTCGATTTGTTTCACGAAAATCCTTTCTCGATCTATTTTCTCAAATAATTCATCGTGGCCCGTATTTAGCAACTGCCACGCCCCCGGTGAAAAACGTTTTTCTCCTTCTCCCAAAATCAACCAAAACGGGTTATATCCGAAACTTTTCATCAATCCATAGGCGAGTTCGAAAGGAATTTGCCTAATTCCTGCCATATAGTTCGCTACAGCTGTTGCCGTCACCCCGCCTATCCGTGCAATTTTTGCTTTTTTCAGACTTTGTTCTTCGGCTATAATCCGCAGTCGGTCCGCCTGAGTTGCAATTTTCTCACTATTATTCATCTTTTTGATTGACTCTTGACTCACAAATTACAGATTACAAACAGTTGTGATATAGATATTTTATCGGATTTATTTTGTCATAATAGAAGATTTTTTCAAATAAATACGCTTATTAAATTAACTTTTTGTACCATGCTACAGGTATAATTTGAGCACGTTTTTGGTGGGAAGGGAATGGGTTGGATAGATGGATATGCAAAATAGAGCGGAGTTAGAAATTTTACTCTTAGAAAACCGAATAGAAAAAGTCGTAGACAAATGTATCAGACATAATCCGCAAAGCTTAATTCCCGAAATCGCGGCAGAAGTTTGGGCATGGTCGATAGAATTATTCAACCATAGTCATTCGTAAATATATTCCCTATTTTTCCATAAAGGTTTTTAGAATCCCTTCCACCTGATCAAGCTTTGATTCTGGAATTTTTTCGAGAATCGTTATGATTTTTCGCAGTTTTGGCAAAGGTCTCAAGCGATGTAAAAGACCAAATTCAGCATTCAATCGATTCGATCTATCTACATCCTCCGCGCTGGCAAACATAGGACCTTCGCCTGTCAATAGCCAAAGCGGATTAATATTAAACTCCGTTCGCATTGCAAGGATTGTCTTATGACTGGGTTTTTTTGATCGTCCGGTCAACAAATCATTCAACGATCCATGGGAAATCCCCAATTTTGTTGCAAAATCTATCTGAGTTAATCCGGAATCCTCATAGATTTTTTTTATACGAGAATTCATAAAAATGTCGGTAATACCGTAATTTTCTCTTGACAATTGTCGGTGATGCCGAAATGGTCATTCCAGGCGGGAGAGTTCCCGCCAAAACTCGGCAAAATCTGACACAATACTGCTATCCGTAACATAGAGACAGTATCGTCAATGTGAGCCGAATCGCAAACAAAAAACGGAGTTAAAGGGCGGCCTTATGATCATTACCAACGGAGACGAATGTAAGGATTTCATTTGTATCACCTTGAAAATGAGAACCCTCGCGAAGTTCGCAAGGGAAGCGGGAATCAACTATGACTATCTTTCAAAAAGCTTAAACGGACAACACTCGTATACTGAGGTTCGGGAAGCGTTCAAAAAGTTCAACGTTCCGTTTCGTATGGGAAAACCGTCTCACAAAAATTCCAAAAAACGCAGGAGCGCAGCATGAAAACAAAAACGCAACCTCAAACTACGTGGACTGAACCAAAACGTTGGGAAGTTTTCGAACCTACTAACGAAATTCAGCGCAAGGCCGCAACCGCCTACTGCAACGCAAAAATATATGCCGATCTAACGGACGTTCCAATCGATTTTCTGTTTCTCGCGGATCGACACAGACAACTGAATACCCAACACATTCCTTACGTGCGAATCGATATTCCTTCGCATACTGATTTTGCTGTGTATGTTCATGTTTGGATCGTTGCTAAACAATCACTACGGTTACGCGATGAGATTCAAGCCATAGAGAAAGAACTCAATTCCAAAAAACGGAGACGGATAGCGTGATGCACCACAACATAACCGGAGCCGCTTCTAACATACAAACTTCTTCTTCGGATATGCTCTCAGATTTTGAAGAAACGCTGATCTCAAACGTGGCGGACTCAGTAAAGGAGAAATTTCCGACGTTCGATTGGAGACGAGACGATCATAGCGAGATGAGCGATAAGCAAATCGTCGCTCTCTATCTGGTAAAAAACGACATCGCCCAAATCTGCGGAAATGATAAGGAAGCGATCCAGGAGTTTATGAGTATTCTCGAATATATTTTTGATGAGGAGTTCTCAGAATGATGACACAATATAAACTCGAATATCTGAAACGTAGTCTCTATCTCTCGAAAAAAAACGACGGGCGATAATTCACTCAGAACGGAAACGGAAATTATAGATATCCTACTCACTCGATGCGCACTCATGGAGGAATATCAAAAACAACATGATATTTCCGATCAATTCTATGATTGGCGGATGGATCAAAATATCGGTACGGAGGCATACACACGATGACAGTTAGCGAACGTATCTCTCTACTTCGGAGAAGTATTCTGCTGTCGAGACTTTATAAAAAGGACGGAAGTAGACGAAACCATATAGAAATCATCGAGTGTCTTCTGACTCGGAGTGCGATACTGGATGCGTTTCTCGAGGACCGGGAACTAAAAGGCAAATTCTCAGAGTGGTCGAATGAAAATTTAATTCAGGAGAGAACTAACAATGAAGCCTAATCTATGTGTTTATTGCGGAGAACAGAGACAACTTTTTCAAAACTATCTTTGTTCAAAATGTCTTCGACCAAACATGCAACGAGGATCGGCAACGATCAATAACATCCGTCCGTTTATACCAAAAACGAATCTGATAGCAATTAAAAACTTTCCGGACGGTGCCGCATGAATACGCCCAAAAAAGAAAAAATACAAAAAACTCTAAAAATAACGAAACGAGTTTTCGAAGAGTGCTGGAGGGAAATCCCAGAATACATGGCCAAAAAATTATCTGCTATCGAGTTGGCCGAATACATTCAGCGCCATATCCTCCCCGTAGTTACTAGAAGAATGTTATCAAACCCTTATATTCAATATAAGGCGAGTAGGCGCCTGATCGCGATCGCATAATGAAAAAAGAAAGCCGGGTTTTACTCAACGGAAAGCTAATCCATCGAGGCGATCTTTGGCGTCGCGGGCGAGTCATGTCCGAGCGCATTGGGCTGATCGTTATCGAGAGCAAGATGACCCTGCGGGACATCGCATGGTATTATTCCAAAAAGTGTCAACATATAACACCGGGATCTAACTATATGTTGACATTCGATCCAGCGGTCCTTTCCCACACGATAAAAGGGACTCGAAACACACAACGCTACGTGAAAGCAATAGAGGAGTCTTGGGGGCTTCCGATTGAGAATGTTCGCCGTATCTACCGTGAGGATAAGGAACGAGAAAGATTAGGAGAACCCTATAGTAGAGAAGAAATTCAGACATTCGCAAATTGGTATATTCAGATTTTAAAAATAAAAAGGGCGGCGTCATGAACCCACTAAAATCTAAACCGAAAACAAAAAACATAGATTTAACGATTTTGAAGGTATTTCTCACGTATCCGTCAATTTTTAGACATTATGCCGATGTCGCGCTCCTCACATCGAACCAGGGAAAAATCCGGACGATACATCGCTCCTTGGAAAGGCTGTATCAGGCGGAACTTCTCAAAAAATATAGATTCAGTTCTTATCTAAACGCCGAACTAATCAATTCTCTCTACGGTAAAAAAACAGCTCTGCGGGAAAATCTTTCATCATCCACAGAATATTCAACAGACCGCACCGTTGGAATAGAACTGCAACTGATCAAACACTTCATTTCGGATACATCCGGTCTTTGGACAATAACCGAACTTGCTCTTTTGCTGGCTCGATCCAGTGCAACGATTCAACACAACCTCAACGCGTTAGTCGAACACGGCTTAGTGATGCGTAACGCGGTGGACAATTTGAAAAACAAAACAAACCCGGTGCAGTATAAACTCGCCCCCGATTTCGCAATGAACTTATCTTCCGATAAACCAAAAATTTTGAAAACTATTCAGGAGACAATCACACAATGAATTTAGAAATATCAGACAGCAATATAGAAAATGCTCTCGTTCCAAAGACCGGCGGAGATTCGGAACGAGAACTATTAGCCAGAGCCATTTATTTGAGTCAGAGGATTCAAAGTAATCTCATCGCATTCTGTTTTGACTTAAAGGAGATGAGGGATCATAAACTTTTCACAAGATTAGGATTCGAGACATTCAAAGATTACCTACAAGCAACGATGCCCAAGTTTATCCCCATCAGTTTTGCAAAAAATATGCTGATGCTGTCGGACAAGATGAGCGAGGAAGAATACTCCGGAGTGGATCAGGATCAGATAAAGGCATTAGCCAAAATTGCGTCCGATTCGGATGTATATAAAATTACAGGAATGGGAACCGTTCATTTACTCGACGGCAAAGAACTTACTATCGAGGAATACGAGTCGATCCGTGCGGAAGAGATCGCACAGAACACGAAAACGTATCGTGAAGCGATTAAAGTTGTCGAGGAACATAAAGAACTAACAAAAGAAAAGTCTCGCTTAGAACGTGATCTTGAGGTCAACGAGAGTTTAATCGAAAAACAATCCGACAAGATAAAAAGCCTTAGCGAAGCAATCGATTATATCGCGAAAGAAAAAGGAACCGAATCCGATTTGATCGCAACGGTCACCACAAAGGTCGGAGCCTCGAAAAGAGTTATGGAACTCCTTCTGTCCATAGAACAAGCAGTAGTTGAGATCAATAATATCGACGATTCTTTGAAGGCGGACTCGGACGTCGCCGGTTCTGTTTTGCAACTCGAAACGATGTTCAAACTGGCAGGAACAAAACTCAACAACGTTTGGACTCCTTACTTCTTTGCGATTCAGGATCACGAATAAGAAGGTTTATCATGGGTCGCCGAGAGATCGACATAACAATTTTAAATGAACGTTTCACGATGTGGAGAAACGCATCTTCACGTTCGGATAAGAAAAGAATCGTTCTTACGTTTGCGGAACAATTCGGAGTTTCCAAGGAAACGATCTATGATCGTTTCCGAGAAATCGAGAACGGTGTTTCGAGAACGATAGTGGCCGGTTATTCAGGAGTTGCACAGATTCGAAAATCTCAGGATCAACTCGAAGAAGAAAAAGCCCACATGGTGACGATTGCGATGATCAAGCGCGGGGGAAAAGTTGGAAAACAAGGTTACGGAGTTTCCACAGAACTGGCAATTACCGCCGCCGAAAACGAAGGACTAATTCCGCGCGGGAAATACACAAGATCAACTGCTGATCGTTTACTCAATCAACTTGGAATTTCAACGAAGCTGATTGATACACCATCAGTAGCGACAGAACTCATTAGTCCGTATCCGAATCACTGTTGGATAGTAGATGCAACGATGAAGAATCATTATTTTTTGAATATTAAAAAGAACAGAATCGATTATAGAGACGATATCAAATACGATTCTTCGCATGCGATGGATATTTTAGAAAAACATGATTTAAAACGAATTTGGGATTACTTCATCGTAGATAACTATTCGAAATCTTACTTGATGATGACGTTCGCTCCAGATCCAAAAACGATCGGAGCGAAACACGGAGGAGAAAATACAGAAGATTGGATTACGTTTTTGACATATGCGATGCAGGCTAAAAGCAATTTGCAAATCCCTATCCAGGGAATTCCAAAACTTATTTTTTGTGACGAAGGTTCCGGTTTAAATTCGAATCACATGAAATCTTTTCTTGGTCGGCTTGGGATCGAGGTTAGAACTCACTTACCCGGCCACGCAAGCGCGAAAGGTGCGGTCGAGGCACGAGTCGGAGCGTATAAGCGAACCTTCGGAGTTACGATCAACAGAAATAGAATTTATTCCCTCGATGAATTAAGAAATTATGATAATCGCTATTTGATCTTTGACAACAATAAGAGCGGGGCATTTCAACGATGGGTGGATGGGACAAAAGACCATCCGATTACGAAAGCAACTCGTAAAAACATTCAAGACGCTCTTGTTACCGAAGACGAGAAAGTTATCACCAGATACGGAACGATCCAAATCGATAAACAACAATTTTTTGTAAGTTCAGAACTACCGCGCGGAACTAAGGTCGTTGTATTTACAAACAGCGAAGGGAAGAAATGCGCTCAAACCGATGACGGTAAAATCTTCCAAGTAAAACCGTATGGAAAGATTCAACGCAACATAGAGACATTCGAAATTTCCGATGGACGAGGACATGAAGTCCGCGTTTCAGAACTTCAACAATTACGAAAACATATTCAAGAAACTTCCCAAAAGTTTAAAGAAACGATCAAACAAGAATCCTATCTACGTGACACAAATATAACATTCTTCCCCGCACAAGGGGAGGATGCGGAGACACATGTTGCAATGGCTCCCTCGAAAATTTTAAAAGTGGATGAGGCGATTACGTACGTATTCAACGAAACCGGATTTACCGCGGATGAAATCGGTGAGGAGGATCTGGTAGCAATGCGTGAAGTTTTCAGGAAGTTCATCGATCAATACGGACACGTTCCGGCTGATACACTTTACAAAATCGTAAACATATATCTCGGAACCGGAACGAACGGTTAAGCAATTTTAAATTTAGGAGTTATTACAAATGAAGGGAAAAGAAGAAAAATCACACATAAAGAGCATTGCGTTAATTAAAAAATGCATTCAGGGGTTTCCCATTTCTACGTCTCGCGCAATTGTTATGGCGGAAAGAGAAGGAATAATTCCGATCGGAAAATACAAACGTTCTACAGTTGATCGTTTGCTAATTAAATACGGATTTTCGACACGATTAAAAACTGTTTCAACTGGTAAATGAAGGAGTTACTACAAGTGAGAGAAGAAACTAACAACGCACTGGAAGAATGCGAAGATGTATTCGTTGAGACTAAAAATGCAAAACGAGTATTGAAATTTTGTAAGGACGTGATTAAACGAAATCAGTGGGCAGTAGTCACAGGAAAAGCCGGTGCTGGCAAATCAGAAATCAGAAAGGAACTTTTGCGACAACTTAGAAAATCTAAATCTAATATTGTTCTTGAAGTTCCGGTATTTCATTCAGTGCAGCCTCGTTCCGCCGCAATTATGAAGGAAATTATTAGAGCAATAAACCCGGATGTTCACGTTCCTGGTTCGATCGAATCGAAATATAGACTGCTTCGAAGCGTATTGACTGACGCTCTCGATTCTGGTTACAAGGTCGTGATAGTTTTCGAAGAGAGTCATAACCTTTCTCATAATATGATGCGGGAGTTAAAGCTCATTCATGAAATCGAGGCAATGGGAAAAACGCATTTATTTGCTATGGTGATGTTTCTACAAGCTACACCTCGATTTGGGGAAATATTTAGAACTCGTGAAATCGGAAAACGAGTTCTTGTCGAGGAGATGAATCTTCCAACGTCGGAAGAAGCGATAGAAATAGCAGAAAAAAGATTCAATTTAAGTTTCAAAGACGATTCTGCGAAATCCGATTTTCTGGATACAACTGGAGAATATCCGGCTTCAATCAAACATCTTGCTCAATCTTTGTGGTTGTTGCCGGATTTCAACGGAGTGGTAACAAGAACAACATTAACAACTCTGAAAGCACAGGCGTTCAAAGAAGCCCTGTTAGAACACAAGATTTCTAATCGAATGATTCAACGCTTTATTAAACGAGAAATCAAAGAAGACCTTTCTGTTGGATTCATAAACGAATCGCTCAACCACAAACGAAACGGATCAAAAGCGGACGCTGTTCGCGATCTTGCCAGCAAATTATTAAACGACGCACGGGAAGAAGCAAGAGCCGTCTAACGCATTTTTTTAATTAGGAGGAAAAATGGCTAACGAAACAAACGAAGGAAAGAAGAAAAAGGGAACAGGAGAACGAGCAGAAAAACCTGTAAAAGAAAAACCGGCTCCTTATCTCATCAATTCCGAATCAGAGAAAGAAACAGCACTGCTGGAAATTCAGGAGATGCTCGGGAAAATCGAAAACGATTCCGAATTGAAGTCGTGGGAAGAAGAGTTAACAGACATCAACAAACGCGCGGTAGAATTGAAAGCTCAGATCAGCGATCGTAAAAAGTCCTCGTCCACCGAAAAGAAGGACATGGCGGATAAGATCGTTCTGATCAAAGCAGGACTCGCAGAATACGAGGTCAACAAGGCTCTCGGTAAAACCGCGTAAAAGGAGCGACGTTATGCCAGTTAAAAAGAAGACGGTCAAGAAAAAGGCCGTTCGTAAAACGGCGAAGAAAAAAACGGGAAAGGTTCCAAAGGCACCGGTTATTCCTTCTTCTTCAAAAGGATTAGCTGTGGATTTGAATCCCGAAACAGATAAGGAGGTAGAAAGTGGCAAAGAAAACACCGAAAGGGAAAGTTGAACTGCCGGATAATCTCTATAAAAATCGCGCCGATCTCACCCAAGCTGTAGCAGAGCTTGGGGAGACCAAACGCGAGAGAGATCGTATCAAAAGCGAGGTAGACGACCAAATCAGCCAGCTTACGACAGAACTCCAAACTGAACTTACCCCGCTGGATTTAAAAATCCAGCACATTGTTTCTGGTATTAAGCTCTACGTTGACACGAACAAGGACGAACTATTCCCAGATCCGGAGTATCGGACTTGTAAACTGCCAACAGGAGAGTTGAAACTTCGAAAAGTCCCGGCTTCGGTGAAGACTCGTACGTCCTCGAAACTATTCGAAAAGATTCTCTCAGAAAACGGTCTTTTGGAAAAGTTCAATAATCTCGTTTCAAAATTGGGCGGAATCTATCTCCGCGTAAAATTGGAACTGAATAAAGAAAAAATCTTAGCAGAACCTCTGAGGGCAACGCAAAAGATCGGAGTCCAGTTAAACGAGGAAAACGAACGTTTATATATCACTCCGAGTGAAATTGACGCCGAAATCGAAGCCGTGGGAGATGCCGCTTAATGGTCCTTCCGCCTATTTCAGAAGTTACTTACTCAAATTTGCTCTCCGTCGTGGAGAGCTTTTTGAAATCTCGTGAGAGATCCTATTTCAGAAGTATTCAAAAAGAGACGATTGCTCTGAATCAGTTTATGAACAATGGAATTCCGGCTCCTAACGTTCTCGATCTTCTCGAAAAATTGATCGCGATCCGAAAGCACCCTAAGTTCGGAAAGGAATCCTTTTGGATTTCCGCAACGGAAAATATTTCCGGAGCTTATGCGTATATGCACAAAATTGAAACTGTTCACGCGGCGATCTGGCCCGAAGCAGAAAAACGTAAAGAAGAACAGAATTTGAAAGATCCGAAACTCGGATGGAAAGCGTTCTTAGAATTCTCTAAGCAACTCAGCCGTGAACTTCAACACGAAATAAAGAATCTTTCGATCTTCGAAAACACAGAATCGAAGACTATACGAATTCCAGAGTGTTCCGAAAAAGCAAAACTATTTATATTCAAATTTTTTCATGAATCCAATTCAGGTTGGAAAATCAAAAAGGCGGAACCCAATGCAAACGACATTTAAAGCACAAATAAAGATCCAGTTTGAGGATTTGGAATTTAATGATTTTTCTGACGCGGTTCTTGATGAGTATGGGGTTGTTAACATCAATACGATGACTCAATATGCAAAGAAACGACTTGGGGTATCTCAAGCAACCATCGAAAAACTGAAAGAGGATCGTAGAGGATGAAACGTCCTCTTACTGGGCACATAAATTGTTTCTCCGAGGATGGTGACGGGTTATATTGTGGACCAAGAGTCGCCGAAGAAGTTCGAGATACGATGATTCTTGGTCGCTGTGTAAGCATGGATACCACGGAGGCTATCCAGCCGGATTTTTGGAACGCGCAAGGTTACTTTTGGTTGGAGGAGATCAGGAAAGCACAGCGCGGTGGTTCACGATTTGGAGGAAACGATGATTCAAACGTATTTTGGACGCGTTTCGTTTCTCGATCGTGGTTTTCTGATTTCGACGGTGTTTGTTTTTGAAGCAAAATCGATCTCCCAAGTTTATCAACTCATTCAAGCTAAATTTGAAATCACCGAAGAACAAATACTGGATTTGAAAATAACAAATCGAAAAGCAATAAAAACGCACAAAGTAAACTCTCTTAAACAATGGATGGAAAAAACAATTTAATGACTCTTACCGCAAATACAAATAAAAATACAGAACCTTCGATTCAGCTTTTTAATGACGACTGTTTTAATATCTTTCCTCAGATTCCGGACAAATCAGTAAATTTGGTTCTTTGTGACTTACCCTACGGAACAACGGATTGTAGTTGGGATAAAGTTCTTCCTTTCAAAGAGCTTTGGGAACAATACAACCGGATGATCGTAGAAAATGGGGCGGTCATCCTTACAGCAAGTCAGCCTTTTACCACGGCTCTGATCAATAGTAACCCGAAAAATTTCAGATATGAACTCATTTGGTATAAAACGAAAGCGTCCGGATTTCTGAACGCGAACAAAATGCCGAATAAATCACATGAGAATATTCTGATTTTTTACAAAAAACTACCTGTCTATAACCCACAAAAATACCAAATCGATCCTAAATTTCAAAGAAAAGGAAAATCTTCTAAAAAGAATTATTCTAAGCTCTTTAACGTTCGAGGACCAAAATCAGAAACCTATCAATACCTCGATCTTGGTCAAAGACATCCAGATTCTGTTCTTTGTTTTCCTTCCGAATCCGGAAAAGGAATCCATCCTACGCAAAAACCTACTGCACTCATGAATTTTTTGATCAGTTCTTATTCCAATGTTGGAGACACGATCTTAGACAACTGCATGGGAAGCGGAACAACGGGAGTAGCCTGCATTCAAACGGATCGAAATTTCATAGGGATTGAAAAAGAAGAGGAATATTTCGAGTTAGCACAACGAAGAATAGAAATCGCTAAGAAAATTCGCAGACTCAAAACACTTCCTTCCATTTTTTCGGAAAAGGAGAAGACAGATGAATGATTGGGAAATTGCAAAGCTGATCCTCACATATACGTTTTGGGCTTCGATCGCTTGTTTCTTTTTCTTAGGAGTGATCGTTCGGGTGGTCATCGATTATATTACGTTCCTTTCTTCCTGGTTTAGAGAAGAGGCTAACAAGATTTCTTTGCAAAAGAATGTGTCAGAAGCGATAACTTACGAAGGTGAGCACAAGGAAAGAGTAATGGCGAAGGCGTTGCTTAGAATGGCGCGGGAGATCGATTTACTTAGGGAAAAATCCAAATGAAAATCATATCCTTTGGCTATACCGCCGCTCCTCTTCTCGCGGGAAGAAAAACAATCACGCGACGTGAATGGAAAGATGAATATGCTTTAAAATTTCACCCTGGGGAAATTGTCCAAGCGTATGATAAGCAAGCTCGTTTCGGTGGGAAGAAAATTGGAGAGATAAGAATTTCTTGGATTATAAAGCAAAGTCCTTTGTTAATGCCGGACTCCGACTATGAAGAAGAAGGATTTGCGTGGTTAGATGAAAATCCAGAATTTATTCCTAAAAAATTCATTCTCAAGGATGGAACAAAGGATATGAAAAAGTATTTTCGTATGTGGGAAATGTTCGGAGAACCGTGTTGGGCGATCAAATTCGAGCCTGTGAAACTCTTACCCTTCGAATCGTTTTTTACATCTCGAAATTCCTCACTTACAGAAGTCACATTTTGACGAAGAGATTGTATCAATGAATCATACAAAGATTGAATGGACTGATTTGACTTGGAACCCAACAACTGGTTGCACGAAAATATCAAGTGGCTGTAAAAATTGCTATGCTGAATCTCTTACAAAACGTTTTGAAAAAATGTGGGGAAAGTTTTCGGAAATAAAATTGCATCCGAACCGGTTGGATTTTCCACGTACGGTAAAAGGAAAACGAATATTCGTAGATTCGATGTCTGATCTCTTTCATAAAGACATTCCGTTCGATTTTATCGATCAAGTTCATTCGGTCATTGGGGAATGTCCTGAAAATATATTTCAAATCCTTACCAAAAGAATCGAGAGAGCGAAAGAATACTATGATTCCAGGAAAAATTTCACATTAGAAAACGTTTGGCTTGGAACTTCGATAGAAAGTCAAAACGTAGTTGAAGATAGGCTTCGTCATCTTATACAGATTCCGACTAAAGTTCGATTTCTTTCCTGCGAACCATTACTCGAAGAAGTTGATGTTTCAATTTATTTGAACGCTTGGGGTTATATCGATTGTTTCCCAATAGATTGGGTTATTGTAGGCGGTGAATCCGGTCCGGGAGCGCGACCGGTTCAAGCGGAATGGATTCGTTCGATTCGCGATCAGTGCAATATCGCGAGAGTTCAATTTTTCTTTAAACAATGGGGTGGAAGAAATAAGAAAGAATCCGGACGAGAGTTAGACGGAAGAGAATGGAATGAATTCCCGAAGGGGATAGTAAGATGAGTAGTCTTTTCCAAATTTGGACTTTAAAATCTAAAGCCGATATTTCAGAAGAGAATTTCCGTAATCTTGTAGAATCCATTTCCGGAGAAAGATCAACAAAAAATCTTTCTAAAGTTCACTTAGAAAAAATCGTGACCGCAATTTACAAATTACATCCTGAATTGAAAAAGAAAAATGTCGCTGATCGCCGCACTCCAATTAAATATTCGTCCGTTCCGAAAAACAATTCTAAATTCAAATCAATAATAACACCAGATCAAAACGAGTTGATTAAAAATCTTGTAACAGCTCTCAATTTATCAGGAAATTATGAGAATCTTTCGACAAATTCTCTTCCAGTTAAAATGTTTAAGAAATCGTTAAACGAACTTTCCAGACATGAAGCTCAGTCTGTAACTGAAGCACTCAAGGGAATGTTGATTCGCTCGAATCAAGAACTGTTTGATAAATTCCTGAAAGATATGACGCGCTCTGAAAGCGTTCTCCGGATAATGCGTTTGATTTTGGTTAAAGGAACGGGTGTTTAGGGTGGAATTTAAATCTAAATTCCGACGTTATCCGAATGCTTTTTCGTATTATTTCTTCGTAATATTCTTGAATTCTTCTTCGTTCGTTTTCAATATTTTGTCTATAACAGGTCTAAAAACCTTCTAAAACCCCTTCAAAAAGCCGGTTTTTCCTCGATTTTCCTACGTTTCCGTTTAGACTTTCCTGGGTATCTCTTCTTTCAGTGTTAGGGGGGGATAAGATGGCAAACTAAATGAAGAAAAAAATGTCTTTTTAATTTTTTTGGAAAAATTTACGAGTGGGATCGAAAAAAGGAGGGCTACTTAAATTAGGTTCCGCTAAAATAGGCTCTCTTTCAAAGTTTGCGTAGTCTCTCAGAAAGTTTACGATGATTCTTCCGGTAATTCCCCAAAGTAATTCTTCTTCGAGGTCGAAATAATAAATTTCAATTTCTTTCGCACCCGATCTCCGAATTCGAATGGAATAAAACGGAGCCGTTTCCAGACGATTGAGATCCAAGAGGATAGAACGTTCTACTTCTGCCGCATTTGTGTTGAACAGAAACGAACCGTTGTAACGCGCAATGAAGGGAGAAATATGAAATCCGGTATGAGTGAAAAGTCCGTCATATTCCCCTAAAACTTCCAGAACGGAACTGGGTTCTCCCATTTCTTCTTCCCATTCTCTTAGAGCTGTGTTCAAAAGATTTTTATCCGTTTTGGAATAAGCTCCTCCGGGAAAGGAAATTTGTCCAGGGTGTGCTTTTAGATTGAAATTTCTTTTTTGTAGAATCAAGCCCTGTGCCAAATTTTCCTTTTCATAAATAGGAAGAATAACGGATGAAGCCTTGGACTTTTCTTCTCCGATCGGCGGAGTCGGAATTCCGGTAAAAATTTTCTGAGGAACTGCAAGTCGATTTTTGAGCGACTGAAAATCAAATCTCATTTTTTTATCTGCATTTGAAGAGTTAAATATTTTTATTCGAATTTTTTATTAATCGGAATGAGTCCCTTGATATTCGATTCGTAAGGTACATTTTCTAATGCGGCCAAAATAGATGGACCGTAGTGAATCACTTTCCACTCTGAAAAAAGATTCATCTCTCTCAATTCGTCTAAAGTTTTCGGATTCCTTTGGGCTAACTCCGCGATCATTTTGTTCGAAGGCATCATCTGATGGCTCATTCTTCTGATAGACATGATCGTTTCTCTCCAAATTCTCAGACGCTTGAAACGCTCGCCTTCTTCGTTCGTCAAGTTCTCGCCCGGTTTTTTAAAAAGCTCAGATTTTTGAATCGGGGGTCCGCTTGGATTCGCATAAATCTGAAATAAACTTTCCGCATCTTTTTTACCGACAATTTCGGTTAACTTTGCTATATCTCTTCTCGACTTTACGAGAAGAATCACTTTTTCGTTGTTGAACACTCGAAAGGGGGCTTTGTTTAATTTTCTAGATTTATCGTCCCTAAAAACCAAAGTGTCGTAGATAAATCTTCTTTCATCGGCGCTATATTCCAAAATCTCGGGGAACTTATCCATCGAGATGGAATTTCCTTCTGTGCCCGGTTCTTCGCATGCGATCTTTTCAAACTCGGAAAGCGCTTCCTCATAAAGATTTCTTTTGGTAAGTTCTTCCTTCATCTTTTCCCAAATCGTTTCCAGATAAACCGTATCCAAAGCGGCGTATTGAAGTTGGCTTTTTTCGAGAGGCCTCTTTTCCCAGTTAGATTTCTGTTCCTTCTTAGAAAGTTTGATCTTATGGTAATAATCCACAAGATAAGTTAAAGAATATTGTTCGTGATCTAAAAGGCGGGAACTGAATCCGGTATCTGCGATGTTTTGAAATTTAAAACCGAAGTCTTTTTTAAGCGCTTTAATATCATCAATGGCGGAATGAAAGATTTTTAGAATTTTTTTATCTTCAAATAAATTTCCAAGTCCATCTAAATTTTGTAACTTCAAAGGATCGATGATGTAATTTTTTCCCTTAGCCGAAATTTGGATCAGACAGACCTTTGAGAAATAGGTATAATAGCCAGAGGACTCCGTATCGATGGAGATGGAATCGGCCTGACTCAAGGTGATGAGAACGAGTTGGAGGCTTCGAATTGTATCTACGACTATGTAATCGGAATTTATTTGCATGAAAAACGCAACCTGAGATTTTAAGCTTAAGAAGGCAGAGAATGAGTCGAATTCCCGATAAATCCAGAGTAAGAAGACAAGCCCAGGATGACAAACCAAAAGATGAATGTGCGATTTTTGGTATATTTAATTCATCGGAAGCCTCTAATTTCACATATTTAGGTCTTTACTCGATGCAACATCGGGGTCAGGAATCCAGTGGAATCGTTTCCTCAGACGGAGAACATCTCTATCGATACGCAGGTATGGGTCTGGTGGCTAGTATCTTTACAGAAGCTAAACTCAAGGAACTTCAGGGTACTTCTGCCATTGGGCATAATCGATATTCTACTACCGGAGCGAGTTTTTTAAGAAATGCTCAGCCTCTTCGAGTCGAATCTCATCTTGGAGCCGTTTCTCTCGCTCACAATGGAAATTTGGTCAACTCTTGGGAGGTCAGAAGGCAGCTTGAGAAGGAAGGAAGCATCTTTCAGACTACGATTGATTCGGAAGTGATCGTTCACCTGATGGCTCGTTCCGGAGAAACCGATTTTCTCTCGGCGCTTTCTTCGGCTCTTAAAAAAGTGAGGGGCGCGTATTCTCTTGTGATTCTGACGAAAACCCAATTAATCGCAGTGCGGGATCCGAACGGTTTTCGTCCGTTGGTGATGGGTCGTCGAGAAGACGGGTCTATCGTTTTTGCTTCCGAAACCTGTGCTTTCGATATTACGGACACAAAGTATGAAAGAGACGTTGAGCCGGGCGAGATGGTTGTAGTCGATAAGAACGGAGTCAATTCTTACTACCCGTTTCCGAAAGCGACTCCAAGTCTTTGTATTTTTGAATATATTTATTTTGCAAGACCCGATTCCAGTATCTTTGGGGAATCTGTTTATAAGGTTCGGAAGAATTTAGGAAGATTTTTAGCCCGAGAATTGCCGGTCGAAGCGGATGTTGTGATTCCGGTTCCGGATTCTGCGAACATCGCGGCCTTGGGTTATGCGGAAGAATCCGGAATTTCTTATCAGTCCGGTTTGATCCGTTCTCATTATATCGGTAGGACTTTTATTGAACCCGATCAGAAAATTCGGGATTTCGGAGCCAAGATCAAATACAATGTGGTTCGAAACGTGGTCGAAGGAAAAAGAGTTATCGTAGTAGATGATTCCATTATGAGGGGAACTACGAGCCGAAAGATCATTAAGATGATCCGAAGCGCGGGCGCTAAGGAAATCCATCTCAGAGTTTCCGCGCCCCCTACCATCTCGCCTTGTTATTATGGAATCGATATTCCCACGCACAACGAGCTAATCGCCGCGACTCACACGATCGAAGAAATTAGAAAGTATCTGAGGGTGGATAGTATCGCTTATCTTTCGGTCGAATCTATGAATCGTGCGGTAATGGATCATAAAGGCGGTGGATTTTGCAACGCTTGTTTTACGGCTCAATATCCCGTGGAGTTTCAGAGCGAATTAGGAAATCAGAAAAGCCTTTTTAAAGAATATCAAGTGGAGGAAAGAGCCGTTCCTTAAACGGCTTTCTGGTTTTTTGTGTTCCATTTTGGTTAGAGTGTCTAGATAAAAACTCAGCGCGTATCAAATTTCAATCGGAACTTTTGCGGAGATTTGAAAGAAAGAGTTCGTATCGAAGGAATCTGTATAATCTTATTTGGAAGTGAAGTATAAAGAAAGGTTCAAGGAGTATGATTTTTGAAGTTTTTGTGTTTGGAAAGTAGTTCCTTAATGAGATTTTTTTCGGATCTTCCTAAAATTCCCTTTTCTTCGAATATTCCCAAGATTTCCATCGTAATCTCCGGTTCTAAGACGGATAAGTCCCCGAACAAGGATTGATGATTGAGTTTGCCGGATTTGTATTTTTCTAGAATTA
>NZ_CP040840.1:300000-310000 GCF_006874765.1 Leptospira weilii
GCTCATAATTCGATCGTAAAATATTCTTTTCCTAAAGATGGTTTGAATTCTTCTACCGATCGAATTTCTGATCCCGGAGAAAATAAAAATTCTAAAACAAATGTTTTGGAAGTGTTCGATTACAACGGAATTAAGATTATGCACGAGAACGGAATTTATACCGTCAATACGGGCGGTGAAATCGAAGTCTACGGTTCTTGGCGAACTCTTCCCTCCCGTTATCAAAGAATGGTGAAAGAAATGGATCATCGCGCTACCGGCGAAAAAAAAGCCGGTAAGTATTATATGGAAATTTTAAACGGAGTTTATTATGTGATTTTTCCGGACGGTAAAAAACATAAATACAGACATTTCGAAGATATTCCCGAAAAGGTTCGGAAGAATTTAGGTTACTAAGATTTTTTAAAACAAATAATTAGAAATTTCTTATATTAAGATAATTTGCGATCCATGGGAAATGTTAGCATTCGAACGTATGAAAATAATACTGTGATAAGTTTGTCAAAAGTTAGAATATGAAATCTTCTTCAAAAAGCCAACAGTTCCGAATTAGACGTAATTTTTGAAAACTTCTGCCTTTTTGCAAAATTGCCCGTTAATTTTTGATGCCATTTTTATTTGTCCGAGTGGTAAGTTTTATAAAAATTCATTCAAAAAATTGAAAGTTAAACCTGATTGTACTTGTAAGTATATAATAGAGTTTTTGAAAAATTAATTCTCATTTATTTTTGTTTCATTGAAATGGCGATTCAAGGTTGTTCATATCGACTATTGAATTTTTCAACAACTCTATTGAAGTTTCTAAAATCCTGAACTAAAAACCGGAGGTTGCCTGAAAATCTAAGTTATCTTATTGTTTTGGGATTTAGTGATTTAAAGGATGGATTGAATCTTGAACTATATTTTAATAAAGTCATTCTATTGTATGAGAATCATTTTTTACGCAGTAACACTATTCTACTCGATAAACGTTTTTAGTAAGGACAACAATGCCGAACGCAATTATAAACCAAATGAATGTGTCGTATTGATTCATGGATTTTTAAGATCATCGTCTCAGTTGAAGAAAATAGGGGATTATTTTTTAAAATACGGTTATTCAGTTCATTATGTTGACTACATTTCTCGGGTAAATCAGATTGTGAAAATTTCAGATACTTATGTTTTGCCGATCGTCCGATTGAATTGTGGTAATTATGATAAAATTCATTTTGTCACTCATTCGGCCGGTGGAGTGATCGTTAGATATTTTTTGGGAAAACACCATTTAAAAAATCTCGGAAGAGTAGTAATGTTAGCCCCTCCTAATAGAGGTAGCGAGGTTGCGGATTTACTTTCACAATTCTCATTCGTTAACTATTTACTAGGTCCAATGTTAAAAGAGCTAGGAACCGATAAAATAAGCTTTGTAAATTCTCTTGGACTTCCGAATTTTGAATATGGCGTGATCATGGGAAACTCAACGTTAGATCCGATTTCTTCCCTGATCATACCAGGCGATGACGACGGTAGGGTCTCGGTTGATAAGAGTAAGTTGGCAAATATGAAGGACTTTCTGTTAGTGAATAAAACGCATACTTTTCTAATGGATGCTACGGAAGTACAAGAAGCCTCCTTAAATTTTATTCGGACAGGTAAGTTTTTAAAATCCGAGTAAAGAGCGGTCAATTCGGTATGATTTTCGCATTATCGCAAATTAATTAATGTGAATTCGATATGAAAAATTAGAGAGACCTTTCTGCGAGTATGAATTCCCACACTTTCAGCATATAGCCTTAAAATCACATCTCTTCTAAGTTTTTTTATCATTGAACTTCTTATAGTAATTCCTGCGTTTAACTTTTTTACGAAAAATTTTGGTCTTTGTTCCGAACTGAAATTTATTAGAAATTGATAGTAAAGAGATTTATGAAATTCTAATTAATTTGCTTTACCTTGTTCGACTCGAATCGCTTTCGGAAACGTAGGACAAGCGCTAACACACTGACCGCAACCTGTGCAGTTTTTTGAGAAAGAAGGTTTATTTCCTTTAAAGTTAACCACTCCTTCCACGGGACAACTGTCCTTACAATTGGAACAAGTGAGTTCTCCGGTTTTAGAGTTGGTACAAAACTCGAAAAATCTTTTTGCTTGACCGAATTTAGGGTTCGATGCGGAGGGGATCAACGCTTCGTCCTTACACGCGTTGATGCAAGGCCAATCTTTACAAAGCATACAAGCGTTGAGATTGACGTCCATTCGAGGAATATGTTTTTCCGTGGTTTCGTCGAAAACCGGAAATAAAACGCTGTAGGGACAAGCGTAGATACAATTTCCGCAACCAGTGCATTTTTCGAGAAATTCGGTTTCGGATAACGCGCCCGGGGGAGCTTGGACGTTTCCAATCTTTCTTTTTCTATTCGGTTTGATTGGTTGAGGAAGAAGAAACTCTGTTTTTTTTTTGATATTTTTTGACTTTGTTTTTTTAGGAGCGGGTTGACGAGTGGGAGTTTCTTTCGAAGCGATTTCTTGAAAACCGGAAACGAGATCTGCTGCATTTTCCTGAGCGAAGTCGAATATCTTCGCAAAACCTTTTTTAAAAAAATCTTTTCGATTCAATCTGCATTTACTCTTTCGATTCTTGCGCCTAAGGCTCTTAAACGTGTGTCTATGTTTTCAAAACCTCGATCAATCTGACCTATGTTATGGATGTAACTCGTTCCTTCCGCGCAAAGAGCGGCGATGATCATCGCCATCCCGGCGCGTATGTCGGGACTGGCCACTTTTTGTCCATACAATCTAGAATGTCCGATAACAAGGGCTCTATGAGGATCGCAGAGAATGATTTGGGCTCCCATTGCGATGATATTATCTACGAAAAAGAGTCTTGACTCAAACATTTTCTCGTGAATCAAAACCGTTCCTTTGCATTGAGTTGCAGTTACAAGAGCAACCGAGGTCATATCCGCGGGGAAGCCCGGCCAGGGAGAATCGTCTATCTTCGGCGTAGCTCCGTGATAATCCGGAATGATTTCCATCTTCTGATCGGAAGGAACCAGGATTCCATTTTCATGTGGGCGCACCTCTATTCCAAGCCGGGAATAAACCATTCGAATCATACGAATGTCTTCGAGTTCCACATCTCGAATCATCAGTTCTCCGCCCGTGACAGCGGCCAAACTGATAAACGAGCCGACTTCGAGATAATCTGATCCGATCTTGTGTTCTTTTGCGGGAGGTTTTAAAGAGGTTACTCCTTCGATTGTAAGGATGTTCGAACCGATTCCGGAAATTTTTGCTCCTGCTGAATTTAAAAAATGACAAAGTCTTTGCACATGAGGTTCGCTCGCCGCGTGTCGAAGAATCGTAATTCCTTCCGCAAGGACTGCAGCCATTACCGCGTTTTCCGTTCCCGTTACGGAAGCCTCGTCCATTAGAATATCCGCTCCCTTCAATCGATCGGCCTTGATTTCGTAACCGTCCGGAAAAACTTCTATATTGGCACCTAACGCTTGTAATGCGAGAAGATGAGTGTCTAATCTTCTTCTTCCTATTTTATCTCCCCCAGGCTTCGGTAAGAAAACTCTTCCCGTAATTGCAAGAATCGGACCCGCTAAGGTGACGGCGCCACGAATGCGGGAACAAAGCTCTTCGGGGAGTTGATTCTTTAGATTACCGTCATGTTTGAAAATATAAGTTCCGGGTTCTTTTTCGGTGATTTCCATACCTAAGTGACGAAGAACTTCCATGAGCATAAGTACGTCTGAGATAACCGGGATGTTGCTAATACGAACGGTTCCCGAAACCATACAAACTGCGCCGAGTAATGGTAAGGCTTCATTTTTATTTCCCTGTGGAATTACTGTTCCATGAAGAGGGGTTTTTCCAATGATCTTGAAATACGAAGATCTCATAATGATAAGTTGTAGAATACGGTCTTTCTGGCAATCGAATTGTAACGCTACTTTCAAATCGTTTTCATTTCAGTTTTCGGTTAGTTTTAAACCCGCTTCTCTGAAATTGTTTACATTCGATTGAATCGGTGTCCGTTCTCGATGAATTCTGTTGACTCCCATTCCAAAGAGTAGATAAACGTTTTATTCATGGGTAATTTACACAATCGCTTTCAGAAGTTCCAGAAAACAATCTGGTTCAACATATTCTGTTATTTTTGGACCGGTTTTTTTTCTTTCTTGGCATTTGCTCCAGTTTCTCTGACTCATTTCGTATGGATTGCGCCTTTCGGTTTTTTCTGGTTGAGTTTGAAATATCACGGAAAGTATAAAAAATTATTTTACCAAGGGCTCATCGTCGGAATTGTTTTTTACACAATCTCTTTTCATTGGATTGTTCATATGTCGATCACGTTCGGAAATTTTCCGTATGTGGTTGCCGTTCTTATTCTTCTGTTTGCAGGGGCTTTGTTTAGTTTAAAGTTTCCGATTTTTATGATGAGTTTTTCTTTTCTTTCGGGGAAGATCGGTCGTCATTCCGTTTGGGTCGCGGGTTTTTGCGGACTTATGTCCGAGTTGGTGGGACCGCAGTTGTTTCCTTGGTATTGGGGAAATCTTGCAGCCGGAAATATCATCCTTGCACAAAACGTGGAGATCACCGGAGTTTACGGAATCAGTTTCTTGGTGTTTGTTGTTTCTTACACTCTCTTTCAATCCAATCCTTGGCATTGGAAAGAAATTCTTCATTCTAAGGAAAAAAGAAAACAATATCTTCGTTTCGTATCGTTACCAGTTCTTTTACTTTTTAGCTTTATCGTTTCGGGCTTTGTCCTTTATAAAAAATGGGAAAATACAAAGCCCGTTAAATCCTTAAATGTGTTGATCGTTCAACCGGACGCTCCGTTGAGTTTCAGGGACGGAAGGGAGGTTAAAGAGTCGATCGAAGCTCTTATGGTTCGGATCGAAAAATTGACCGACGACGGAGTCGCTAAGATGGGAAAAAAACCAGATCTTATCGTTTTTCCCGAAGCGGGAGTTCCGTTTTTTTCGGCCCACAATACTGCGGTTACGACGGTTGCGCGCAGGTTGTATTGGCATCGTTTCGATTCTTTGATGTTTCTGCTTGCCAATCGATACAAGGCCAACGTATTTTTTAACGAAATCGATGCCGGATATAAGGGGAATCCAAGCGCGCGTAATTTAAGATATTATAATAATAACGTATTATACGATCCGAATGGAGATCGTGGGGATTCCTATCAAAAGAAATTTCTTTTGATGTTCGGAGAATATATGCCTTTTGATTTTCTCTATGAACTCAGTCAGCAAACAGGAAGATTTGAACCGGGGCCGACTCATAACCTGATTCGATATTATACTCCCGCTGATAAAGAAAAGTCTCCTAAGGGATTGCATTTGGGCTGGCATGATACGGAGAATCTAAGTCACGAGGCGGTTCGTTCTTATTATGAGCCGGCGAAAGTGGAAGTTCAGGAATCTGGCAAATTTCTTCCTTTGATTTGTTACGAAGTGATTCTTCCCGAGTTTGTAAGAGAATTTAGAAACTCGGGTAATCCTGAATTTATCGTAAATCTTACAAACGATAAATGGTATGGAACAACGACCGAAAGTGATCAACACATGGAACTTGGAAGATTGCGTTCGATTGAACTTCGAAGATGGATGGTGCGTTCTACAAATTCGGGAATTTCCGCAAACATAGACCATTTAGGTAGATTGGTCGGTGGAAAGAAAACGGGTTTGATGACTGCGGAAACCATTTCCGAGACGATCGAAGTAATCGATTCTCCGCCTACGTTTTATACCCAGTACGGGAATCTAATTCCTTGGTTAATGCTTGTTTTAACCGGGCTTTATTATCTGAATCTTTTGATCGGAATTCGAAAAGTGAAGTCCTCCTAATTGAAAAATTCTTTTAGGAAAAATGGATTTAAATCTGTTCATATTTTGTTTAAATGAACATAAATCTGGAGGTTCGTTCTTTAAGGTTTGAAAGGGAATTTGAATCTAAAAAAGAGCGAATATTTTATACTATAAACGACTAAATGTTAAATGAAACCCATTTCGGTTAAATACCCGTTTGTTCCAAAGTCCAATCGGTCTTTGATCCCAGGTCAATTTTGGGCAATTCCGTTGTACAACGGGAAGTTTGCCTGTGGAAGAGTCATCGAAGTTCATACTTTTGAAACGAAGATGTTTTTGGCAGGTTTGATGGATTGGATTGGGGAAGTGGTTCCAAAAGAAAACGACTTGGCCGGAAAACAAACTATAAAACAAGGCCAAATACATATTAAGACTATTCATGAAACTGCGTTAGATAAAAAAATATTAGGATATAGAAATTTATATTTAGATTATATAGAGCCTGATCTTTTTAGGTCACAAGATGGTTATCAGTTAGGAAGTTCCAAATTGATGAAAGGATATAAAGAAATCCGGTTTTTGACAAAAGATGAATCGGATTTTTATCCGATTTTTTCTACTTGGGGTTATGATGTGATCCGTATTTTGGCGGAAGAATTATCGGTATCAAAGAAGATTTAAAAATTTTTCACGCTATTAAAGGTTATATAATAAAGTATTGATATTTTGTAATAAAATAACGCGAGTTTGGTGCAAGACTCAAGAAATCCATGATTTATTCTTCTGTAGGAAGTTGGAATTTGAACTTTGTAAATTTATTTCTAAAATGTGGGAACTACAACAAATCGCGATTTTACGAACAAATTCTAAAAGTAGGGAACTCCTACTTTTAGAAAATTCTTTCTCATTTTTCTTACGCCGAATTCACGTTAATATAAAAGTTCCTATATAGGAATAAACCTTTATGCCTAAGATTCTAATTTTTAAAGACTAAGAATGCGAAGTTGTTGTATTCCGATTTTATTTTTTACGGAAAAATTAATCTTTAGGGAACGAAATTCTCGTTTTAAATTCGCACTAACCGAAATTTAAACTTACAAAATATTTTTATTTGTTTTATTTGTGAAAAAAATGAACTTACGCTTGTTAGGTTATCGCGTATGCGAGAAAAATGAATCTTTTGTGTTTTTTAGGTCAATCGTGTCAACGGATTAGATTTAGAATTTCTCGTAATTTTAGGAGTAAATCAAAGATTATGAAGATTAAATATAAATTTACGATCTTATCAGCTTTCACGCTGGTATTTGTCGCGTGTTTGAATAAGTCATCTGATGATAATACGGTTTTAAGCGGATTACTTTCGCTTGTCTCTAACGAACAGAGATGTGCCGGATTGGATTGTACTAAAAATCGTACGGCAACAGATCGAATTGTAAATGGGAATCAGCTCCAGAGTGTACAAAATCTACAGTCAGCTTTTCCACCTGGCTCCACTCCGTATATTTTTACAACATCGTCTTTTGGTGTTGTTCACAATGGAAACTTTGGAGGAATTTCTGGAGCGGATGCGTTTTGTCAGAGCAATATTCCTTCAAACATTCCTCGTACCGGAATATACAAAGCAATGCTAACGGACGGAGTCAATAGAGTGGCGACTACTGTAAATTCCAGCTCTACAATTGGACAAGTAGACTGGGTGTTCCAACCGAATCAAAAATATCAAAGAGCTGAGGACGGCGCGATTGTAATGACCACGAATAGTTCCGGTATGTTTGATTTTGCAAGCGGTGCAACACTGGAAAATCCGTTTACACTTCAGCAAGAGTCCGGTCAGTGGACCGGCTTAAATTCGGATTGGACAACTTGGAAATCCGGAGGATTACCGGTTGCTTGTGATTCCTGGAATAGTTCTACTTCTGCTCGTTATGGATCGTTTGGGAGCTCGACTCGTACGGACTCGGACATTCTTGCGGCGAACATTTCGGCGAGAAGAAGTTTTACCGCAAGTTGTGCCACCGTCGGCTCGGGCTATGGTCCGTATAAATTCGGTCTGGTCTGCGTGGAGCAGTGATAAATAAGATCGAATGATGGTTTCAGAATATTCTATTTTTTAGAAATATAGTACAATCCGATTTCGAAAAGTAATTTAGATGGCGGGATAAGAAATGACCCCGCTATTTTATTTACTCTATATGATTAATTTTTTTGAATATTCTGTTTTTAAGATGAGTTTAAATTCTGATTTGAGAATTTCATTACTGCTCGAACTCATGAAAATGATGCTCGAAAATAAGCGGTCGATTTTGCAAAGTACGGCGGTTCTCAAAAATTAAGTCAAATCGGGATTTCCGACTTTTTAGAGGAAGATTCCAACATTCTAATTTTCGAAATAAGTTTATCACAGTATTCTATTCATGCGCCCGAATACTAGTCAATTGTGATAGTTGCCACAGAAATCGTTTTTTTTACTGCCGATCTTATCAAATAGAGTACCGTTATTTGAGCATAAATCCCGCGTTTAGACGTAAAATTTTGGACACTCTATTATGTAGAAATGAATAGAAAAGATTCTTATCTTCAAGTGCAAGCTCTTACGGTACTGAGAATTAAAGGATTTTTGAGAGAATGTAGGGGTTTTACGGATTGTTTCTATTTTGGAATTTATGACTTTTTTTGAGTAGTTCTAACTTGTTGGACAAACTCATAGTATTATTTTCATGGGTAATCGATTTAGAAGTGCCGTTTGATTGTTACTCACATTTTGCGGAAAGTTTGAGTGTTGTAAAAGTTTTCACAAATTACATTTCATCGGGATACCTGTGTCGGGGTGGTAAGAGCTAAATTTCTACATACAAATCCAAGTTTTGACGACTCTCATCAAATTAAAAAAGAACTACGAGCCTGTTCCAAACCGTAGGAACAATTGCAGCGATCCGCGAAGATTCTAATAAGATCGAATGGTTTTGGGACGGACTCTAACCCGCGGTTTTCAAGCCCAGAAGGGGCGCCATTTTGTCTAAACTCTTGGTTCTTAAACCAACTTTAAGGATTGATCAGGTAATACGAAAGGATTCCGTTAAAGGTTTCAAACGAACCGGGCGGCAAATTTTTACCAGGACATTGAAGATTTAAATCCGCTAATGAATAGATCTGGTACGGTTTTGCAAAAAATAAACGAATAAAAAATCGAAGTACGGAAGAAATATTGGAAAGAACATTAATGCTGCCTACCGATTGCTTACGAACGAGTTCGGCGGAACAACCGTCTTCAAAATAAATTTTTTCCCGAAGAGGAAGATCGTATCCCGAAAAAGGTTCTTTTTCTGTTTCTAACACTTCAAACTTACCGACTTTTCCGAAAAAAATTGTTTTCCCTTCTGAGTTTAAAAGTGCGGCTGTTTTGAAATAGCCTCCAGGAAAGGAATCGTTTCCTAAAAAACCTCCAATATAAAAACGAAATTCTTTTCCGTTAATCGACCGGAATAATTCCCATCTTCGGCTGTATTTATATACTTCGTAGTTTGTGAGAAGATGTTCCAATCCCCCGGTTCCGAGAAGTTCCCTTTTTTTTCCGTCTTGGATCAAATAGCCCCAAGCGGATTGAAACGAGTACGCAATATCGGCTTGAACGAATTTATGCGGTTCCTCGACCGTATGTTTTCCTCCAGAAAGGGAAATCCCCTGTTTCAAGTCGGATTTAAAAGATAAGAATAATTTAATATTATCAATCTCTTGTTGGATTTCGATTCCTTCAGAATTGAGGGACATACGATTGTTTTCTATTTTGAGATCGAATTTACCCTTTTCTGCGGTTAAATCTTTTGAGGAGAATTCTTTCGTGATGAATTGAGTCCCTTCTCCTAACGTATGAATGACTAAACTGACCCCGCAGTTTTTTGTTCCCGGGCCTAAGTTACTTACCAAAAAAGTCGCGTAGATAAAAGTTTTACCGTCTTGGTAGGAATAGTTCCAAGCCTGAAAATAACCTTCTTGCGCATAGGGTTGGAAAGAATAGTCCTTGAGTCCCGTTCTTTTGAGAAGCGTCGCGCCTTCGGCTTTGAGAATACCTTGAAAAACGCATAAGAAACTAAGGACCAAAAACGAAAGAACTCTGAATTTAGAAGAAGACAGAACCGGGTTTGAACTCTTTCCCGAATAAGTTGATTGGAACATTCCAAAAATCC
>NZ_CP040840.1:312500-440000 GCF_006874765.1 Leptospira weilii
GATCCGAGTGCAAAGGCTCTGGATACCTTTCAGTTTATGGAAGCGATTCAGAAAAGGCTTTAATCGCTTAAAAGCAAAAATCCCGACCATGGGGGCCGGTTTTCAAAACGCGCCAGGTCGGGGTTCCGTTCAGTAACCATTTTACGCGGATTAGTCGGGTTGGGAATTTCAATTATAACCATGAAACGTAAGACTTTGATTCTGAATCATATTCTTTGTTTGGAACGGCTGTTCGTATTCTTTTTTTTATTTTTCGCAGTTTCTCTTGATTCTCAAAAAGTTCCCAAAGAACCGACATTACCCGTGGAACCGACGGTTGGAGATTCCAGAAATCAAAGGGGAGAAATCGAAAAACAAACCGGAACCGGAGCGGACGAAAGAGAAAAAAAAGTTAAGGTGATTTTTTGCGACGGTCGGGACGTGGAAGGTTTTTGGAAAAATCCGCCGTTTGAATTTAAGTTTCAGCACAAAAAAAACAATATAACATATTCAAAATCCCTAAAGCTCGATGAGATTTCCAAAATCAAAATTACGGGTTGGAAATTGAAATCTTCCAATAAACGAAAGGAAGGAATTCCCTATCGAGCCGAGCCTTATCAGATCCAGATAATTTCTTTGTCGGGAGAAATCTTTTTCAAGGAACCTTCTCCGAAGGGCGAGATTCAACAGATTCAATTCAACAATCAATTTGGAGATACGACGTTGTTTTTGTATTGGAACGATTTGCAGTATGAAAACGGACAGTGGTTTTCCGGTTTAAAACCTTTCTTGGGAGAATTCAGGGCGGACTGTCATTCGGATGTGGTTCGGGAAATTCAATTTCTCGCCGTAAATTAAACTTTGCGAATGTATTCTAAAATTTTTCTTTCAAAATACGGTTTTTGAAGAATGGAAACATTTTTCTGAGAGACTGAGATATTCAAACCCACATTTTCCTCAAGTCCCGTAATCACCGTGATCGGAATTTTGTCGAATTTTTCCTGTTTGCGGATCGCTTCCACGAGTTCTTGTCCTGAAAAGCCGGGCATGATCCAGTCGGTGAGAATGTAAGAAATATTTTCCCCGAAAGATTGAAGGTATTCGTACGCTTTTTTTCCCTCTGTAAATGCCTGAAAGGAATAACCGTTCCTTTCCAGAATTTTTCCTAAAAGAAGTAAGTTGAGTTCCGAGTCGTCTACAATGAGGATTTTTCCGACTTTTCGTTGTTCTGTGGAATTCTTTTGATAAGAGAATTTTATAATTTCCTTAATTACCAATTTCAATTCTTCGATTCCAGAGGGTTTCGGAAAAATTCCATCAAATCCGAATTCCATGGATTTTGTGCGGTTTGATTCGACATCTCCCGAAGTAAGGAGATATATTTTAGAATTTTTGCATGCATTATGTTTATTTTCCCGTAAACCGTTTCGTATGGTTTTACAGACCGTAAATCCGTCGGAGTCCGGAAGAATCATTCCGATCGTAATTAGATCGAAATTTTCCCGAAACGTAAGATCCAATCCTTCTTTTGCCGAACCCGCTTCGACGATTTGAAAGTCTTCCGCGGGAAAAAAAGAAGATATGATTTTTCTGAAGGTTGAACCGGAATCTAAAACGAGTACTTTCAAGCCTGTTTTTCTCTCGGACCGATTTTTGAAATCGAAGTTTCGAAAATTTGAATATACTTTTTCAATTCGTCAAAGATTTGTTTTGGGTCGTCCATGATTTCTCCGTCCGGTTTGGTCCAAACAAGCCGTTGGTAAACATTATTGCATAAACTGAGATAATAAATCGGAGAAGATCCCGCTATCTGTTTTATATCGCTCAAAGTAAAGGAGCCGAAAACGGAAAACATCGCTTTATAATTTTTTTCCAGATATGTAAATTCGTACGTTCGCGGCCATTCTTTTAAATCCGATTTTAACTTGAAAAAAAACTCTTTGGAGAGGATAGAAATCAAAGTTTCGGTTTGTTCAATTCTTTTTTCGAGTGAATCCAGCCCGTTCATGTTTCCGATTTTTTTGCCTCGTTCCAAAGTTGATCCATTTCATTTAAGTCGGATTCTTTCGGGGTTTTACCTCGGCTTTTTAGGGTTTGTTCTATGTATTGAAATCTTTTCTTAAATTTTGCGTTCGTTCTTGTGAGTGCGGATTCGGAGGAAATTCCAAGATGTCTTCCTAAATTTACTAAACTGAATAATAAATCTCCGAATTCTTCTTCGATACGAACCTGATTGCTTCCGTTCGCTTTGACACGACCAAATTCGGTTAGGAACTCTTCCATTTCTTCTCTAACTTTTCCTTGCACATCTGAAATGTTTTTCCAATCGAATCCGACTTTTGCGGCTTTCTTTTGATACTTTTCCGCTTTTAAAAGGGAAGAAAAATTCTCCGGGATATTCGAAAAAATGGATGAGTCGTTTGATTTCTTCTTTTCCTTATCCTTGATTTTCTCCCAATTTTCCAAAACTTCCTGAGAAGAAGAAAGGGTGAGTTCTTCCGGTCTAAAAACGTGAGGATGTCTGAAAATTAGTTTATCGGAAACGTTTTTTGCAACTTCTCCTAAATTGAATGAATGTCTTTCTTCAGCAAGTCTTGCATGAAACACAACTTGAAACAATAGATCGCCCAATTCTTCTTTGAGAAGTTCGTCGTCGTTTTTTAGAATTGCTTCGATAACTTCTTGGGATTCTTCAATGAGATAAGGAATCAAAGTTTGATGATCTTGTTCCTTATCCCAAGGACATCCGTTTTCTCCTCGGAGAGTGGCCGTGATTTCTTGAAGTTTACCAATTTCCTCTGCGAGTGATTTTGTCTGCATATGAGTCCCTCCAAAAACGACGGAAGATTTGTTCCAACTTTTAATCTCCAAGCTGAATCTGCACTCTTTTTCAATTGTTTTGAAATCGGGATTGGATTGACGGGAGTCGTAAAGTTGAAGTATAGTTCAAAAAAATACTTTATAGGCCCTTTATGATACGCTCAAAAAGTCTTATTGTTCTTTCGCTCATTCTGATTGCAGTTGCGAGTCGTTATTTTCCACATCCGGCTAATTTTACGCCAATTCTTGCGATTTCCCTTTTTGCGGGAGCCCATTTTGCTTCCAAAAAGCTGTCTCTGTTGGCTCCTCTATGTGCCCTTTTTATGAGCGACTTATTGATCGGATTGCACGATCAGATGCTGCCTGTTTACGGAATGGTCTTACTTTTAGTTGTAGCGGGATGGCGGTTAAGGGCGTCTTCTTCCGCTGTTAGAATCGCATTTTGGTCGTTGGGCGGTTCTGCGGTTTTCTTTATCGTTACAAACTTTTATGTATGGTTGGCAGGCTACTATTCGTATGACCTAAACGGGCTCGTTCAGTGTTATATTATGGCGATTCCTTTTTTTCAAAATTCTCTTCTGGGGGATATGTTTTATACAACCGTTCTTTTTGGCGGATTTGCCCTGATCGAAAAAGTAGATTGGATGAAACTCTCCTCGGTTCCTATTAAGTAACGTGAGCAGAGTCGTAGGAAAGTTTGGGCGAATAAGAAACTAAAGTGTTGTTCTCTAACATAACCAACCCCACAACGCGCCCCATAGGAAGCGTTGTGTTGAGTTTCTTCAACGCGCCCCATAGGAAGCGTTGTGTTGAGTTTCTTCAACGCGCCCTATCTCGCGACCCTTCGGGAGCGAGATTTGAGCTTAGGAAGCGTTGTGTTGAGTTTCTTCAACGCGCCCTATCTCGCGACCCTTCGGGAGCGAGATTTGAGTTTAGGAAGCGTTGTGCCTGAGTTTCCCCTAATTTTTGGGTGGCAGAAAATAAACTCTATTTCGCTCTCTATGAGTCGCGAAATAGGGCGGAAAGACTCGGGAGACTTTTCTCTATTAGAAAATGATACTTCTTGCAAGTAAAAAGTATCATTCTTGTCGGAACGCTTGAAAAATATCAGTTTTTGATCTTTATTATCCAAAAAGCCTTCTTAATTTGTGGGGTTGATACGGGAAAATCTGGGCGATAAACCTAGTTTTGAAGGATAAGCATTCAGTTGGAATGCATATCGCAGTTAAATTTTATCCGCAATTATCCGGTTGCATACATGAGACATAGTAAATGAGTTGTCCACTATTTTTTAACTATTACACTTTATTCATTGGTAAACTCATCTTTCTTTAATTCACTGAAGCGCACGGGGGAGTGTACAGACTATTTTATTAAAACACAATTTTCACATCTTCTTTATAGTTCTGCAATGTTCCGTTTAAACTGGCTGTCCAACCGTCAATGAATACTTTGCCGTTTTTAATAGCGCTTGCATAATCATCACTTTTGATTTTCTCGCTGTTGGTTATGTAATAATGATTACCAATTTTGTAGATGCAATTCTCGACAACCATTTCAGGAACTTGTGTTGGTTCGTCTAAACCAATGGTGAAAATCATATTGTAAATACGGCTTAAAGCGTCATCGCTAATTTCAGGGAAAGCGATTTGTCCATATTCATCCACTTTTAATTTTGGTGCATCTATGCTATCGAACACTTTAAAGCCAATATCGGGAATTGGTTTTTTATCTTCTTCAAACAGTCTTGCTTTGCTGTTTTCCGCTTCCATTTCTTTTGCAATTTTTTCACCTGCACGTTTAAGGCGTTCTATGGTAATACTTGAAATAACAGGTGGCAAATTATTATCTAAACAAAATTTATATGCGGGTTTGTCCTCTTTTATTGGTTCATCTATTTGACACAAGATAAATTTGCGATTGCCGCCATCTTCGACATTTAGTTGCATTACTGCATGGCCGGTGGTGCCAGAACCTGCGAAGAAGTCGAGGACAACGGCATTTTTATCTCTCAATAAAAACAGTAAGTGTTTTATTAGTTTGGTTGGTTTAGGTTGCGAAAAGACCTTATCTGCATCTAAAACATACCTTAACTCTGATGTGCCTTCTTTGTTGAAAGCAACATCTTCTGCGGATAGTATAGTATTAGGAGGCTGCCCCTCTTGTACCTCCTTTAAGTATCTTTTTGCTTTAATTTCATTTCCTGAAAACTCTAATCGGCTTTCATCTTCCATCCACTCTAAGGTTTCCTCTGAATATCGAGGGAAACTACCTTCCGGAGCTTGCCAAACTTTACCATTTTTAAATGTAAATTTATATGGCGTTGCGTAATTCCTAGCATATAGTGGATCAAGTTTATAAGAACCTCTACCATCGTTATCATTCAATGTGTAATTCCCTTCTTTATCTACTATTTGTCGTATAAAATTTTTGGGGTCAGATTCAAACCACCCTTTATTTCTTGCGTAAACTAAAACATAATCAGCATGTTTGTTAAAGTCCTTACTCGTATTGCGCACCGTATGCATTGCACGCCTAGTTAGATTGGCAAAAAAATTCTCTTCCCCAAAAACATCATCACAGAGAAGTTTTAAATTGGCTTGTTCATTGTCGTCAATGCTTATAAAAATTACACCTTCCTTGCTTAATAAATCTCTTGCCAATAAAAGACGAGGATACATAAAAGCCAACCAACCGTTGTGGCTCTTTTTGGTTTTGAAGCTAAAATCCATTCGTGCGTATTCGCTTTCACTTAAATTTGCTAATCCCAAAACTTCGGCTTCTTCTTTATCAAATTTGTCAGGATATACAAATTCATCGCTTGTAGTATTGTAAGGAGGGTCAATGTAGATACACTTGATTTTTCCGCTATAATGGTTTTTCAAAATTTTTAAACTATCGAGATTATCGCCTTTCAGCACCAAATTATCAGTTGTATCACTATTCTTGCTTAATGCAGTATTTAGACGTAATTCCTTTTCAGTCCTTTGAGCATATTTAGCTCTGGCAAAGTTTCTACCCACAAAATTTAATCCATATCCATTTACCTTTTCGTCAATAGGCAAACCCAAAACGGTTTTCATTTCCTCTAAGTTTATCTCGGTATCTCTAATTATGTTAGGGTAGTTCTCTTTCAGAAAATATAACAATTTGTTTTCGTTGTTTTCTGTTCCAACAATTGTAAATCCTGCTTTTATAAAATCTTGTTCTGCCATTGTATTATGCGTTGTTTATCAATGCCGCCAGTTGCGTTTTATTGATATGTTCTTTGAATGAAATTTTAATGTTCTGATCTTTGCAGCATTGACCCAATGCCTCAAAATACTTTTTAGCAAAATCAATTTTCCCTTTTTCATCTACGGGTATTGCAGTTGACGATTTATAGCCTTTTGCTTCCACTACAAGGAATATTTTGTTGTCCTCGGTGCTTTTTAAGCAATAGCAAAAATCGGGGCTGTAATCTCCTAAAGGAGTTTTGATTTTGAGGCGTGGAAGTTTGCCGAAAATTTCGATGCTGTCAATGTCGGGGTCTTGCTCAACAATTTCCAACTCAAAATCGCTGTCATATTCAATCACTTCTTCAAATACCCATTTTGTTTTCAAAGAAAAATCGCCTGCAATTTCCTTTTGGAATTTCCCAACGCTTCCTGTGTCTAAATATGTTTTACCTTTTTCGTTCTTGAATACGTTTGGTAAACCTGTTCCATTTATTCCATCATACTTAATGTTAGCTTTGAGCATTGCAATTAAGTTCTTATTGATTATTTCGGAAATCTCTCTTTGAGTTTGTTTGGGATTATTGCAAAGCATTTTATTCTTAAAGTCATCACTCAAAGCGTTGAAAATCTTAACTACAAATGAAATAGGGGTTTTCGTATTGTTTGATAACGTGCGAACCAATTCTAAATAATTTACTTTGCTTTTGTATGAAAGCGTGTTGGTTAGTTTTTCTGTAATTGCTCCTTGTTCGCCAATTTTATTTACGTTGAGTTCTGCACGAATGGTTTGCAACAAAATTTCCTCAATGTTTACGGCTTCAATTTGAGTTTTTATGTTTTGTATCAATTGGCTTTCTTGTTCTTCGTTCAAAGTGTCTAAAACATAAAAAGCATTTTTGTTGATTGCGTTCCACAGGTTTTGAAACTTTTGCAGGTGCGTTGCCTTTATGAAAACTTTCTTTTTCTCTTTTTTCTTTTCGGCTTTCTGAACGTAAATGTTTGTGTCGGTTGCAAACAGACTTTCAATTGCTTTTACTTGTTCTTCGGGCAAATTCTGTTTTTTGAGAATGGCTGAAAACTCAGGAGATTTTTCGTAAATCTTTTGTCCGTCAACAATTGCCTTGCGAACAATCATTTTTTTGTCTTTCAGCACATTATCAATTAACGTAATTATTGTATCATCATCAAAACCCGATTTTTCTTTGAGTGTTTTAACGAGTTCCTGCTCAGTGAATGTTTCGGAAATCAGGAATGAATTACTTAAAATTTCATTTTGAATTGCTTCAACAAAACTGTGTTCTTTACTTGAAACAACCACGTCAAGGTTGTTGATTTTCCAAAAGGTCTCTTGGTCGTCATTCAGATTTTTCAGTGTGTTACGTTGCAAATTTTGATTGACGCAAATTCTTAAACCCCTTCCAATCTGTTGAAGTTTTGATATTTCACTGCCCTGATTAGATAGTTTACAAATAGTAAAAACATTCGGGTTGTCCCAACCTTCCTGTAAAGCCCAAATGGAGAAAATAAAACGTGTTGGACTTTCAAACGAAAGCAATTTCTTTTTGTCTTTCAGAATTTCATCAACTCCTACCTTTACTTTTTCGTCTGCGTTTCCTTTGTCTCCTGAAAAATATCCTTTGTGAACTTGCAAATGGTTATCGCTGTCAAAATCGTTTTGTAAGAATTTGTAGTAATCGCTTGTTTGGTCAAGTTCGCTTACAATTTCGCTGTATTGCTTTTTATATTCCTCTTCAAAAAAGTTTTTGATTTTTGGATTGTCGCTACGAAACAAACTGGTGTCGCTTTCCATAAAAAACAATGTGAGTGCTTTTATGCCTTTCTCAAACAATCCTTTTTCTTTTTCAAAATGAATTTTGATTGTTTCCTTAATCATTGTCCGCAATGATTCCTCTGATAAGGAATAATCAACTTTTTCAATGACGTCGTCAGCTAAAACAATGGTGTCTTTGTTTATCTTCTTTATGCTTTTACCGTTGAAAACTGAACCAACGCCCAGTTCTCGTCTTGCAATAATTCCATTGGTCAAAGTACTTACAATGGCTTTTTTGTTGTCAATGCCAATGAGTGTATCTGTGTTTTCAACTACGTCTTGCGTATAGACCACAATTTTCTTAACTAAACTTTGTCGGAAAGAAGAAATGCTGTCTAATACATAGGCTACGTTCGACAAAGGCAAACTGTCTTTCTTTTTTGGGAATGTAGCCCCAAAACGCAAAAAGTAATTTTCAAACCCTCCAAAATATGTTTTGAAAGCATTGCCTTCAAAACGGTGAGGTTCGTCCATTATCACAATTGGGTTTAGGCGTTTCAAACATTCCAAATAAGATTTTGGTGGTTCCTGATTGTTTACGAATAATTCAGGGGCGTTAATGTCCTTTTCTAATGGTCGGTTTAGGATATTGTCTTTGTGGCTGAATGAGCTTGGAGTCACTACCAAAACCGATAAATGCGAAATGCCGATAAATTGTCTAATGGCTGAAATGTTTCCGCCTTCGTAAACAAAAGTTTCAATTTTTTTTTCTTTCTCATTGGCGTAAAAGGTTTTAAAATAATCTTTGGTGTCTTCCAAGTTTGTTTTTGTTCCCTCACGTATTGGAACGGTTGGAATAAGAATGATAAATTTTTTGTAACCAAAATTCTTATTAAGTTCAAAAATTGTTTTTATGAACGTGAACGTTTTTCCCGTTCCTGTTTCCATAATAATATCAATGTTTTTAGTGTCTTGAACTGAGAAATTGTATTTGTTCTTTTTATGGTGTGTCGTCAGCACTTCTTTAAAATTCACTTTTTGCTGAAGCCTACTAAAAAGACTTGTAATGTTTGTAACGCAATCCTCTTGGTAGCCTTGTATTTCATATTGAAACTGTTTTGCTTCTGTTTTTAGCATTAATATTTTCTAATCCTATTTTTTTAACTTAGAGTCTGTCCCAAAACCTATTTGCACATTCTAAATAAAATGATAGCGGATGCAAGTTGGAATAGTGCGGTATAATTATCGAGTTTGAATTCCCGATAAGTTTTTACGGCTCTAAACGCATTGAACCAAGCAAAAGTACGTTCGACAGTCCATCGAAAAGCATTGAGTGGAGCAATCCGCTCAGGATTTCTTGCATTCTTTTTATTGGGAATTCGATACTGAATATTCCTCTTTTTTAATTTGTCCTTAACTGTATTATTAGCATAAGCTTTATCTAATGAAAGTATTTCTGGCTTTAGAACTTTAGAATTTCTCAGTATTATAAACTTTTTTAAATTAGGAAATAAAAGTTTAGAGTCATGAGTTCCCGCTGAAGCAATTACAAAAGCTACAGGCGCTCCACGCCTATCGACGAGAATATGCCTTTTAACGCCTCTTTTGCCGCGGTCCGTCGGGTTTGGACCCGTGAAAGCCCCCCTTTGGGAGATCTTGCAAAACTACCAACTACTGCCATTCTCTTTGTCCTGATTTTTACAGAACGTTTATAAAGTTTTAATGCTTCTCTTTCAATTTTATCAAAAACTCCAGCTACCACCCATTCTTGAAATCTTCTATGTAACGTCGATTTTGAACCAAACATCGTAGGAATATCTCTCCATTGAATTCCTGTTCGAACCCTGTAAAATATCGCTGCCATGGCCACTCTATCATCCAGTCGAGGACGACCTCCTTTCTGTGGGTTTGTCTTACGATTAGATAATAAGGGGCGAAGACGTTTCCAAATCTCTTCTGGGATATCTAGAAGACCTAAATTTGAATTCATATGTCAGTTCTATTTCTTTAGGTTAAAAGTACAAGGAGGTTTTGGGACAGGCTCTAAATATATCCTATACCAAAGCAGAATTCTTTATAATCAAATCAAAAAAATTAGGATTGTTTCTGTTGCTATATCTGAAACTGAATTCATTTACGTAATTCTGCATATACTTAGTACTTATATGATGATAGCTTCCGACTATTCCTCTTTTAAACAAAGACCAGAATCCTTCAATAATATTGGTATGAATATCTCCTTTTACATACTCTTTCGAGTGACCTATAGTCAAATGAATTCTTTCTTTTTTATCTAAAATCTTATAGCCTATGAATTCTTCTGTTACGATCGTTGCATCTTTATGAACTTCCTTATTGATAACATTTAATAATTGTTTTCCTGTAAGTTTTTTTCCTTCTTTATTCGGTAAAGCAGCTTTGGCGTGCACAGTTCCAGAGTTTCTTTAAACTAACTTTTGTATTCTCAAATATCGTTCCTGAAAAAATAGAAAATGTCTTATCAATTACATTGAAAGAATTTTGGGCGACCGATCAAACGGCTTATATTTGAACTTTAAAAAATTTGCATGTGATAGTTTAACCGTATCTCGAATTTATGAAATAATTTATAATTGCGCCTCATCGTTTGGGAAAAATGTCTGTAATTTGAATTGATTCATTCATAAAAGAATACACTGTCACCTATACAAATTGGAGATTGATAACGAATTTTTTCTTACGATACATGTCTCATGTATGCAGCTAGATAATTGCGTTTTTATTTTCAAAAGCCGATTTTATCCTTACAGAGTAATAGAGACTCCTAAATAAAATCCGTAGTAAGTATCGATCACTTCTTTTTGAAGAGCAGGCCTTGTCGTAGTCAGATCCGCCGTTTTTGTAATTGTGTTCAGTACGGTCGAACTGACCACGTCGGGAAATAATAGGTTGATGTTGTAGTTGTACCCGGTTACGAAAGATCTCATTTCTGTATATTGGAAACCGAATGTAAATTTGAGCCAGTTTGTTCTGAAAAAAGAAAGTCCGGCGTCGATTTGATAACCTCTTCTTTTGACGAGGTTTTCACCCGTTGATCCCGAAGTTTCCGTAACTAGAAAGTTTTGAGTGCCGTTGTAGATTGTGGTTCCGTTCGTCTTTAGATGATATTTTCCTAATGTTCTAAAATAATCTGCGTTTGCGTGGAATTGGAAAAAGTTGTTCAATTTTTTAACGACTCTAAATCCGATTTGAGGACCTAAACCGCCCGCTTTTTCTTCCATAGTTCCGAAGCCTAATCCTCCGGGTAAGTTTCCGTATTCTTTAGAATACATATCCAAATTACGGATTCCTAGGGAAGGTCCGATTCTGGTTCCGGATCCCGTTTCAAAAAAGTAAAGGAAGTTCAATTGAATATCCGTTCTTCTAAGTTGCGGGTCGTACAAACTATAGGTTTGATTTAAGTTTCCTAAAGTTGGATTGACGTTTATGGAAGAATAAGAGGGGCGAATCCTAAAATCTAGAAATGTCGCTTCCACTCCGTATTTTTTTGATTCGGTTAGGAATAACAATCGAATCGGGTAGGCAGTCTTTGTGTTTCCTTGCGGGTTCGAATAAAAACTTCCGGTGTTATTGATTGTATGCGTGTCATTTCCCGCGATCGCGTTGATATTCTGGTAAAGCCCATTTGTGTAAAGAAAGGTGTTAGTTTCATTGACGGATACGTTTTGTCTTCTCGCTAAGGATTCCGGAATCCAACTTATTTGGTTCAATAAAATCGCGATTTCAAACGTAGCGCCTTTCGGAGTTTTGGCAAGTTCCTGTTCGTGAAGTTTATCTCTGAGTTCGGAGGCTTCTTTTCTTTTTTTCCGAATTTCCAAAATCATGCGTTGTCTCGTGACGGAATCTTGTGCTTTGCCGGCTTTAATTTCGAGTTCGTTGGCTTCTTTTTCTAAAATATCCGGATCGGATTGGGGTAAATTGTTTTGTCCCATTGCGTTCGTTTGAAGCAGAAGAAAAAGTATCGCAATAAGAAATGGAATCGATTTTTCAATTTGTTTTTTCATAGTTCCTAAGGAATGAGAATTACATAAGACGGAGGAATTGAAACATTTTTTCTCGGATCTAGAAAAAGAAAAATGTTACAAATTTTCTTTGGTGAAAACAACGAAATAGAACGATTTTATAGAAGGCTTATGTTTCGATAAAATGATATAGAATGAAACGAAAAGAGAGATTATGAATTTAACCAAATTGGCGATTTGCGTTTTTTGCGGTTCCCGTTCGGGAACCAATCCTGTGTATACCGAGGCGGCTAGGGATTTGGGCCGGTTGCTCGTCGAAAAAAATCTCGATTTAGTATTTGGAGGCGCTTCCTGCGGTATCATGGGAACGATTGCTGATGCGGTGATGGAAAAGGGCGGGGGAGTATCTGGAATCATTCCCGATTTTCTCTCTATCAAGGAAGTCAAACATGATCGAGTCAAAGATCTTATGATCGTTTCTTCCATGCATGAAAGAAAGTTTAGGATGTATGAAAAGTCTTCCGGTTTTATCGCATTGCCCGGCGGAATTGGGACTTTGGACGAGCTTGTAGAAATTACGACTTGGAATCAGTTGAAGCTAATTTCAAAACCTTTGGGCTTACTTAACGTAAACGGTTATTTTGACTATTTGCTCAAACAATTGGAAAGAATGGTGGAGGACGGTTTTTTGGATCCGGAAACTAAGAACGGCCTGATTGTTTCGCAAAATCCTGAAGAATTACTCGATTTACTACATCAGCGTTTTGTCTGAAGAGGTTGTGTCGAATCGTAACAATACGTTTTTAAAAACGCAAAATTATATTTTTAGTTCGAACCGTAAAAAACAAAGTTTAGAACTTTTTAGGAGGAACCACGGTCATGATTATTGTCAATTCGTTAATAATAAAATGCGGTAGTTCGACAGATTCCTTATTCTTTTTCTAGTTCCAACAGTTGAATCAATTCTTCCTTGTTTTTTTCTTTCGCGATATCCAAAGCGGACTTCCCTTCCAAGTTTTTTAAAAACTGAGACGCGTGTAAATCCAACAGTAGTTGAGCCGTGGAAATCTGCTCATGAATGGTCGCAATGTGAAGGGGTGTGTTTCCGTCCTGATCAATCGGGTTTGGGGAAATTCCAAGCTTAAGAATCGTTCGGCATAATTCGTCTTCTCCGTGTTTGGCGGCAGAGAATAATTTTTCGGCAAGAACTTTCTTAAGAATTTTAGAAACGTGATGGTATTTCTGTCTTTCCGCTTCTTCTAATCCGGTTTTTCCGGATGCGTTTACTTGTAAAAAGTCCGCTTCGATTTTAAGAAGTTTTTCTAAACATTCCACGCTATCGTGCGAAGCGGCGAGAAGAAGCGCGGTGTTTCCGTCCGCATCCTTGTCTTCTAAAATTGTTTTCGTTTCTTCTTTTTCTAAAAATAGATCCAATATTTCGGAATCGTTATGGAGAGCTGTAAGATGGAGAATGGTTCTTCCTTCTGAGTTCTTTTTTAAAAAGTCGGCGCCTTTGTCGAGAAGATACTCCACGATTTCAAAGTGTCCTAGATCCACGGCTAAGAGAAGCGGGGTATATCCTTCTCCGTTTCTTTCTTCCAGGTTCGGGGTTGAGTGATCGTTTACGAAAACCATTTCTACGATCCGAACGTTTCCGGTGCTCACCGCTTTCGTAAGTGGGGTATTTCCGGCGAAATCCTTTTTTTCGGTGTCCGCGCCCGCTTCCAAAAAGATTCGAATTAAATCTTCGTTACCCTGATCCAAAGAAGTTAAGAGTGGAGTTTCTCCCCTTGCGTTTGTTTCGTCGGGTTCGGCCCCGGCTTCGAGCAGTAGTTTAACCGCTTCCTGATCCGAATTCTTTACGGCCCAGGATAAAACTCCTGATCCGTAATTGTCTCTATAGTTTCTCAGCCAATCGACGAGGATTTCTTCTCCTTCCATAGAAGTGAGGAGTTTTTGAATTTCATCCGTTTTTCCGGTTTTGACTGCGGAAAATAGATCGGTCAGTGATTCGGAAAAATCAGTCAGAAAAAATTCTCCAAAAACATATAAAATAAAAATAAAGTCGAAATCGAAATTAAGATACCAACCCCTGGGAAAACCGCCGAAAGAGCGGGTCTGAAACCCATTTGAATAGAAACGATAGACGCGGTAATCATAGGCGCCATTGCCGCTTCTAAGACAACTACTCGCAGATGATTTAGGCTTACGTTTAGAAAACGATAGATTAGAAATATCAAGATCGGAGCGAGAAGCAATTTATAAATAAGGCCGATGAATAAAGGTTGTATGAAATTCTCTGATTTTTCGGATTTAGAATCTAACGTAGGGAATTCCATTTGAAATCCAACGGTAAATAAAGCGATTGGCACTAATGTTTCTCCCAAAATTTTGAGTACGGAATGAATCAATTCCGAAATGGTGAAAAATCTGAGCAAAAACGAAAAAAGTAAAGCAAGAAAAGGAGGAAAAGTAAAGAGCTTTTTCAGAATGAATTCGACGGGTTTTCTGTTTCGTTCCCGATCGTTTTTGGATAAAAAACTCAGCGAAAGAATAAATCCCGGAATTGCGAGGCAGAGAAAAGTTCCGAATTGATCGATGATTAGCACCGAGTTGGTGATTTCTTCTCCGTAGAACACCCTTAAAATGGGAAGTCCTAAAAAAGACGTGTTCCCCAATCCGCAACAAAGTGTCGTTGCGATTCTTGTTTCCGAATTCCAATGAAAGAATTTTCCGATTATATAAAAAAATACGACTGAAAATCCGAAGAGAATCCATGGCATAAAGGCCAAATAAATCAGAGAGGTTTCCAGTCTCATTGTTGGGACGCTGGCTAAAATAAGAGAAGGAAGAGAAATATAAATTACGAAATTTCCGAGCACGAGTCCCGTATTTTCCGGAAAAATTTTTCCTCGTTTGAGTATCCAACCTCCCGCAATACAAACCGGAATGAGTATTAGATGAGACACATGTACAGAGTTTACGGCAGACGCGATAGGGCAAGAGATTTAGGATTAGCCCGCTGCCGGAATTGAACCGGCGACCTTTTCATTACGAGGGAAATGCTCTACCCCTGAGCTAAGCGGGCATTGGGTCGTCCGAAGCAAGAAAAACCTTTGCCGTAGTTTCCGTAAAAATAGGATTCGACGTTCGCTTTAGAAGACTACAATATTATCGGTCGTGTTTGTAAAAACTCTACCTAAGTATTATAGATCGGTTGTAAACAAGAACGACGGAAATAATTTAGGGGCCATCTTTCTTCGACTTCTTAAATTCTTTTACCATCATTGCCGTGATACTGTCAAGATGTTTCACCCGATCCTTGAGTTCTGATTTTTCGTGACGTCCTGAAAAAGAATAGCAAGAATTTCTGACTCCTCTGTCTTTCATCCACCAATGTCTTCCGATTTCTCTTCTTTCCTGAGCGGGAAGGTCTCCCTCGTACATTTTATATTCGTCGAATCGAGCCGGAAAATTTCTTTCTTTGAGATAAAAAGCATATGCGGAATGAAAATTCATAGCGGCATTTTGGATCAATTCGTTGATATGAAGACAGCCTAACGTTTTATCTGTAGGAAAACGATTCATAAGTTTTACATAAGACATATCCTCTCCCACCAAATAATCGTATGCTTTAATTGCGGCGGGACAGGTTTCGTATGGAACCCTTTTTTCTTCTACTCCCGATTTTACGATCTTCATCGTGGTTAGATCGACTTCTAGATACAAAGTAATATCGTGATAGGGGTCGTATTGATTGACTTCGATGACGCAAAATGGGGGGGATTCTTCCGGAAACCAATAGTATCTGCTTTCATAATTTCTTTGAAAGTCCGTGTTCCGAAAACGAATTTGCTCCTTGAGTTCCTGCAACGTATTCATTAAAACCTCTTTTCCGAAGGAACATTTTTAAACAAAACATTTTCGGATTCTTCTGGGGCATCTTTTAATAAGACCGGATTCGCTAAAAGATTTTTCCGTTTATTTTCATTTGCTTTTTTGTGGCCTTTTCATACTTTCAGTCCGACTTTATGATGACTTCATTCTTTTTAGAAAAATCGTTTTTGGTTACCGGTGCAAGTTCTGGGATCGGAAAGGCTCTCGTCTTAGAACTGAATCGAAACGGAGCCGTGGTCGGTGCGGTTGCCCGAAGGAAAGAGTTATTAAAAGAATTAAAAAACGAAGTCCAATTTCCGGATAAGGTAATCCCTTTTCCCGGGGATGTTTCCGATCCTTTTCAACTCAAGAAAATTGCGGAAGAGTTTAGAAAGAAAGCTCGGCGTATCGATGGAATGATTCATAGCGCTGGAATCAGCATGCGCGGTCTTGCGAGGGAGACGGATATTGAAGTTTATGAAAGTCTAATGAATATAAATTTCTACCCTTTGATTCATCTATTCAAACTTTTGGAGTCGGAACTTAGACAGAATCAGGGCCATTTTATCGCGGTTTCTTCTTTACAGGGGAGATTTGCCACTCAGTACCGTTCGGGTTACGCGGCGAGTAAACACGCGGTACAAGCGTTTATGGATAGTATTCGACTGGAAACATCCGAAAGCGGAATGCACGTTATGACGGTCTCTCCGGGTTACGTGAAAACCGATATTTCCGTAAAGGCTTTGTCCGGTGACGGATCCGCCTACGGAATCATGGATGAAGGAATTAAAAACGGATTGTCTACGGAAAAAGTGGCCTCTATCATTTTAAAAGCGATCGAATCAAAGAAAAGAGACGTATATCCTTCTCAATTTAGAGAGATGCTCGCGTATTGGATCAGTCGATTCTCACCTTCGCTTTTGGATAAACTTTTGAAAAAAGCGAGAGTTACTTAATTTGCGGTTTTATTTTTATTTTCCGGGAAGATCCCAAACGAGTCGAATTCCGGCTCTGCGATCCGTTTTTAAATTCGGAATTCCTCCGAAGGACCTGAAATACGTTGTGGATTCTTCTTTTGTGGATGAGAACGATCCGCCCCGGATGACTTTATGCATTTTTCCGAATGCGTTTCTTTTGAGCGAATGTCCTTGATACGGAAGGTAGTCGGAACTCGTCCACTCGGCTACGTTGCCGCACATTCCGATTGCTCCATAGGGACTCGCTGATTTTTTCGCTAGTTCGTAGACGGAGATCGTATCCATTTTTTGACTTTCGAGAGTATTGCATAAGGAAGAATCGAAATCGTTTCCGAACGGATATTCCAACGTATTTGGAAAAAAAGAATAAGATTCGTCTCGATTGATCTTCCAAGTCATTCCGGTTCCACGGGCGGCTTTTTCCCATTCCATCTCGGTCGGGAGTCGTTTACCGGACCAACGCGCGTACGCCTCCGCTTCTCTATAAGTGATTCCGTTTACGGGATGATGTTCTTTTCCGATCGGGTATTTTCCGCCTTTCCAATGAGGAGGCGGAGCGGTATTTGTTTCTTTTAGAAATTTTGAATATTCCTGATTTGTAACCTCATATTTATCGATGTAAAAAGAGGAGATATCTTGGAGGTTACCTCGTTCTGGTTTAAAGTAAAACGGATTGTAGTTGTCTTCCGAAGGTTCGTTCCCTTGTCCGTGAAGAAAGAATCCCATCGACTCGTAAAACAATTCTCCGTTTTGTTCGTATCCTCCGGATACGAAGACCATTTCTTTTCCGTCTTTCGGATGTCTGAATTGTCTTGCGGGTCTAGTTCTTCTTCTGTCTTCCGTGAAAAATGCTCCGGGTTCTATATAAGCTATTTCTTGTTTATAGTCTTGAATGAAGGTTCCCGCTGTGAGGAGATGTTCGGGCACTCCCGGATTTGCGGTGAATGAACCGTAGAGTTCGATTTCCGAGGCTTTCTTTCCTCCTAAATTAGTTTGATAGGAAACGGAGATTTGACGAATGTAAAAGGAACCGATTTCTTTTTCGGGATTTTTTTGTAAGACCGTATATTGATTTTTTTTCTCAAGGATGGTTTTGATTTCCTCTTCTTCTTTTCCGTAAAATATGGAATCTTTTCGGATTCGAATTTTCACTTTGCCTTTTCCGCTATAAACCGCTTCTACTTCTCCTTTCCAAAGGGGAACCATTCTCGTATTAAGAGAAGATTCTTGAGTTTGTGTGAATAAGGAAGTCATCGATCCTAAGGAAAAGACGAAAAGAATTACGATCAGTCGTTTGAGTTTAAGAATGGAGTTGAGAATCATAATGCCCGATCGTCCTTTTGGCAGAAGGACGATTTTCTATTTCTAATTTCGGCAAAAATTTCCGATTTAAAAAAGAATTTTAAGCGGATTCTTTTCTTGAAATCGAATCTTATTTCTTCTTTTTTTTGAAGGAAGATGGCCCGCCTGATTTTTGATTTTTATCTCCTTGGGAGAATTTAGAATGGGATCCGTTACCGGAGTGGGAACCCGGATTTGATTTGGTTCTAGATCTCGAACCGGATCTTCCAAAATTCCGATCCTTGTATTTCCTGCCACCATTTCCGGATTTCTTTTTGAAAGAATTTCTTTCTTCGTATTTAAAATCGGATTCGAATTGTACGGAATCATCGAAAGTGACGCTGTCCTTGAGGATCGTCATTTTAAACAAAGCGGCGGCGATGTCCAACGCGGTATAGTCATTCCCCATCAATTTTTCCACTTGGTTTACATACTTACTGATATGACCCGCATCCACGATGGACCTAACTTTGGAAGTGTAGGAATGGATTTTGGTTTCTTCAAGATCGTCTAACGTAGGAATTTTTCCTGCCTCGATTTTGATTCCGTTGATTCGTTCTATTTTTTTAAGATTGTAGATCTGTTTTCCGACGATAAAGGAGAATGCGATCCCTTTTTTGCCTGCTCTTCCTGTTCTTCCGATCCTGTGGACGTAGTCTTCCCCGTCTCTTGGAAGGTCGTAGTTGAATACCGCCTCGACATTGTTGACGTCGATTCCCCTTCCGGCCACGTCGGTCGCGACTAAGATTTCGATATTTCCGTTTCGAAATCCGTTCATTACTTTGTCCCTTTGTTTCTGATTCAGATCTCCGTGAAGAGCTTCCGCAAAGTAACCCCTCGATTTCAACAATTCTACGACGGTATCCACTTGCGCTTTTGTATTACAAAATACTAATGCGAGTTTTACGTTTCTGTATTCGATCAGTCTCGCGAGAGCTTCTCCTTTGGCGTTCTCTTGAATTTCATAGTAGATTTGTTCGATTTTGGGTGCGCTCAATTTCTGGTGAGTTACGTCGATGATCTGAGGATGCTTTTGAAATCTTTTCATCAAGGTAAGAATATCGTCCGTCATCGTAGCAGAAAACATGATCGTCTGGCGATCTATGGGAGTGTCTTTTAAAATGAATTCCATATCTTCGCGGAAACCCATATCCAGCATTTCGTCGGCTTCGTCCAAGACCACGATCTTAATGTCGTCGAGACGGATGGAACCTCTTCTCATGTGGTCCATCATTCTTCCGGGAGTTGCGATTACAATTTGGGGATTTTTACGAAGCGCTTTGAGTTGTCTTTCTATTTCTTGACCGCCGTAAACGGGAACGACTTCGAAGTTTCCTTTGTATTTCATCAGTTTGCGAAATTGTTCGCTGACCTGGATGACTAACTCTCTAGTCGGACAAAGAATCAAGGCTTGTAAATGTTTACTTTCCACTTCGAGAAGTTCGATCGTCGGAATTGCAAATGCGGCCGTTTTACCGGTACCGGTTTGAGCGTGCCCGATGATATCTTTTCCTTTTAATATGACCGGAATCGCTTCTGACTGAATGGGAGAGGCTTCTTCGAAACCCATTTCCAGGATCGCGTTTTGGATTTCGGCGGATAAGTTTAGTTCGCTAAACTTGAGTTTTTTCATAGAGGTGTTCCTTTTAAAACGATGAATCGCCCGCTTCCGGGAACCTCTAATACTTTGAATTTTCAAGATAACTATCCGGAAGATCAAAAAGCGGATCGAAGAGAGGAAAATTGGAACCAGGAAAAATTCTGCGTCTTCGTTAATGAGACGTTTATTTTTACTACGATTTTAGAATCGGTTATTTATACAAGGACAAAAGAGCAAAACGATTTGTATCTGATGGTTTCGAGAGAGTTTGTGAAATCGATTTCAAAAATAAATTCGAATCTATTAAAAGCTAAACTCGTCGATTTTAAGATGGATTCTATTTAAAAATATACTATGCGAAATTTTATTTTCGGTTTATCAGATATATTCAAAATTATTAAAGTTATTTTCATTGCGACTCAAAATTGAACCGTCATCATCAAGTAACCGAACTGCGCTTGCGGAAGAAAGTTGGTTTTTCTGAATTCGGGATATATTGAGTCGTCGTTGAGTTTGCGCCGAACCGCATCTCCTGCAAAAATCCAACTCCCACCAAACGACCAAAGAATATCCTTATATTTGAACGAATAAGTCATATCGATTTCTCTAAATAAATTTTTTCCGAGAGTTACGATCCCTCTTTGATCCAGGGCACCTTTTTCACTTTGAACATAAGGATCCTTAAAACGTTCGTTTGCGGTTGATTCCGTACTGGCTCCTTCTTTGAGGTTTCCCGTGACATCATACCAACCGTCTTGTCTTTTTTGCTTATCAATGATCCAATATGCGATCCTTAATTTACCAAATTCCCCGCCGTCCCATGTAAAGTTTGCGGATTTACCAACCATGTTGACCCAGCTTACTTGATCCGCTTCTCCTAAGAAGCCGTGATTAGAGTGGAATAAATTTGAGAAGGTCGCAACTTTTCCGTCTTTTCGATTTGGATCTCCGCTACCGACATCGTAAGTCACTCCAAACCGAAAAGCCCCGATCGTATAACCGACGTCGAATGCGAACGCATAAGCATCGTAACTTTGTTTTTCTTTGTAAATGCTGTTGGTTACGGTCTTGCCGGTAAGAGGGTCGACGGTGGAAACGTTTGTGTTTAAGACATCCCAACTTGGCGTGACGTTCAGCCCGTTTTTTCCGCTCTGCATCGCGTATTCGATTGAAAAATCGAATGGTATTTTTGCCTTTTTATCGGGAGTTGTTCTATTGGAAAGTCTGAGTCCGAATGTGTGTAATTGGTCGTACCTGGAATCTTTCGGAATCGTTTCCGGATTGGGAAGGAGCAGAATCGTAGAGTTGTTTTGAGGAAGCCATTTCTTATACAATCCGATGTAATAGGTGTCTATGTGAAGTAAGTCGGAAGATTTAAACGTATTGTAAAAACCGGTGAAGGTTGCGTCTCCCTGTTGTTGTTTTGAAAGTTCGGCAGTCAATGTACAAGCTGAAGGTGAAAAAGAATTGGGGGGACAATTGTATTGAATCGGGAATGAATTTCTTTTTCCTAAATTTGTGGAATTGCCCGCCACGTCCGAATCCTGCTCTCCGACGATCATGACCCAAGCGTGAGTGGAAAACAGTTCTTTGTCGATTTTCAAACGAAAACCGTTAAAGCTTCTTCCTACGTTATTCCATTCCAATGCGCCTACGAGTCTTTCGTCTCCGTATTTTAGAATTTGTCTTCCCGCTTGTAATGTAACTGGGCCGATTAATTCCTTGGATTCTACCCACGCTTCTCGAATTCCTACGGATTGTCTTGTGTTGTCGTTTGCGGTATCGATTCCAATGAGAGAGCCTTTTTCCCCTCCCCAAAGCGCGGAGTCTTGTAAGACGATTCTTGCTTTCATATTTTGGGTAAATTCTTTTTCGATCCAAATTTGAGCTTTGGCTCCGACGAAAGAAATATTATCATTTTTGAATTTATCAAAATCGTAATTGTATCGCGCTTCAGGGCGAATTCGAATCAGACCGCCAAGTTTAACCGATTCGTACCATGGAGTGTCTTTTTTAGGTTCTTTAACTTCGGCTTCGATTGGAACGGTTTGAGTATCCGCTTTCTGTTTTTGAACTTCGATCGGTTGTTGAATTCTTTGCGTTGTAGCATTGCGAACTTTCGTGCGTTTGACCCTTTTCGTTCTTTTTGCGTCAATTTCCGAAAATAAGAAAACAATAAAAATGAGCGAAAGTTGGATGATTCTAAATTTGTAAGTTTTCAATTCGGGCCTCTCTTGATTTTATTTCCTTTTGGACGGCTATGGAAGAAATTACGTAAGAGCAACGTTATGAACTAATATTTGCAATCCATCGAATTGCGTTAAATATTTATAATTATAATTTATCATATTATAAAAAATAAATATACTGAAATTAAAAAATAGAATATGGGGCGCTATGGATAAATGGACGAATGGAACGATGGAAAATTTTTATAGATTATGTCGGATAGCTCTCGTTTTGATGTTTTAAACCATTCATTGAGTCGGTGGGATATCGACTTTCTGTCCACGTGAGCTGAAATACTAGTTGTAGAAGACGTTTTTCTGAGTAGACGTTGTCTCTCTATAATAAGGGCGTTGCATTATGGAAATTCAGCAAATACTTCCATAATATTTCTATAAACTCAAAATCTCTTTTTTGGTAGGTTTTGGATTTTTTAATTTCTAACTTTTATTTCTTTTTTTGATCTTTTTGAGAACTCATTGCTTGAACTAATTTTTGAATTCGCTTTGATCTGGTTTCCGATGATTTCGCGTCTAAAATCGCTTCGATGTATTCTCTTTTGTGAGACCAAGATAAGACTTCGAAAGATTTTTTCGCATTCTTATTTTTGGAGAGAATTTTGTTTACGTCTTCCGGAAGTTTTACGATTTTCGTTTCGTAGTTGATGTATTTGGATAGTTCCGGACGTTTTTGTTTTTCCGCTTTAGAACCTCCTTTTTTGACTTCGTCGGCTTTTTTAAAGCGAACCGCAGACCAAGTATCGTTTAAAGAAATCAACGCGACTCCTTCGTATCCGTTTTTCGAAAGGATTTCCCAACCGTGATCCCTATCTAAGTCTGTTTTGATTCCGGAGGATTTTTTAGGGTAGGCAATCCATAGAATGGTTTCCTTGGAAATCGATTTTAGAATTTTAAAAAAAGAAGATTGGAGAGAGGAAGTCGAATCCGCGAAAAGTAGAATTCTGTCCGCTTCGGAAATCTCATTTGTAGTTATAATTCCCCTTATAGGAGAGGGTTTATGTACTTTTTCTTTATCGATGACGATCAGTCGGTCCCCTTCCTTAAATTTCATCTTTTTGATTAAGTCCGGATTCAAATCTATCATAAGGCGCAAGAAAATGTAGATTTTTAAAAAATGCAAATGAAAAAAGGAAATATAAATTCGATTTTCATTGTATGATTTACAAATTCCGTAAAATTCTAACGATCTTTTTCAACTTTATTAACAAGGAAACAGTCATTCGTCGGTGAAAATGACCTTGTAAGAGATTTTATATCCTTGAGATTGACCTAATGATTTCATTGTTACGTTGGATACTTCCCGCAAAACCAAAACCTCTCTTACCGAAAGAAATGATCGATCGATCTTATCCCCGTTTTAGATGGAGGGTTCTAGAGGCGACTTTTATTGGTTATGCGGTATTTTATCTCGTAAGGAATAATTTTCCGGTTATTTCCAAGGAAATGGGGGAAGTTCTGCACTATGACCAGGAACAAATCACAAATATTTTGGCGGTGACCGCGATTACTTACGGAATCGGAAAATTTGTGATGGGGGCCTTATCCGATCGAAGTAATCCGAAATACTTCATGTCATTGGGTTTGATTTTAACCGCGATATGTAATTTGTTGTTCGGAGCTTCGAGTAATTACGAAGCTCACTTTTATCTTTGGGCTTTGAACGGATTGTTTCAAGGAATGGGATGGCCTCCTTGCGGACGTTCTTTGGGTCATTGGTTCGGGGTATCGGAAAGAGGGGCTAAATTCGCAATTTGGAATATAGCTCATAACGTGGGCGGCGGTTTGGTGGGGATTGTCGCCGCTTATAGCGCTTCTTGGTGGGGATGGAGGAACGCATTTTACATTCCTGCCTCAATAGCGATCGTAACCGCAATTTATCTTTTATTTCAATTAGTGGATACTCCTCAGTCGGTGGGTCTTCCTCCTATTGAAGAATATCAGGAAGATCCTGAAAAAGAATCTAGACTTTCCTCCGAAGAACAAGAGAGGGAATTGTCTTTTCGGGAAATCATTTTCCAATCGGTATTAAAAAATTATTATGTTTGGACCTTCGCTTTTGCAAACTTTTTTGTTTATGTGGTTCGTTATAGCTTAACGGATATCGGCCCGACTTACTTAAAATTCGCCAAAGGAGCTTCCTTGGAAAAAGGAGGGATTAGCACCTTCATCTACGAATTTGCCGGGATCGGTTCTACTCTTCTTGTCGGTTGGGGTTCGGATAAATTGGGTGGAAAAAGAGGAATGGTGAGCTTCTTGTGTATCCTCCCGATTCTATCGGCTCTTGTCGCGTTGTTATTTACGCCTCCCGGTTTTCTTTGGTTGGATCTTACTTTATTCGGCATCATCGGTTTTTTTGTCTATCCGCCTGTTATGTTGTTAGGTGTTGCCGGACTTGATTTTACTTCGAAGAAAGCGGTCGGAACTGCGGCGGGTTTTATCGGCTTGTTCGGATATTTGGGAAGAACAGCTCTTTCAAAAGTAGTGGGATGGCTGAGTAAACAACCAGGATTTCATTGGGAACAATCCCTGTATCTTATTATAGGCGCGACTTTGATCGCTCTCGCTTTGCTAGCTATTACCTGGAGTTGGAAACCGAAGGCTTAATTTGGTTTTAAATCCTACATTTATGATATTTATGATTGATTCCGACACATTGTGGTAAGAACCGTTTTTTTTCTATTGGAGTAAGATGATATTTTAAACTTGCCTTTCATCGGAACGTTTAAATAGTTTTCTGATATGGTACACCCTTGGCATGATATTTCTCCGGGCGATCAAATTCCGGAATTTGTAAACGGCGTCATTGAAATCAAACGCGGTAGTCGCGCTAAATACGAGGTCGATAAAGAATATGGAATTTTAAAACTGGATCGGGTTTTATATTCTTCCTTTTATTATCCTGCAAATTACGGATTTATTCCTCAGTCTTATTGTGGAGATCACGATCCTTTGGACATTTTGGTTCTTTCCCAAGTGGAATTAGAACCTCTTTGTTTAGTGAAAGCTAAAGTAATCGGTGTAATGAGAATGTTAGATTCAGGGGAAGAAGACGATAAGATTATCGCGGTTGCCGCAAACGATATGTCGATCAACCATATCAACGACATTTCGGAACTTCCTCCTCATTTCACATTGGAACTGAAGCATTTCTTTGAAGATTATAAAAAACTGGAAAATAAAACTGTCGTTATCGAAGAATTCCAAAACGCAATTCTTGCTCGTAAGATCGTTTTAGATTCTTTGGAATTGTATAGAAAAACGTTTCCAAAAAAGTAATCGAATCAGTTCTGAAAGCTCGTCTTAAAAGTATTCAAGTTCGCCGTAGGAAACGTGGAGAGTGATTGCAAATTTTATAATAAAAGCGTCCTCAGTTTCTTACCGTACTTTGTGGAATTTAGCTCGATATTTTTTACTTTTGAGTAATTTTAAAATGGGCATGGTAACTTCAATGAGTCTTTGTTATTAAAAGTTTGTCCAAAATCTCTAAAAATTTGTCGAATCGTTCTTTAGAAATTTTGAATTCATTATAAGAGTTCTCTTACAAAAACCGTCGCATCCGGCAGTTTCAAGATCGTTCCATTTTTGGTAGGAGTTCTTACATTTTGGGGTTTTGGAACAAGTTCTCAATTAAAAGTTCTAAACTTCTCAGATATTTTTAAGATAGCTTCTAACCAAGTCTGTATTTTTATTTTGTATTTCCTTGGGTATTTTTTCGAGAGATTCTAATTTGCTTTCCAATTGTATTTTTTCGGAAAAAATACTTTTTAATTCCTTTGCCAGCCATTGGTTTCGTCGTACTAAAATTTTCTTTTGTAAATACAATCTTTGAATCAGTATGAAGAATCTCAGCTCCTTTGGGACTTTTTCTCGACGATCTTTGTACTGAATCACGAGACTGAGACGGTTTCGAAATTTCGGCAACGAGCCTAAATAATCCTCTAACCTTGAAGAATCATACCACTTCAACATAACCGCCTCCGTTTACGCGAGTAATTTAGTATTCGGGAGTTGGTTGTATATCGATTCAGACCGAGTTCGTTTGTCCGAATTCCGTTACAAAAAGTTGATTCTGGTATAGGTTCGAAGAAGTCGCGCATAGGACAGGATAATCCACATTTGTGATAAATGTCAATATTTATTATCACGAATGTGGATTATCGAATCCCACATAAAATAAAACTATTTAAAATACTTTCCGAATCTTCTCGAAAGAATTTTGGCTCTTTCATCGACCGATATTTCACCGGTATTTTCGGCAAGGTGAAAGTCTTGAATGAGAATTTGTCTCGTGATTTCCTCTTTTGCCTTTGAGCTTTTTTGAACAAATCTCATCGGATCTAATTTCCTCATGAGCTTTAAAAAAGGTTTGGAAGCGACCCGATTGATAAAAGAAATTTTCCGACCCTGAATCAGACCGGCTTTGATTTCAAAAGCGTCGTAATGCAAAATTGCCACCGCCCAACAGACCGAACAAACGGAAAGCCCCAAAGATGATAAATATGCTTTGTAAATTCCTAAAAACGGAAGTAAATAAATGAACATTAAAGTGATCGGTAACCCAACGATAGAACCGAGTAGAACAAAAAAGAGCCTTACCCTGTCGTCTCCTCTTTTGAGCAGCATTTTTTTAAAAATTATCCAACCTGATAATAAAACCCAAAAGATAGAAAAATAAATAATTAAGTGATAATTCAAACTGAAATTAAAAGTGAAAGTATCGGGATTTTCTAAAGCCACCATTCTTTCGCTGAAACAAGCCCAGGTAAAATAGGAAAAGCCTACAATACCCAGGATTAATATCCAAACCGGAACCTTCTGTCCTACGTTCTCCATTTTTTTACAAATAAGATATGAAATAAATGTTCCGACGGACATAGGAAGAAAGGTTATGTTCAAACCTAAATTACGGTATTCGAGAGGAAATAATCCTCTAAGACCTTGAATGCAGAGCCAAAGTGCGATACATAGATTCAAAAGCAGGAATAAAGTCTGTAATTTTTGTCTTGGTCTTAAACTAAAGACGTAGATTCCGAAGGATAAATGGAGCAGTCCTGTTAAAATTGGGATAAAATGGTTAAGGTTCATAATACTAATTCTTCGTTAAAATTTAATTGTTTCTATTCGCTTCTATTTCGTAGTTCGGTTTCGAGTCTTTGTCCGTTTCCTTTTCAATTTGATATAAAACTGAATGTGAATTCGCATGGGAAAATTTTTTAAAAAGGAAAATCACTTTTGAAGAAAAAAATATCAAAAAAATAAGGGACTTTTCCATCAAAATTTTATCTTTTAGCGACAAAAACATGTCTTTACTCATCGATCTTTTTTCCATAACCCAAAACAAGGCAAAAGATACCACTGTATTTCTTTTTACAAATTATGACCCATCAATAATTGCCATACTGGCATTTGAATTGATTTTTTGAAAGTTGTGCTATTAATAGGTTTTTAAAGACACATTGGTATTATTTTAATACCAATGTCAACAAAAAAGTATTATTCTAGGACATGTTTTGAACGAGCAAAAGAAAAGATTACAAACCATACTCTTAAGTTTCAAAGGGAATCAAAGAGAGTTTGGGGACACGATCGGCAAATCAAAACAAACGATCAGTGGTTGGCTGAGCGGAAGATTTCCGATACCGGAAGACGCGGCAATTACGATAGAAATGGTCCACGGATACAGAAGAGAATGGCTCCTTGAAGGTAAACTGCCGGAAAAAGTGGCACTTCGAGCCAAAATGAAAATAGAATTCGAGCCGACCTTATTGAAAAAAATAACTTCGAAAGAAGGTTTACCAAAAATGGTAGAAATATTGGCAATTTTGCCCAAAAAAGAATTTGAAATTGCCCAAAAGTTGATTTTTAGCCTAGCAAAAAAAGAAGTCGAAAATAATTAAGAACCTCTTTCCTTCGTTTTAAAATGTCCGTTTAAACAAAGCGATTCCTTTGCATTCAATATCAACTTCATGCTCAGAATTATCTTTCAACAAGACAAAGTTTCGATTCTACGATCTTTAAATGTTCTCAGGTTGTTTGTAGACAATTCTAAGAATTCGTTTCACCAACCTTAAAGAAACGTGAGCAGGGTCGTAAGAAATTCACGATTCATTTTTCTGTAGGAAGTTGGAATTTGAACTTTGTAAATCTATTCTTAAAATGTGGGAACTACAACATGTCGCAATTTTAGGAGCAAATTCTAAAAGCAGGGGCTCCTATTTTTAGAAAATTCTTTCTCATTTTCAACCGTCGAATTCACGCTAAAGAATCATGATCGTAATTTCTAAGTTGCCTGAATAAAGCGCAGTTCCCACAAATTTCGTCTTCTTAGGTTCTTTTTGCGGGTTTGAAACGACTTTTGCTCATCTCTAAAATAGAGTAGCGCTAATTTGAATACAAATCCCGCGTTTAGCGCGGAATTTTAGACACTCTATTATGTAGAGATGAATAACAGCGAAGCTCCTTGCACCGCAATCCACTGCGATCGTCGAGATTATGACAGTTTCTAATTTCGTGAGAATTCCCGCTCTTGGGGAAGACTCTGATCTTCTTTTACACCAAGTTCACGTTAAAATAAATCTCCACCACAATTGAATTTATATTGACTAAAATATCGCACCGATAACATTTGGCTCGAAGGAATTTCGTGATATTTTATAAAATACACAATCACAATTTGTGGCCCCAAGGAGTTTACTTTAAAAAGCCGCAAAAACAATTTCGACTTTTCTGGACATCCTTACATTTCGCACTCCGCTTTGAGTGCGTTTTTTTTCTCCGAAAAAAACCGAAGATAAACACGATTTATATAAAAAAAGCTCTAAAGGCGATTCTCCCAGATTCTGTCTTATTCGCGGGTTTTATCTTTCTCCTCTTTTGCGTGTGCCCAAGAATCGAAATCAGAGCTTCCGACAAAAAAACGTTAAGAATTAATTTGGAAACCGCCACTCAAATAGCTTTAACGAATTACTATCTATTATTATCTCTTAAAAACAAAAACACAGCAATCAAAGAACTCATTTCCGAACGGTGGAGGGATTTGCTCCCTACTCTCGGAGTCAATATGACGAGGCAGAGATATATAATTCAAGACTCGAATGATTACATATATAACGCGATTTTGTTAAACGTAGACCAGATCATTTACGACGGCGGTAAAAAGAAGCTGGATCTCGATATAGCTCAATTAGAGGAAATATTAAGTAGGGAAGACTTTAAAATTACTTCTTCTAAAGTGAGGCTGGAAGTTGAAAAAAATTTCATAAACACGTTGGTTGCGCTTGCAAAGGTGGCTCTTAACAAGAAGTCGGTGGAACGCGCCAAAGAACAACTCAGACTTGCAAAACTGGAGGCTAAACTCGGTTTTACTACGCAAATTCAAGTCTTGAGCGTTGCCTCCCGTCTTCAAGAAATCGAATTCGCTTTGGTGAAATCCGTAAACGAATATCTAAAGGCAAAGAACGATTTGAAGTTAGTCATGAGTTTGGATCATCAGTCCGATCTCATTATTGAAGGAAATTTACTTACAGACTTCTACCTTTCCTATCCTGATTTGAAAAAGGAAACATTAATTGAGAATGCTCAGAATCAAAGATCGGAAATTGTCAGAATCAAGATTAATAATAAAAAATTAGCGAAGGAACGCGAACTGGCCGAAAACGCTTGGATCCCTCAGATTTCTGTCGGCGGTTCTTATGGAAGAACTGGTATAACTTATCCGTTACAAAACGATACCTGGAATGTGAACGTTAAAGTTGTATTCCCTTTAGGAGGTTCCACCAATACAACGACCGAAAACTTAGGGATGCGTTATAACAACCAAGCGAGTAGCGGATTTGCGGGTACTGTTAATCCCAACTTCAATGCGGCGACATCCAATAATCTCCAAGTTCTGGATAACATGAGTTATTCGAGAAAGGTAATGGAAAGTAAGATTAAATTGGGAGATTCTATCGCGGAAAAAAAACGTTTGGAACAATCCATTGCGATCGAAGTAGAGAAAGCTAGCGACGTCGTTAAGGAATCCTACGATTTAATCACGATCGGAAGCGGAATGGTTTATTTTCGCTACGAGAGCATGCGCTTGATGAACACCAAAATCCAGGTCGGGGAAGCAAAAAGATCGGACATACTCTTCGCCGAAACCGAACTTGTAGGCGCTCAAGAAAAACTTGTAGATGCAATCGGAAAATATTGCACTTCCGTTTACGAGCTGGAATGGGTCTCGGGTTTGCAGCCCGATTCACTGAAGTTGTTCAAATACAAACCGAATCACGGAAATACGATTCTTCCGTTGATCCTGCAAAATCGACCTATTCCTAAATCGAAAGCGGCCGAGAACTTTAAAGTTAAAGATATCGAAGAATATTTCAATTCCCCGGATACCGATTCCGAAGCGGACAGGGGTTTATTAGATGCATATGATCCCATTAAAAAGAAGTAAACCCATGAAACACAACAAACGATTTAGATATTTATTTTTTTTAATATTATTATTTTATGTAAGTTCCTTTCTGTTCTATTGTAGCAAACTTGAAAATAAGTTCAAAAATTGGATTCCCTTGGACAATAATCCTGCCTCGCCGAAAGTGCTATATTCCATTCCTTCTCCCGGACAAACAGGGGTTTTAAGAGATCAAAAAATCGTGATGACCTTTAACAAACCGATCGACGAACAAAGCTGTATCGGAGCGTTTTCGGTTCAACCCGGGGTGACAGGACTCTTCGAAATCAACGGCAATACTCTGACGTTCACACCGAACAAACGATGGCAAGGTGGTATAACGTATTTGGTGAATCTTTCCAATCGATGCGAGGATCAGGAAGGTAGGGATCTAGAAAAACCGTACAGTATTAGTTTTTCAGTAAGTACGGACGTCCTTCCTCCCGACGTGATTTCGATCGGCGGTCGAAAAAATACGACCGGCTGCCTAAACACAGATCAAATATTAGATTTTATTAATTTTCGTAATAACTTTTACAGCACGACCGACGTTTGCATCAATACTCCGATCGTTGTCAGTTTCACGAAACCGATGGACAGGGGAACTGTGGAGTCAAATTTCCTTACCGTTCCTCAAATGGTGGGTTCGTTTGTTTGGAGCAATAATAACACTGTTTTAACTTTTACCCCAAGAGACGCCCTTACCACAGGGCTTACGTACGTTTTGACTATTTCTCAAACCGCTCAAGATACTTCGGAGAATCCTCTGGGTAAAAATGTCTCCGCAAGTTTTACCGTTGGAACGGAAATTGTTAAGCCCCAAATCTTAATGCAGGACGGATATATACAAAACGCCGCGGGTTGTTCTCCCGGTGTGTTAGCTTCCACATTGTTTCCTGGCGGACTTTTTAATGCAGTCGGTTTGTGTACCGGCGTTGTTCCTGGTTTTCAATCGTCTCCGATTATCATTGATTTTTCGGAAGCGATGAATTTAACGACGACCGATTCGAACATCAACATATCTCCCAATATCAACGGTATCAAAACCTGGTCCGCAAGTCCGAACGGCGCCTGCGGTTCTACTGGGCCCTGCGGAACAACGAGTAGATTGACGTTTACGCCCGTGACTCCCTGGCAGCACTCCGTTACGTACACTGTAACTATTTCCGGTAATTCCACAGACATTGCAGGGAATCTAGTCGGTCAAAATTATTCGTTCTCATTCACGGTAGGCCAAGATTTTCAAATTCCTAGAGTGACCTTTCAAGACGGTTTCATAAATACGGGAGCAGGCTGTGCTCCCGGAACCCTTGCATCTTTGCTTGATCCGATCAATGGAATCCGAGACAAAACGGGAGCCTGTTCCGGTCTTTCACCTGCTTCTACGAACACTCCGATATTCATTCATTTCAGCGAATCTATGATTCAATCCACGATCGAAAATGCGTTGAGTATTTCCCCGAATATCCTTGGAACAAAAACCTGGCTTACAAGCGGAAATGCGTTATGCGGTTCTACGGGTCCTTGCGGAAACGGTAGCCTTTTGGTTTTTACTCCAAGCCAAGACTGGCAAAATACCACTTATACGATTTCGATCCCGGGTTCCGCGATGGATTTAGACGGGAATACATTAGGTTCCTCTTATTCATTTTCCTTCACGTTTGGAATCGATCTGCTTCCTCCTAGAATGGATTTTACGACCGGGCCATTGTTAAGCGACTTGGCTCCCGCCTGTGGAAATTTAGGTCTTACACCGATTCCGAATCTCACTACCAATATCTGTAATCAAACGAACGGAACCAAGTTCAGAGTGCGATTCAACGAACCGATGGACCAAGCCGCCACTACGAACGCTTTTTCACTATCTCCGTCGGTTAACGGTCTCATCACTTGGCCTTCTCCCACCGAATTGCTCTTTACCCCGTCTCAAAATTTGAATTTGTTCGCGCAGTACAAAATCATAATCAGCACGGCGGCCAAAGATCTTGCGGGTAACGCAATGGTTTCCGAATTCATCAGTTTTTTTACCACGGGGAACGGAGGCCCGGTAAACAACGCACCTCCTTCCGTACTAAATGTGTTGTCTGACGTTGCGACGGGGCCCGGAGGTTGCGATGGCGGTATGGACGATCCCTTGTCCGCGTCTTTTGTCGCCGACGTTTGTACAGACAACGTGGGAAGCGGTCAAGGCGCTTCCTTTGAAATCATTTTCAGTAAAAACATGGACCAGAACATAACTTCTCAAGCGTTCTCGATCAGTCCGAACGTTTCCGGTCTTATCTCTTGGACATCTCCGACTACGCTTCGATTCATTGCGGCTCAATCTCTCAATCCGAACACTCAGTACGTGATTTCCATCAGTCAAAACGCCACGGATTCCGGTGGAATTCAAATCCAGAACGGATACGTTCTTTATTTTCTAAGTTCTCCTCTGGGAGGTTTTCCTGCGGTTAATTCGATAGATGTCTTTTCTGGAACTCCGACAAATTGCCAAGCGGGTTTAGGTATCGTTACAAACGTTCTGACGACAACTGTCAACAATGCATGTACTGGAAATTCGGCGGTCAATCCGATCGTGATGACTTTTTCCGAACCAATGAATTCGTCTTCTTTGAGATCCGGATTTTCAATTTCTCCTTCGGTAACGGGACAGTTTTCATTTCCGACCGCAAATCAGATGGTCTTTACTCCGGACGTCGCCTTTCAGTACGGAAAAAGATATAACATTTCTCTTGCAACTTCCATAACAAACACTTCGGGCAAAGGACTTAGGAATCCGGTAAACGCAACTTTTGTTGTGGGTGCTCTGGATTCGAGCCAACCCATTGTGACGGGAATCGATTTTGAAGTCGATGGGGATGGTGATAATTGCAGCGCGATCCCTAACGACGTAATTAACTCTCAAAGCGGTACTCTTACGAATAACGTATGCACCGGCGTTCCGATTGTGATTCATTTCAACGAACCGATGGACCCGGCTTCCACACAAAACGCGTTATCTGTTTCACCCTCTGCGAGTTTTGCTATCACCTTCGCGGGGAACAATATGACTCTAACCCCTTTGATTGCCTTAACTAGCAGACAAAATTACACCTTAACAATTTCCACTTCGGCGAAGGATTTAGCAGGGAATTCTCTACAAAATTCATTTTCTTTAATATTCAGAACAGAGAATGATTCGCCGCAAGTAATAGCAATCGGCAAAGGGAATCAAGCTAACTGTAACAGTCTAACGGTTACGACAGGATGTTGGTGGCAGGCTGGAACTCCCTTTCTTCCGGCGTCCTCTTATTCTTTCACTCCTGGATTGCAGGCTTGTCCCGCGGATTCCGCTTCGGACAATATCGTGATCGTCTTTAATCAACCGATGAACACTGTAAGTACGGTTAATGCGGTTAATATAACGGCCGTCTCTCAAGTTCCGAACAGCGCCTCCTCCATTTATAAGGGAAGATGGGCATGGAGCGATAGCGATCGGGTTTTAACGATTTCGATGACGGACGTTGGTCTAACGTGCGGATTCGATATTCTATTCAATACGGGAATCGGTGGAGCAAACTATCCACTTTATTTGATTCAAATCGATCAGTCGGCCACGAATGCGAATGGGACCGCTTTATCTTCCCAATTCAGCTTTTTCTTCGAAAGCAATTAAAAGAGGATATGATATTATGAAAAAATTTCTCCGATCGATCGTATTACTTTCACTCTCAATGTTTTTTTGCAATTGCACGACAATTGCAAAACTATTCCGTTCGTCCGGAAGTTACCAAGTTTATGTGATGAAGTCCGAAGAAAATTCTTCTTTAGCAATAGGAAAAATTGTAAGTAGAGACGCTAGATTTTCTCCGTATCTTATGGAAAATTTCAAAGATATGCTTCAACTCCATTTAATGGCGGAAGGATATTCCGTTAAGGAAATGCCGGAGGAAAAATCACTGATAAAATTATTTTCTAAAGCGAATTCAAATTCCGAAACGATAGAATCTCTCGAATTGACCAAGAAAAAAGAAACGAAACCCGCCTCTAACGAAATTGATACCACTGAAAACGCCTCGAACTTAAAGGACTTACTTCCGGAAAATCTCCGCCAGGTTTTGGATAAAGGAACAGTAGTAGGATTTTCTAATGTATCGAAGGAAACGCAATTCAGCGATTTTCTTTCCAGCAACGAGATAAAATTTTTATCCGAACAAATAGGAATCCGCTATTTCATTCAAGGAGCAGTGGGCAATAATGATTCCGGAAATTTATTGGAAGAGGATTTCAATTCTTTGGTTTTTCTCAAAGTTTACGATTCGAACGGAGTTTTGAAAGGAGGGATCACCTACGTCGTGAACGGAAGAACCCTAAACGAAGCCAATCTATTAAAAGAAGTCTGCCGTAACATTTCCAATAAGATGAATACTCTCGTAAAACGATGAATACACAAAACACAATTTCACGTAAGAATTTTTTCGTTCCCGTTCTGGTACTCGTTACCGCTACGACCTATTCCTGCAAAAAAGATTCGGAAAAATTCAAGTCGTTACAAAGGGACGCGGATATCGCCTACGTAAAACGGGATTTAAACGGAGCGCTTTCGCTTTATTCGCAGGCGTTGGAAATGGATTCGGACTCGATTAGAACGATGATTATGTTGGGAAAAATTCATTATTATAAAAAAGATTTTGAAAAAGCGGAAGAGATATTCCAAGACGCAGTAAACAAGGATCAATGTAATGCTAACGCCGCATATTGGCTTTCTAAAATCGAAAGTTTACGCAGCGATAATAGGGCGGAAGCGAAAGAGCGTCTTGAATCCATCATCAATCATATTCCCAACAGGTGGGAAGTCGAATATACGCTCGGTACGGTATTGGAATCGGAAGGGAAAATACAGGAAGCACTTTCCTTATACGATCAAGCGAAAGCGGAATCTGCAAAACTCTCCCTTCTATATCTGCGATTGGGAAAAATATACTATAAAGCCCAAAGAAAGGAAGCGGCAAGCCGTTATTTTGAGAAGGCCAGACTCATCTCCGAAGAAAATCCAAGTTCGATCAAAATGATCGAGTCCGAAATAGATAAGGAACAATGAATATGCCCGATTCCAAATTGCAAGCTCTTAGAAATATCTTAAAATCGAAAATCATCAAATCCGCCTTGTTGATCATTTGTATATTTCTATTTTATAAAGTTTTAATATACAATGATTCTAAATCTTTCATAAGGGAGAAAAAAAAGGAAGGAGCATTCGAATTTATCCCGAATCTTTTCAAAAAGAAGAACAAAGATTACATTACGGATATGGATTCGGTAATCGTAAAAGCGACGAGTGTTTATCCGGAAAAAATAAATCCCGCGATTTATGCCTTGGGATCCGTAGATTTTTTGGATAAGGTGGATATAGTTTCCAAAACCGCCGGAAACATCGTGGAAATCAAAGCCAAAGAGGGGGAAAAAGTTAAAAAAGGAGACGTGCTGCTTCACATAGACACTCTTCAGTTAGAGTTAGAAAGAAAAAAAAACCAATCCGCATTACAAAGCGCCTTTTCTTCTTTGAGCCTTAGCGAGGAAAAATACGCAAAAGCCAGAGAGAATATTGAAATCAGAATGTTGGATATCGAAAAAAGGAAAACACAAACCAAAGAAGCCAAAGCCGAATTGACCAAAATGAAAATGACGTTCGCCGGCAAGGAAACTCTCTATAAAGAAGGGGGAATTAGCAAGGAAGAGATGGAACACGCTCAAACGGCTCTAATAACGGCGGAAGCCAAATATCGGATGAGTATTAAGGATTTGGAAATGGGGATGGTCGGTTTTAGAAACGAGGATATTATTTCGAAAAATATGAAAGTTCCCGATGACCCTAAGGAAAAATTAAAACTGTTCGTAGATATCAATACTCGCATCGACAAAGCGGAAGTAGATGTTGCAAGATCTCAAGTGGAATCGGCTAAGGCGGCTTTGACATCCACGGAGGAATTGATTCGTGCCGCTACGATTCGCTCTCCGATCGACGGCGTAGTCGCTTATGTCAATAAACATGTCGGAGAATACGTAAATCCGGGAGCAGTAAATAGCCCGGATCAGGCGATTTTGGTTCTCGTAAATATAAACAAAGTATTCGCAAAATTGAATATTAGAGAATCGGATATGATTTCAGTCCGTAAAAATATGGATTTGGAATTTACGGCGGACGTGTATCCAGATAGAAAATTCTACGGAAAAGTGGGAATCATAAATCCGATCGTAGATCCGAAAACCCACACTATGGAAGTAAAGGCGTTAATCAAAAACGAAGATAGATCTCTAACTCCCGGAATGTTTGTAAGAGGTTCCATTTTTACGGGAGAAACAAAGATGTCCCTCCTTGTTCCTTCGGAGGCGCTGTTCGCCAAAGATAACGATGTCGCCTGGATTTATGTGCTTAACGACGGGATTGCCTTAAGAGCTAAGGTGAGAACCGGAAGCCAGTACGAAGACAAGGTCGAAATATTGGAAGGTTTAAATCCGGGAAGTATCGTCGCCGTGGAAAAACTAACCCAACTTAAAGACGGAATGAAGGTTCGTCCCGAGATGGAAAACGGCCTTAAATAATAGTGAAATATCTTCAAAAGATAGCAATTAACAGGCCGGTAACGACGGCCATGTTTTATCTGCTTCTGATCCTGCTCGGTCTAATTTCCTTGAAGGATTTGGAGGTGAATCTACTTCCGGACATGGAATTCCCTCGCCTAACGGTAATTACAAATTTTCAAAATGCGGCGCCTGAAGAAGTAGAAAATCTGATTACAAAACCTTTAACCGAAACCGTAGGCACCGTGAAAGGGATCGAAAAGATTTCGTCCGAATCGATGGAGGGCGTTTCTTTCGTCACTCTACAATTCGGTTGGGGAACCAAAATCGATTACTCCGCGATGGAAGTGCGAGAAAAAATAGATCTGATTCGAGGTATTCTTCCCGAAGACGCGGGTAAACCGATCGTCGCAAAATTCGATCCGAACCAATCGCCAATTCAAGAAATCGTTTTTTTTCCGACGGATAAATCCAGAACGCACGAACTCAGAGGTTTTATCAAAAGGGAAATTAAAAGTTATTTGGATCGCGTGGACGGTGTCGCACTCGCGCAAATTTCCGGAGGATTTAAAAAAGAAATCCTGATCGAAGTTGATCCGTCTTCTCTATATGCGCATCAAATATCGATCAGAGATATTCAAGGCTCCGTCGAAAGCTCGAACATTAATTATCCCGCGGGTCATATAGAAGAAGGCTCTAAGGACGTATTAATCCGAACTATGGGAGAGTACCAAGATTTTCGCGAAATCGAAAAAACCAACGTATCCAAAAACGACAAAAACATTCCGGTCCGGTTGGGAAATATCGCCCGGGTCAACGAAGGATATAAAGAGAGAAAGGGGCTTGCAAGATACAACGGCGAGGAATGTGTAACCGTATCCGTCTATAAGGAATCCGGAAAAAACACGGTAACAGTTTCAGAATCCGTTCGATCGGAATTAGAACGCCTTAAAGAACAATATAAAAACGTAATTAAAGCGGACATCGTATACGAAGAATCCAGATTCGTAAAACAATCCGTAGACAACATCACGGGCGAATTAATCTCGGGCGGGATATTGGCGTTTCTTTCTCTTATATTCATACTCCGTAATATGGAAAGCCCGCTCATTCTTTTGACCGTGCTTCCCATATCGGTGATAACTACGTTTTTATTGATGTATCTAAAGGACCTTACGCTGAACGTTATGACGTTAGGCGGTCTTTCTTTGGGAATCGGAATGTTGTTCGACTCCGGTAACGTTGTTTTAGCCGCGATCGAAAGGCACGTTAGAAACGGACTTTCCGTAAAAGAAGCCTCCTTAACCGGAGCCAACGAGGTCGCCGGATCGATCACTTCCGCGGTTTTAACCACGGTTATCATTTTTTTACCGATCGTTTTTTTAAAAGGAATCATCGGAGTCGTATTCGGCGAAATGGCTTTAACGATCACCTTTTCGTTATTGGTGAGTTTGGCGGTTTCTCTGACGTTAATACCTATGTTGTCCGCGCTTCGTGGAAATAAGGTTTGGTCTCGGAAATTCGATCAGTGGTCTTTTTTCAAAAAAGTCGCAATTTGGGAAAACGAAATAGACGCTCGATTTGTGAAAAGATTAACGAACTGGCTTGGAAAACCGAAACGTTTTTTTACCGGAATCGCAATCTGCTTTGCGGGGGTTCTGATTTTGATTTCGTTCGTGGATAAGGAGTTCATTCCCAAGGTGGATACCGGGGAATTTAAAATCGAAATTCTCAATGCAAAGGGTTCTTCTCTTTCCTCTACGTCGAAACTCGTCGAAGAATTGGAAACAAAATTACTCAAAGAGAAAGAAGTAAAACACGTCATTTCAAATGTCGGCTACGACGAAGAACAGATTTTATCTCGTTCGGGAGGGGAAGTCGGCACTCATCAAGCTCAGATACGAGTAGTTCTTTCCACGGAAAGATCCGAGAAAACAAAGGATTTCATTCGCAGATTCAGGGAACAAGTCCGATACGGATCGACCATAGGAATTCACTTTTATCCCGAGGAGGATATGCTTTCCAAAATACTTTCTCCCGATTCCAAAGCGATCACTTTGGAGGTGGAAGGGAACGATCTGGCCACTTTGGCTTTTATCGGAGAAAATATCAAAAGCGAAATCGCTAAAATTCGGGGTATTACGGATTCCAAAAGTAGTCTAGAATCCGAAAACCGAGAATTCCAAATCCGATTCGACGAGGATAAAATGTCCGTTTACGGATTGTCGCACCAATATCTCGCCGGAATTTTAAAAACCGCCCTTAAAGGTACGATCGCGACACGTTTGAGAATCAACGACGAGGAATTTGACGTTCGACTCCGTTATAGACAACCCGATCGCAAACATAAAGAAGATATTTCCAGAATTTTAATCCGCACTCCTTCGGGAGACGCGATATCGCTGGACCAAGCCGCCGAAATTCGGGAAGGGAAAGGATACGCATCCATTCTCAGAATCGGTCAAAGTAGGGTTAATCGTATTACGGCTAACGTAGAAAACGTAAAACAATCGGTCGTTCTTTCGGAAATAGAGGACTATATAGAAAAATTGAAATTACCCGTCGGATACAAAGTCCATTTCGGAGGGGAAAAAGAAAATATAGACGCGTCTATGCGCGAACTTCTGTTCGCATTTATCCTGGCGGTCGTTCTGATTTATATGTTGCTCGCGGGCCAATTCGAATCGCTTTTGATTCCCTTAGTCATGTTGTGTACGATACCTCTGATCCTGATCGGAATCATACCTGCGTTATTATTAACCGGTAACAGTTTTAATATCAGCTCGTTTACCGGAATCATTCTTCTCGTGGGAATTGTGGTAGATAATGCCGCCTTGTTTTACGAATACGTGGAAATTCTAGAGCACGATCAGGTATCCCTCAAAGAAGCAATCATAGGAAGCGGACAAATTGTACTTCGTCCTATCATCATGAATAACGGGACTACGCTTTTAGGCCTACTTCCGGTCGCGCTTGAATTGGGGGAAGGAACCGAATTTCAGTCCCCGATGGCCGTAACGGTGATCAGCGGCTTAGCCGCTTCGGTCGTGTTGTCTCTCTTTCTAATTCCAATCGCTTTTTATTATATTCTAAAATGGCAAAGAACAAGAAAAAAAACGATTTGAGGGAATATACGACCGTTCCGGAAGTCGTTCGGAAACCGTCTATTTCCACTCCTTGGGTAGAGAATCATAAAACGGGAACCGCAATGATTTTCCTGAGTTTGATATTATTAGGGATAATCGCGTTTCGTTTTATTCCCATATCTCTTTTTCCGGAAGCGCCGTATCCGGGTTTGACCGTCGAAACGGAATATTTCGGAGTCGGACCCGAAAAAATAGAGGAAATTATCACAAAACCGATCGAAGAATCCGTATCTACGTTAGGCGGTATCGAGCATCTTTTTTCCGTCTCCGAAGAGGGAAAATCGAAAGTGCATATTCAATTCGATCAGAATGCGGATCTAGAAATTAAATCCCTGGAAATAAGGGACAAAGTGGAGCAAGTGTCCTATAAATTTCCACGAGAAACTCAAAAGCCGATCGTACTTCAATACGATCCTACTCAAAAACCGTCGTTCATAATCGTTCCGAAGAGTGCGTCTTTAAACATTATGGAAATACGCGAAATATCGGATCGTGAAATCAAAAAAATCATCGAAGGAATCCCCGGAGTCAGCGAGGTCGTAATCGCCGGAGGAAAGCCGAGAGAAATTTTGGTTTCCTGCGATGCGCAAAAGATGCTCGGATACGGCGTCGATATGAACCTGCTTTTGTCCGTACTTCAGGAGGCGAATTATAACGAGAATCCCGGAGAAGTTACGGAAGGAAGCCTTCAAATTCCGGTTTATATAAAAGGGAGAATGAGAAGTTTAAAAGAGATAGAATCCTTATCTCTTCGAAGAGATAATTCCGGCAAATTCGTACGTGTAGAAGACGTAGCTAAAGTAAGTTTTTCCTATCGAGAGGAATATTCGGCCGCAAGAGTAAACGGAGAGAATACGGTCAGTGTATATGTTTATCGGGCCGGAACCGCCAATCTTCTTGCAGTTTCCGATGAGCTTAGAAAAGGGCTCAAAAAAGCGGAAAGTGAGAACTTAAATTTTGAAATACTCTACGATCAGGCCGAAACGGTCACTAATGCAATTAGAAACTTCTTTCTCGCTTCGTCCATAGGTTTCCTACTTTTCGTGATTGCGGCTTTTTTAATATTTCAAGAATTTAAATCTTCTTGTTTATTTGCATTTTTACTAGTATGTCAATTTTTTATCGGTTCGATTTTTATATATTTCCTAAAAATCGATTATAATCTAGTTACAATCGTCGGATTAATTTTGAGCTGCGGATGTTGTCTAAGCGTTTTTATCGCAAATCGATTGTTTTCCGATCGCGAGAAAAACAATAAATCTATCTCGATCACGGGAGAAATATTTACTACGATTCTTTTAATATCGGGAGTGTTTCTACCGATACTATTTGCCACGAAAGAACTAAAAAGCATTTATGGCGGGCTCGGTTTCGTTTTATCGGGTAATTTTTTCATTAGTTTTTTAATTTCAATCACGATATTGCCGAGCTTTAAAACCGAATCGAGTTCTAAAATCGGGAATTTCTCCGTTTTGCAAATCCCAAAAATATTAATCGCTAAAACAAACATATTATCTTTTTATATTTATCGAATTAAAGACTATGTTACGCAAAAAACATTGTCGCTTGCCGATTATTCGAGAAATAACCCTCCCATATTTTTGTCGTTTTATATTCTATTTATTTTAATTGGAATTTACTTTTATCTAATATCTAAACACGAATTTGTCAATAAAGTCGAAGAAAAACAATTGATAGGAAACGTAGAATTTCCTTCCGGAACCAGCTTTTCAAGGATCAATAACGTAACCGAACGAATCGAGAAAAAACTTTCGGAATTATACAATATTAAGGAAGTCAACTCGAGAGTGGAAAACGGAAAATCCACGATCGTAGTGAAATTTAACGAAAGCGTTTCCGACGTGGATGAAATCGGAAAGGAATTGGAGGAAATCGTCGGAGACATCAAACCCGCTTTTATATATTTTTCCGGAAGTAACGACGAAGCCTTATTGAGGGAGATAACGATCGACGTAATCGGAGACGATCTGAATACGATCGATCGAATTACGAGAGAGGTTTCCTCAACCGCACAGGGATTGCTTCCAAACGTTAGACACGTTTTATTAAGATATAAACCCCCTAGGGAAGAAGTTCGAGTTGTGATAGACAAGGAAAAAAGCGAGTCTTTGGGAATCAGTTCCCAAGATATCGGAAGACTTATACGTTACGGAATTCAAGGAGGGGTAGCGACAAAGTTCATAGAGGAAGAAAAGGAAGTAGATGTCCGTATCCGGTACGATTCGAATTACCGCGATCAGTTTTCGGATCTGAAAGAATATAAAATCAATACGGAAGACGGAAAATCCGTGCCTCTTTTGGAAGTGGCCGCTTTGACCCGAGATACTACGCCGGTGAGAATCTATAGAAAAAATAAAAGAAGAGTTTTGTCGTTTAGCCTTCGGATTGCCGATATGAGTTTAACCGAAATTATTCCTAAACTCGAAAAATTAAAACAAATAGAACTTCCCAAACAATACAGGATTGAATTCAGCGATAGTCTGAAGAAAGTTTTAGAGCATCAGAAAAGAATGAATTTTATTCTGAGTTTCGCCGCGTTGATTTTGTTTATGATATTGGCGTCTTATTTGGAATCTTTGAAAGAACCGTTTTTATTGTTATCCGTACTGCCCTTACCTTTGTTCTTTATTATAATAATCCTTTATTTTATCGACGTGCCTTTGACCATTCCAGTTTATATAGGGATGATTATCATAAGCGCATTCGCAATTTTGGAAGCGTTTATACTCAGAAAAGAATTGGCGCCTTGGAAAAATAAAGGAGAAAAATTCGAATCCGGCGCGATACCGTACGACTTAACGGAGAAAATAAAAACTTTGCTGGCAAAGTTTTTCCAACTTTGGTTTTTAATCGCTTTATTCTATTTACCTTTAGCTTTCAGTTTCGGAACCGGTTCTGCGATGCTGAAAACGGTTTCCATCACATTAATCCTCGGATTGGCCGGAATTTGTTTTTTTACTCCGATCGTTTTTATCACATTATATTTATATCCTATCACGATCGTAAATACGGTTATTCGCACTTATCGAAATAGCACGGATTGGACAAATTTCAGAATCAAGGAACTTAGGAGAAAGATACGATGACCGTATGGAATTATTTAAAGGACGTTTTATTTAGACCGGAATATTATTTCAAAACCTATTCGTTACAATCGGATCGATCTAAATCGAACCGCTCAATTAGGGATTTTCTTATCGTTTTGTTTTGTCTCGCGGTCATTCTAACGTCTACGAGAGTTTTACACGAATCGTTGTTTGCTCCGATAAAAATCAAAGTCGCCCAGGAAGCCTCCATTAAGGTGGAAGAAAATCGAAAGAATTATGCGCAGGATCGGGGATTCGTTTTTACCTTGCTTTCCAAAGTAATCTACGTTTTGATTTGGATTTTAATTCCGATTTTACTTGCGTTAATCCGACTTCCCATTCTTTATTTTATCGGAGAGTATAAAGTCGGATTTAAACAGTTCTTTATTACAACTCTCGCAACTTCCCTTCCTCTTTTATTTTCGAGTTTTATCATTTCGGCGGGATACGATTTAATCTCACTCGATTATACAATGGAAATCGTCGACTTCTTAAAATTGTCTTTATCGATTTTGTTGCTGGCTTGGATTTGGGAAGGACGATTGTGTTACCACGCCTTTACGGGTCAATATGATCAGAATAACGGAAGGGCTATTCTAATTTGGCTCACACCCAGTTTATTATTTATGAATGCGTTTTCGGTAAAATTTCTGATTCAAATTTGGTTCGGTTAATCGCAACTATAAATGTTTTTGATAATTTTTTCTTTAGATTTTGAATCGCTTTTAACCATAGAGACTCCTACGGTTTACTTATCTTCGCATACTCGCTGATATACGAACCATATCGCGGAAGCGACTCGTGAAGTATTGGCGTAGGATTTCCCGAAAGCGATGGGGCTCAAGGACGCAGAGGCAATCGCTCGATACTTTTTTTGGTTGTATCAAAGTGCAAGGGGCTCCCGTTTTCGCGAGATCATATCGAAGCCGCCGAAATAAACGGCGACGGTTCTGAACGAAAAGAGGTGTTACCTAAAACTATATTAATAAAGTACCCCGAATTCTAACCGGCGAAGACATTAGTAATAGCACTTTGAATTTATTTAACGTGAGCAGGTCGTAAGAAAGTTTGGGCGAATAAGAAACTGAAGTTCGCACTTCCTAAGGGCCCCATAAATGCTTGAATCCGAAGATAAATCTGTCGGAATTCCGACAATCTTCTGTATAAAACGATCGGCCCCACCCTGATTTTTGGGTGGTGGGGTGATGAGCGACCCGTAGGGAGCAAATCATTGAGCCTGGAGACAGAAAGACTCGGGAGATTTTTCTCTATCAGAAAATGATACTTCTTGCAAGTAAAAAGCCTCATTCTTGTCGGAACACTTGAAAAATATCAGTTTTTGATCCTTATCGTCCCAAACTTCTTAACTTGTGGGTAAGGTTATGGGCTCTCTAAGAATCGCGTTAACTCAGCGAATGCCTCTCTCCTATGTTTCTTGTGTCAAGCCCTCCCGTTATTTTTTTTACATAAGACCATATTGAGCTAACTTTCGATTCAATGCTTCTTCGGGCATAGAATCAAAAAGATTTCCCGTTCGAATCATTGTATAAAGAACTTCGATCATTTTGCGTGAAGTCGCTATGATCGACTTTTTAGCCCCTTTTTTAACATATAATCTTTCGTAGAATTCTTTTATCTTACCGCCATGCTGACAACGGACCAAACTCCAGGCCGCCTGAACAATCACCCTTCGAATTGCATGACAACCACGAGATACAATTCTTCCGTATCGAACCGTATCTCCCGAAATGTCAACTCTCGGAACCAAGCCTGCATAGTAGGCTGCTTGTTTTGCGGATGAAAATCTTTTACAATCTCCCATGTAGCTCATGATCGCCAAAGAAGTAATTATACCGATCCCAGGCATGGACATGATCGTTTGAACGTAACTCTGATTCTTTTTCAGAGCCTCTTTAATTTCTTCTTCTATGAGTTTTAGATTTAGTTCGACTAAATCTAAAACCTTTAAGATTCGTTCCGCTTCTCTTTTGTATCGATCGGGAAGTAGAGTTACAGAAGCTTCTCTGGATGTTTTTGTTCTTAAATGCTTTTTGGTAATATGAGTCAAACCTGCTTGAGTGAATAAACTGTGAAGTCGATTCTTTCCTTGCGTTAGTTGTTTGGTCCAGTTCTCATGTTCCGTGCAAAGTCTTCGATTGTCTTCCTCTTCGTCGGGAGAAACTCAACACAACGCTTCCTATGGGCCAAGTTGTTGGATTTTGGTTGAATGTGCTCACGATTTCTAATCTATTTTTTAAAGACAACGATTTAGAAAAAACGATCCAAGAAATTTCGTCTCAGAATTCGTTTTGAATACCGGATCGGCAGTCTTACTCAGGCTTCGCTTTGAAATCTAAATCTATTACCTTCTCCAAGTCCTCATACGGTACTTCTACTTTTATTAACTCGTCCATCAAGGTATTGTAATATATACACTTGATTTCAGGGCTCCAACTCGCGTCCACATACATCTTCTGGCCAGTTCTCTTGTCTCTTACAGCTTCACCTAACACATATACTTGTTTGTCTTTGTTTTCCATTTCTTCCCCCAGTTGGGAAACTCACTCCCTGGGTTCCGATTCTTCTAGACATTCCTTACTCCCTTTCGCTTTGTCTTTAATACGAAGGGAGCTTTTTTGTTTTTCTCGATATGTGACGATTTCTTTTGAATAGCCTTTTTACTTCGGTAGATATGGCAGTAATTCCTTAATCCGCTCCAAATCTTCCGGATACTTCTCTACCTTCACTAAACTTTTTTTCTCTGAGTCAAAGTAAACGCAACGTACTTCCGGGGTCCAAGTTACTTCCACATACATCTTTTGGCCCGTTACTTTGTCTCTCACCGCTTCGCCTAATGCGTATCCTTTTGTTCTTTTCTTTGGTTCCATTCCTGCCACCAAGTTGGAAAACTCACTCTATCACTCTTTATTTAGTTTTAATTTAAAGCCCTTAAAGTCGTCGTTCAATATACCATTTCAATATTTTTCAAAACATAATTCATTTCCTACCAATCCCAAACCGGATAATCTTGCAATTCCCGTTCTTGTCACAAGAAAGATCTATAGAATATATATAATTTCCGTAATCGATACCGATATATCCATAGTCACCCATTTTAAAGTAATCACTAATCTCAACCTTTGGATTCATAAAGGCTTCTCGAAAGGAAACGATTCCAGGAAAAGTTTCCTGGAATTCTTTCTGCATCACTTCGTTTTTAAAAATTAAATCTTTGGCGCTCTCTTTAATTCCATCTTTTAAAAAGTCTTTTCTTTTAGGAGGGGCGCCGTGATCCGACCCGTCAGGCAAAGCAATATACCATTCGTCTATTTCGAAGCTGTAAGTTGTATCTAAGAACGACATCAGCTCTTCCGGTTTGTTCTCTCTTAGTATCCTCACAATCTGCTGAGTAGTCGGATGTGCATTTTGTAATGAAACTGGGCTTACTTTTTTCGTTTTCACTTCTTCCTCCTTTGGCTCCTGTTTGCAAAAACAGGAAATAAAAATCAAAAATATTAAAATACTCTTGTACATTGTTTTCATTATATTCTCCTTAATTTTCTCCTCGCATCCATTTGTAGATATCACTACGAGTATAGGGGTTATCTTTCCCCCTATCATTATTTTTCATCCATTTGTCCGTCACTTCCACATGCAAATGGGCTCCATCCGACAATCCTACTTTTTCATTTGTTCTACCTAAATACGTTCCTGCTGAAAATATTACTGCTTTTTCAAAATGGATCCGTTAGCAAATACAGTCGGAATTTTAAGATTTTCTTGTGAATTAGTTTTTTCAACCAAGAAGGTTTGTTCTGGCCTGGGAAAAAACTCGACTTTCATATCGTTATTTTTGAGAATATGAAAACTTAAAAGCAAAGACTTTTCATTTGAAGTTAAGATTCTACAATAGTATTTTTTATTACAGACTATTTTAACATTTTTAAATATTGCACCATCCGGACCTTCGATTATATGAAATTCATAACTATTATTTATTTTTACAAATTTCATATAAGTAGTAGCATACTCGCTACCATCAGTCCATATCCCATTAAACAAAGTATTTATTGATAATACATTTGGCGTATTTAAACTCATGCTATCCTCCTGACTATAATTGGTCTCCTTACATTGAAAAACGAAAATCAATGTAAGGAATAATATATTAATTTTTTTTATCATTTTAATCACTCCGGATGGTCTTGAATCCATTGATTCCAATTAAACGTTGCAGGATTTTGATGAGTAGTTTGAGAGATATAAGCTCTCGGATTAACATTAAATCCTGTCCTAACTTCGTAATGCATATGCGCTCCAAAGGAATTACCTGAATTTCCAACATTTGAAATAACCTGTCCTCTTGTGACAGAATCACCTACTTTTACAAATACATTTGAGTTGTGACCGTATAATGTGAATATACCGTTATTATGTTGAACAAGTACAAAAGCACCATACCCACCACCATTCTGATTATTTTCATAATTACGACTTAAAGCAATAACTCTACCATCAGCGACAACAGGAACTGGTGTACCTGATGCTTGAGGTTGATCTAAACCTGAATGTGGAATACTTGTATAGGTTGTTCCATCATTACGAGTTAGGTTTCTAACTCGTCCATAACTAGATCCTTGATTTTCAAAAGGTAATTTGGCACCATTATCAAGTTCAAATACAGGAGCAGTTTGATGCGTAACAGGTTTACTTCCCCCCGTGACGCGATCCCACAAATTGCTCGCACCGCTCACAACCGCATTATAAGCATTCGTAAAGAACCCAGTGCTTTGAGTCGGATGCGTAGTTGTAGCGACTTGACTGTTGTTAGCCGCTTTGGCGTTACGATAATCGTTTACAAACTTTTCAAGACCACTTGTATCGTAACCGGCTGCTTTCAAACCGGCAATACTTGCATCCGTTTGAGCCGGGCTTTCCTTTCTCCAGTCTGCTTTGAATTCGGCAACATCAGTCGCACTGAGTTGACGACCTCCAGTCGGTTTTCCATCTGGATCAAAAGATCCCGATAACGCTAACGTCTGCCCCGGATCATGTGAAGACGGCGCTCCATGAGCGGGAGCGGGGCCATCGTCACCAAACCCGATCACTCCATGACTTCCGTCTCCTTCATTGCGTCTACCAGAAGTTGCCACACCAAATCCTTCGATCGCTTGAGCCCCTTGAGTTTGATTATTTCTCTCCTGAGCGGCCCTTGATTCTGCTTCTGTATCGGTCTGACTGGAATCCTCCGACATACCTCTGTTCATTGAATATTGAGAGATAAAGTCGGTGTTAGACGACAACCCTGTTTGAGAATTGTAGTTGAGAGCGTTCGTCCCTGCAACATTCAAGCTTGCTGTAAAACCGTCTCTTTGATTGTAGGAAAGTCCGCCGCTAAATTTACCGGGACCGTATTCTCTGGAGGAAATGTCTGCTCCAAAACCTGAATATTCTGATCTTGTAATGTTAGCTCCCGTGTCTCGCAAAACACCACCTTTCGAAGTGAGACCGACGCTTGCGCCCATTCCGTCTTGTCTGTTGTAACTCATTCCTAAGCTTAAACCCGTTTTCGGTTCCTTGCCCAAACCGTAATTTAATCCGACGTTACCCGAAATTCCGTCTCTTTCGGAATAACTGAGGCCCGCATTGATATTAGATGTCAGGAGCCAGGAGTCAGATTTCAGGCGGGAAGGGGAAGGCCTTCCCCTCGCTTCATACCGAGCTTGCTGCTTCTCTAATTTAGAAATATTTAATCGTTTATTCAAGCTCGGTATTACGCTTCCCCTTCGCCGGGCTACTGCTTTGTGTTTCATCCCCGGAGCCCTATCTCGCGATCCGTAGAGAGTGAGATTGAGTTCTTTCTCTCCCGACTCATAGGGAGAGCTTCTCTGCGTTAGGGCGTTTTACTGAGTTTAGGAAAATAGTATATTTCCGTTTTAGAATCCGCATGGAAAGTTCGGTGGCTCTGGGAGTCATTTGCTCGAACAAGATTGCAAAACTTTGTGATTTGTGTCAATTATTATATCACTGATAAATAACAAAAATTAGACGATCATTCAAAAAAGATTCAATTTGTGATGTATATATAACGATACATTCACAGGAGGAGCGGGCGACTCAACATAATTTCACGTCCGACTTCATCTATTTCCGCTGGTATCCGTATTTAATCGAGGTTAATGGTTGTTTTATGAAATCTCTATTCTGCTCAATCTGGTGCTGATTCTTTATGTTATCAAAAAAATTGGAGCAGAATCAAAAAATTCCATTCAAATCTTATTTCTAAAATCACAACTCTCAGCTTACAAACGAAAACGAAAAAAATTCCATACAAAACCTTTCGAAAGATTGAAACTCGTCTTTCTTTCCTATCTCGATCCCAATTGGATCGAAAATCTAATTCTTGTTTCTCCACATACTCTTCTTGAATGGAGAAACAAAAAATTCAAAACATTCTGGGCTCTTCTTTCCCGTAGAAAGAAAACAGGAAGACCAAACATTCCTTGGAAAGTCATCAAACTCATTCGAAGAGTCGCTAAGGAAAACAAAATCTGGGGAGCTACAAAACTACACGGTCTTCTTCTAAAGCTCGACCATGATATTTGTGAAAGAACTGTTTCTAAGTATATTCCAAAACGTCCTCATAGCCCTAAAAAAACGTCTTTCTTGGAAAGAATTCTATTCTCTGCATGCCGATTCTATGGTTGTTTCCGATACTCTTTCCGTTTACTCTTCCAATTTCAAAAAGATCTTTCGCGTCGTTTTTTTTCTTCACGTCGGCTCTAGACAAATTCTTCATTTTGATATTCATACAAACCCGACTACAAATTGGATGCGAAAGGTTTTGAAGTTTGCCGTTCGTAAGCAAATTCAAGCAGGAAAAACCTTTCATTATTTTCTTTCCGACAACGATTCCATTTTTGGGAAACGCTTTACCAAATACTTGGAAAGAATCGGCATCAAACACAAAAAAACCTCTCTTCGCTCTCCTTGGCAGAACTGTTACGCGGAACGTTGGGTAAAGACATGTAGAAATGAATTTTTGGATTTCTTCATTCCTCTCAATCAGTATCATTTGGAAAAAAAACTGGAAGAGTTCATTCATTTTTACAATCATCATCGCACTCATTTGGCTTTGAACAAAGACAGCCCCGTTTCTTCTCCGGTTTTAATACGTCCTTCCGATGGGTCGGTGAAACTCGTTTCCACTCCCGTTCTCGGAGGTCTTTACCACATATATTCTTACGAAGACGTTGCCTAACCCACACTTGTTTCTAGTTTTCTTTTGTGCGCCGTTATTCGGAGAAAGATTCCCATGTCTTCCGTTTGATTTGTTTCTTTAATTCCTCTCTTCTTTCCGTATATTCCATATTTTGAATCTGTTTTATTCCAGTTTCAGCTCTTTTTTCTCAAATCCTTTCATTTTATCACATGCGTCTGCTATCTTGGATTCAACTTCCGTCATTTTAGTTTTTGCGAGACTCAGAGAATTCCGCAAAGTATCTAACTTTTCTTGCCATTTCATTTGGATTCAAAACCAACCAGCAACAACAAGGACAAGCTTCGGGGAAACTTTTTTCTCCCTAGAATACATTGTTTAAGCGTAAAACTCGTATTTTGCTTTGAAACACACTCTAAACCCCTACAGAATAAGAGAATGAGGGGGCGGCTACCCCTAGGCGAAGGCCAGGCTACCCCCAGGCGAAGGGGGAGCGAAGTGCCCTTTTTGCTAGGCGAAGTTTGCAGCAAACCTGTGGCAAAACGCAGGCTTTCCCGAGCCTTGTTGATCTGGATACAAACTAAATGTATCCACATGAGAAGTTTCCCTAAATGTCCAGAACAAAAATATACATAAGGCCATACAAGAAACTCAAAATATTCAGATTCTTTCATACATTCTCACTCACTTCCTCTTTTCTTTCAAACCCAAATATTTCTTTCCAAGAAAAAACCGAATTCCCTTCTTCCAAGAAAGATAACCCTAATGTAAACTCTTCTCCTTCCTTTCCTTCTCCGTCATACAATAGCTCGTATTCCACTAACTGTCCTTGACCGCGACTGCGTACCACCAAATACTCCAACTCCTCCAGTCGTCTCAAATGAACTCTAAGTCTTGTATCACTCATTCCAAGTCTCTCTCTCGCTTGACGTCTCGTGAATCTCACTGCACTCTTTGAAAGCTTTTGTTCTTCGCTTGACGTCTCTACCATCTCATGAAGAGAAAACAATACTTCCTTTGTCTGGGGGGTTAACTCTTCAAGCGTCCTTCCTAATATCTTAGAAGCAAGTAAACTACCAAGCTCCATGTCTGAAGGAGTCACCTCTATGTATTCGAAGCTCTCTCCGTTTTCATCCTTACCGATCTTCTTTTCTCTTTGGTATTGGTGTAAAAGTGCGATCGATTTGATTAGGGTAAGATATTTCTTTTGATCCCGGCGCATTCTCAGTTTTGTATCCGGAAACTTCATTTCCTTCGCATACGGATTCACGACAACTAAAGGACGAAGGATCCTTTGTAGATTCTTGTGAAGCATTACGATCTTGTCTTTGTCTCGCTTTTTTACGATTCCTTCTAACGTCTCCAGTTCTCTTTGAATCTCAAGGATCGTTCTTGTCTGTTCCCTTCCTTCGTTTACGGTGAGAATCAAACACCGGTTTTCAAGTTCCTCATCAATCTCTAAGTTTGTGGTCGTAAGGAAGATTACCACCGGGCCTTCCACGCTGTATTCTTCCGTTACCGTCCTTCCTGTCGCCGGGTCTTTCATTGCGCTTGCAATACTGATTTTCTTTTCACTCTGTAAGATCTTGAGCGCATACTTGGCCCGTTCCGCTCCTTCTTCCTCCGATATGGCTAATACCTTGTTCTTTAAATTCTTCGAGGACATATAAAAGAGAGATTGGCCCGTCATTGCCGAATACTTCTCTTTCTCTTCTTCCGGTACAAAATCAAGGATAGAGTCCATTAGGGTCGACTTACCCGCACTCGAGGAGCTTTGTATAATCACGGCAAGCGGGTTCTCCGTTCTTCTTGTAATGCTCGCAAGATATCCAACTAAAGAATTGATTCTCTCTCCCACAAGTCCGCATCTTTCAAAGTCTATTAGGATATTGGAAAGTAGTTCCGGGTCCTCCAAATACAAGACCGCTTGGGCTCTTTCTTCCGGAGTCAGCTCCACTTCAGTCTTTACGTTTCTCTCCTTCTCTCTTTCGTTCAATGCCTCTTCCAAGATATTGAGAAGTCTTCCCAGTTCCTTCTTGATTATTTCTTCTTTTTCTCGTAACTCATGGGAGGCCGTTGATATATACGACATCCTTCCTTTGTAACTGAGTAAGTCCACTGTGTCTACGTGATACCGTTCTCCCTGGCTTACCTTTAGCGTCACTTTCAACGTCTCAAGGCTTGGGTAATTTCGAAAGAGGCCCTTTGCTAAATACGTTCTTTCGGGGAAGTTTACTTCCACTTCTTCTTTCGTGATTCTTACTTCCGGTTGGGTTTGGGATCTAGGTTCGACTAAGGTAGAAAGTTCCTCCGAAGTCAAAAGTGGTTCTTGCGGTCGTACATTGGTCTCAAGCGCGGACATCTCTTTGTATTGCGGTGTGAGTTCTTCTTCGGTAAGCCTTACGCTCTCTTCTAAAAGGCCAAACAGTGTGTCTTGTACTTCTTCGCTTCTCACTGCTACCTCATTTACATCCATTCCCAGTGGTAAAAGCACTCGGTAGATCTCAATCCCTTTGTCTTTTAGTTTCTGATATACCGAAACCGCTCCCTTGTCTCCCGCCATATCTGCGTCATACGCGATATATATCTTCTTGATTTGTTTTTCGAGTATCCTTTCTTGAATCACTTCCGTGAAGCCTTCCACTCCGTAACTGCAAGTCACGTTCCTGATTCCATTCTCCCAAAACGTCAACGCATCCAGTAGCGATTCGCAAAGTACTAACTCTTTCTTTTCAAACGCGTCTTCTTCGTTCCAGATTCCTAAGTGTTTACCTTGTAAGTAACGGTGATTGGGTATTCTTGGGTCTTTACTCCCGAATACTTTTCTTCCATACATCCCGCACAGCTCTTTGTCCCTAAAAATCGGGATTACTATTTTCTTTTGGAAATACTCTTGTCCGTTCTCTCCAAATATCCCGAATTCCTTCAAAATATCTCTCGCTCTTTGTCCCACAATACTTTGTCTCGATGGCAATATCTTTCCTAAACTTCCGTCGCTGTAGCCGATTCTAAACTTGGATATCGATTCCTCGCTTCCAATCTTTCTCGTTTGTAAATACGAAAGTGCGCTTCTCGTTTGTCTCAAGTTAGTTTCGTAGTATTCTAATACCTGAAAGACCACAGCTCTTTCTTCTGAACTCAGTTTCTCTGTTGTCGGGATCCTTCTCCCCCCTAGGGCACTCTCCAAGCTTACAGGCGTGACGACTGCCTTTCCTCTCTCGGTGGACGGTCTGAATTTTAGTAACACATCTACCGCTTCGTTAAATCCCAAGCCTTCCCGTTTCATTACAAAGTCGATCGCGCTTCCCCCTGTCTTGCAAGCTCCCATACAGTGCCACAGATTCTTTACCGGCGTTACGACAAAAGAGGGCGTGCGGTCGTCATGGAACGGGCATTTTGCCACCCAGTTCGTCCCGTGGTTCTTGAGTTCGATTCCGTAGCTGCGGACTAACGCAAGCAGGTCCGTTTGGGTTTTTAACCGGGTAATCTCTTCTTTTGGCATGTAGGGCATGGGGAAGGCTCCTGGTGAGGGGAAAAATTTTTGTAATGCAAATATGCAAGTCAATATTGCAAATTAAACAATATCGTACTTACTAGATTTAGCTCTATTAAACAAGCAATTTTTTTCGATATGAGAATTATCTTGATTTTTTACTCATTTTCGCCTCTCTGAAAGACGTGAGCATGAATCTTCCGGATAAAATCAAAGAATTAAGAAAGAAGAACGGCATTTCTCAGCAAAGCTTAGCAGACAAATTAGGAATCCATCTAAGTCACGTAAGTCGAATCGAAAACGGACACAACGAGCCTTCTCTCGAAGTCCTACGTGGACTCATGAATGTTTTTGAAGTCTCTGCGGACTTTTTACTGAATGACGATTTGGATTCTTACGAAGTGGAAATTAAGGACAAATCCTTAGCCGAACGTATTAGACTTTTAGATTCATTAGATGAAAAGAACAGAGAAGCTCTCCTGCAAGTAATCGACAATATGCTCACCAATCAAAGAATGAAACAACTTCTCGCTACCGGCTCAGGAAAGTAAAGTTCATGAAAGCAATTCATCCTCAATTCATTACAGACGACAAAGGAAAAAAACTCTCCGTCGTCCTTTCGATTAAAGAATTCAAAACTTTATTGGAAGACTCGGAAGAACTGGAAGATATTCGTCTTTACGACGAAGTAAAAGCAAAAAATGAAAAGTCGACTCCTTTGAGTGAATATATAAAATCAAGAAAGAACAAAAGGCGACATGTCTGAATATTCCATTCTTCTTTCTAAATCCGTCACAAAACAACTCGACAAACTTCCCGAAAATATCGCCGATTCTTTGATCGAAACAATTGAAGGCCTCGCTAAAAATCCAAGGCCTCAAGGCGTCAAAAAATTAAAAGGAAGAGACGGCTTCCGTATCCGAAAAGGTGACTACAGAATCATATACGACATCCAAGATCAAAAGCTAATCATAGAAGTCATCGCAATCGGACACAGGAAAGATATTTACCAGTGAGCAAGAAACTCTCCCTCTCGGCAAAGAAAGAGCCGGAAAAAGAGTTTTAAGTTTACGAAAAGGTATTGCATTACTCTCCTAAAACATGGCCAGGCTCTCTTAGTTTTTCCCCAAATTTAGAATTGAGCTTCCACATACCTTCTTGAGAGATTCCTGTATTGACAACATATATCTCATCGATTTCTTTTAAACCTAAAAGAAGTTTCAAAGATTCATCTGTAATATTAGGAGCATTAAAAATTGCCACACGGAAAATTTTGTTAGCTTTATTGATAAACAAACCAAGTTGATCATCTTTAATATCGCAGTTCTCGATTATTAATTCACCTAAAGAGATTTTCTCTAGGTTGCCCAATTCGTTAGAAGACACATGAGAAAATTTTAAATTCTTTAAACTCAAAGAGGAGAGCTTGTAAAAAACTGGTAGAAACTTAAACATTTTGTAATCTCTTTTACTTTCCCCGTCAATAGTGATGTGCGTCATATCAATAAGATCATCTTTTTTTATTGGATTGTAGCCTACTGATACGTAGTAATTATTAAGTTCTTGAAATAATATATCACCATCTTCCGAATTCGCATTGATTTCCTTTTTACAACTGGATAGGACAAGACCTAAAGCTATAAAATTTAATAGTATCAGTTTCAAGAAAAGTTTCATTATGGATTCCATCCTAAGTGTGTTGCGTAAGACGGAACGTCATACCCAGGTCGAGCTTTTTGACCCGGAGCGTCCCTAAATACTACGTGAGCATGAGGGCTTGGAGATTTCACGTATTTTTCTAAGTTGTCATAATCAAATCCATTCTTCGAAGAATTTTGCCCTAATTTACCGACGTAGTGATTTCCCGTGGTTCCTGCATATCCAAATATAGTTCCAGTTTTCAGAACTAACGGTGTATCTGGATTCATCGCAAAATGATCTTTGACATATTTCGGAATTTGATTCGCCATATGACCGATTTGCACTTCTCGATTAATTCCTTGCTTATCTTTAAACTGTATAACAGCCTTATTCCCAGCAGTCACATCTTTATCCCAAGATTTTAATTTAAACGTTCCATCATGGGTATCAAAAATCGAATATGGAGTTAAATTCTTGGCCATAAGGTCTGCTTGACCATTTTGTTTACCTTCATTTGCGGTGTGCATCCTTGATCCTTTTTGCCAATCCACTGAGTCGATTTTTGCGTTTGCTGCATCCTTATTATTCAAAGCATGCAATACCTCTGAATTAAGCCCTTTTGCTTCAAACTGTTTAAAAATTCCGCCTGTCTGAGTATTAATTGTATGGCCATTTGCCAAATTCATAATTGGGTCACCATTTGCATTATACGATACCTTAGCTTTTATTCCATTAATGGTAAATTCTTCACCGGCCTTAGAATTGCTGCTTAGTTTCGTCTCACTCGTCATTGCCAAATCATTTCCATTCTGAATTCGATGCGCTTCTTCCGGGGTCGCCGCTCTGTAGTAAACGTCTCCGTTCGAGTCCGCAACTCTCACTCTCATATTACCGTCGCGATCATAGTAATGACTTTCGTCTCCTCCGTTGGAATGACTCGTTACCCCGTCTTCTCCTTCTTTTCTGGTCGCAGCATATCCTGCACCGTCTAACACCGATTTTCCGCTTTCTTGATTATTTTTTTCCTGAGCAGCCTTCGATTCCGCATGAGCTTGCGCATCCAGAATCGCTGTCGCCTGTTCCTTACTCAAACCTTTCGATTGAAGCTCTTCCAGCTCTCCTTGTTTCGAAACAAAGTCCGCCTTCCAGCTATCCATCAAATAATTCGTATTTGCTTGAAAACCACCGGACTGACTCCAGTTGCCCGCGTTTACACCGCCAGACGCGTTAAGTGCCGCGGACACTCCATCTCTTTGAGAAAAACTTAATGTTCCTCCGGCTCCTTTCATTTGGTTTGCGAGTGAGTTCTTCGGTTTGTCTTTGTCTCCCGGGGCTTCGTATCCGATGTTTCCTCCCACGCCGCCTTTCTCGCTCCAACTGATTCCGCCATTCAATCCGTTGCTGAAACTTTTACTCAAGCTCGCAACGAATCCGTCTCCTTCGCTGTAACTCAAAGCAAATCCGGTTCCGCTACTTTGGGAAGTAAATCCAGCGCTTCCGCTCACACTTCCCGTCTTAGAATTGTAACTTAATCCCGCATTAAATCCCGCTTTCGTTAAACCGACATCTACCGATGTTCCGCCTCTTTCGGAGATTCCAACGCTCACTGTAGCGGGTCCGTATCCGACTCCGACACTCGCTCCAAATCCGTTCTCTGCGGAATAGCTCAGTCCTACGTTAACCGCTCCACCCGTAAAACTTTTCACTGCGGCTCCCGCAGCTCCTCCGACTGCGCCAACTAACGCCCCCTTCAATCCTCCGCTGGCTGCTCCCGTCGCAGCTCCGATTCCGGCGCCTACGGCCATCATTACCATTAGAGAGGCTCCACCGGTAAAGGGTGCGGCCGCCACTGCTACCACCGTTGTCACCATCTGGAACTCTTGGCTTTGATACCATTGTTCCTTTGGTTTGTTCATCTTCTCCATCTGATTCGAGATCATCCAAGCGGGAATCCCGGTCGCTTTCGAAATTGCGTTTACCGTCTCGTCTTTCACATACGCCTTCACCGCGTCTTTCATGCTCGAACCGCCGACGAGCGCTCCGACGAGTGACGCGGGTAAGCCCGTTGCTTCCGCTACTGCTCCCGTTATGCGGCTTTGCACTTCCGACTTCACTGCTTGCGTAAATCTCTGGCCCATGCTTCCAGACCCGCCATTCATCCCATTCAAGATTGTAAATAGAAATCCCTTGCTTTCCTTTTCCGCGTCATTTGCCTTGGCTTGTTTCTCGATTCGAGCTTGGATATCTTCTTTGTAGATTTCATACTTCTGGTTTACGGTCGCTAACTGACTCTCTGCGTTTTGATTTCCCACTAACTTCAAGTTGAAGTTGTATCCTAAGTTCGAGATATTAAATCCGGATGTGACAATCAAATACTGCATTCCGTAGCTTACTTCTACCGGTATCCCTTTCACACTCACCGAGCCTTTTAACTCTCTACTTCCGCCAAACACTGTGTCGTCGATATTTGCTCCCTCGTACATCGACTTCCCGATCTTCTTCATCTCTCCGCTTTCGTCTTTGAAACTTTCTTGATTAAAGTTGTATTTGGATCCTTGTTCGTGGTAGCCCTTTAATCCTCCCATTTCTCCTGAAAATGCCTTCTTCAAATCTTCAGGCAACGCTTGAAAGGAGGCTAATATGTTCGTCTTACTCTCTTTGTAGAGTTCCTTCTTGTAATCTTGGATCTCTTGATTTTGTGCGTATTCTTCTTTGATCTCGTTTGTCTTGTCGCTAAATTGTGCGAACATTTGTTCCACGTTCTTTTGAAGGTTGTCGATGTAATTTTTAATCCCAATCGCCATTTCCGCGTTGAATCTTGTGGAATTCGGGTTCATCATATCCACGCTCAAGTTTCCAGGATTGAACTTCGTCTCAATTCGTATATATTGATATTCTAAATTCGGAGAATAACTTGTTTCCTTCATCGCGCTTCCGCCGATTTCGATTTCCCCGCTGTAGATCTGTCTGTAGGCGGAAATTCCTTCTCCGTCCGTTCTAAATCCGTAGCCCGCTTCTCGGAGATACTTGTATTGGTCTCCATTTGTGAGGGCTTCGAGGAGTGTCTTTTGCAAACTCTCGCTTCTTTCTTCGTTGTCTTTTTGGAGTTTCTTCGCGTAGTCGTCTAAGTATTTTGACACTGCGCTGTTTGCCGCTAGGTTGATCGCTTGGCTGCTTCCTTGTAACAATGTTTGCAAATTGGAAAGATCGTTCTGATTCGTTACAAGCGAATTCATATGAGAAAGTAATTCATTCACTTTCTCTTGCTTCTCTGCAAGTTCTTTCTCTTGTGCTTGGATGTATTGAGCAACTCCGTTGTTGGATATCTCTTGCGGTAAACTACTTTGGATGCTTGCAATCATTTCTTGCAATCCGTCTAACAGTCCTTCACCGATGTTTTTCTCTGCTAGCTCTTTAGATTGCACCAAGAGTCTCTCCACTCGTTCTTTGTTCTCTTCTCCTTGTTTGTTCAAGTTAGAAGCCGTCTGAATCATTCCTTGGATTTGATTGTAGCTTTCTCCTTCCGCGATAATCCCCGCGACTTGATTCTTTCCTTCTTGAATCTGTTTGCCTATTTGCGTCGTATTCTGAAAGTTTTTACTGAGCAGTGTATCTCTGTAACTTAAGAACGAATTTTTCGTAAAGGTAAGCCCCCGGTTATCCACTTCACTTGTAATCTCTTCTCCCAAGTTGTAGTATTTCTTTTTCAAGAATCCTACTGCGTTGTTCTTTTCTCTCACCGCATATCCGGTGTAAAGTGCGGCTTCGTCGAACTTCGCTTCACTCTTGGCCTTCTCCGCTAACTCTTGATATCTTTCGGATTTTTCAAAAAATTCGTTTGCTGTTTTTAAATATGTGATCTCTTCATCGACTACTTCCGCTTGTAACGTTGTTGCGACTGCAATGTCTGCTATCATGTCCCCATACAGGGCTTCTTTGGTTTGGCTTGTGTTGTTGCGACCGTTAAAGTTAAACCCTCCGTTGACTCCATTGATTTCATTTTGCCAAAAGCTTTGGTTTTGTCCGTTTGTTGCAATTTGATTTTGTAACGATTGCAACTCCGTATTGTCTACGATGTAGGCTCCGTTTCCATAGATCGTTTGGGCGAGAGCGTTGATCCGATTGCTTGCGCCAAGCTCCGCTGTTTTGTATGCCTCACTTCTTCCAAAAGAATCCGCTATGCTCGCTGAAAGATTCGCTCCTTGCTGATTCCAGCTTGTTTGATTTTGCAAGTTGGTAATGGCTTGTTGCATTACGTTTCCCGCAGCTGAATATTGGTATGTTTGATACAATCCCGTTGCTGCGTTGTAAAGCTGGTTTGTGTTTGTCTCCGAGTTTGTAATCTGGTTTTGGATTTGGTTTGCTTGCGGAATTGAGTTTGTTTGGTATTGAGTTTCTCCGTTAGGCGCTGTTACCGCTTGTTGCAGTGTATCCTTTGCTGACAAATACCAATTCAGTTCCGCTTGTTGGAAGACGGATTTCGTGTTCTCCCAGTTCTCTTGTCCCGTTCTAAATTGGCTGTTCGCGTTGTCTTGGCTTCCTTCAATTCCTGCCATTTGGTAGCCATACACTTCTGTTACCCACGCTCCTCGTGCCGCTTTCATCTGGTTGATTTGGTTGTCGTAGTTGGCGACCGTGGTTTGTTTCATTTGTTCCAGTTCTAACAGTTTGGCTTGGTATTCGTCTTCGTACTCGGCTGATCTTTCTTCCCAGTCTTTCAATGGATTCACAAGTGACAAGAACGTAGATGCGATACTACTAAACTGAGTTTTCATACTCGTCCAAAAGTTTTGATTCGCCTGCATTGCGATATCGATGTATTTGTATTTCGTTTGGACTTGTACTTGTTCGATCAACCCAAGAGAGTTATACCAATTCGAACTACTGAGCGCAGTTCCGCCTAACCACACTTTGGTTTCTAACGCGACATTGGATCCGGAAACCGCGTTCCCCGCTTGAGTGGATTGTCCAAATGCTATGTTGTAATTTCCGAATACTGCGTTTCGTATTTTTGTGTTCGTCGCTATCTGGTCTTTTTGTGCTTGGTTAAAGTTTTCAGTCACCGAAAGGGAATAACTTTGGTCGGTTATCCATTGTCTACTGTAACCGCACATGAAACCTCCTCCGCAATAATTCAAGTTCAAGGCGTAGGCGCCGGTTCCTCCAATGCAAGTTCCTCCGAGGTCCGTTCCGTTACAAGTCGCTATGTAATGACCTTCGCTGTAGTATCCGCTGCTATTGTTCGGGTTTACCGTATATGATTGAATCGGCGCATTAGATCCGTTAGGTCCGAAATCGGAACACGGAGACATCATCCAAACCCATGAACTCATCCAACCCGAAGCCTGAGACTGACAACTTTGGTATTGTTGATTCAGTTCCGCGTAAGCAGGATTCGTTACCGTATACGGATCAAAACTGCTTACAACGGTTCCTTGAAAGACTCCGTTTACAGCGGTCCATCCGTAGACGTTCCCGTCGTTTCCGTATGTCACCGCTTGCGATCCTGTCGGTTGGTAGTTGCACCAGCCTCCGCCTCCGTATGTGTTGTTGCAGCTCAGAGTTGCAGTCGCCACTTCTTTTTTAAACTCTAAGACTTGCGTCGCATACGTCTCTTGCCATTTTGTAATGTTCCAGTAGTCCGCTTTTGCGGTTGCGCTTGCGATCTGACTTTGGAAAAAGTTTCCCAATGTTTGCGCTAACGTTCCCAAAGATGCGTTTGTATTCAATGCGTCTTGCAAGTCGTCTAACAATTCGTCCATATCTCCAAACACAGATGTCAAGCTCGCATCGCCGGATGCGTTTGCTTTCAATTGATTTTCTTGAGAGCGGATATTCGTAATCGTACTTTGCAGCGCGCCTCTCATTTGATTCTGTGCGTTGGTGATGATTTGTTTGTTCGCCAGCCATTGCGCTTTGGTTTGTTCGATTCCGTTGAGATACGTTAGTTTGTCATTCTCAAGTCCTGTGATCGATTGATTCCATTGTAAGATTCCGTTCTGGATCGCATTCAAGGAATTCTGTTCCCAAGTGTTTTGTTTGGTTAACAGATCTTGCCACTTTGTATCCCAAACTTGAACTCCTTGGTAATAGCTTTGTGCCGCTTGTGCCGGGTTTGTATTTTGTGTAACCGGTGTGGTTGTCGCTGCTTGCACAGTCGGGTTGATCGTTTGCACCGAATTCGTGTTCGTCGATGTTACGTTGCTTCCTGTGTTTTGGGAAAGTATCGCTAAAAAGATTTGCAGTTCCGCTTGGATGTATGCGTTCGCGTCCGCTACCCATTGGCTTTTGGCCTGTTGTTTTTGTAGTTCTAACTGAGCCCTCACCGCATCTTTGTAGACGTTCACGTTATTCACCGCGTCTGAGTTATTTACTCCTCCGACGATCGATTCTATTTCCGCGTTCACTTCCGTTTCCCAGGCGGCTTCCAACACTTGTTCTCCGTTTGTCACCGTATTCAGAAAACTTCCCGAGTCCGTCGCTCCCGCTTTGGCTGCGTCCACGTAGGGTTTGAGTTCGTCATTGGCAAACTGTTTGGTACTGCCTAACGTGGGTACGCTTTGCGCGTTCAAAGGACTGAATTCGGAAGACAAAAGACTAAAAAGCGCAAACGGTATGACAAAGGATATATGAAACGCGATGATCGTTACCAAACTCACGATCTTAGTGGTCAGGGAATAGGGGTTAGATTTCAGGTGGGAAAGGGAAAGCCTTCCCCTCGCTTCATACCGAGCTTGCTGTTTCTCTAATTTAGAAATGTCTAATCGTTTATTCAAGCTCGGTATTACTCTACCCCTTCGCCGGGCTACTTCTTTGTGTTTCATCCCCGGAGCCCTATCTCGCGATCCGTAGAGAGTGAGATTGAGTTCTTTCTCTCCCGACTCATAGGGAGAGCTTCTCTGAGTTAGGGCGTTTTACTGGGTTTAGGAAAATAGTATATTTCCGTTTTAGAATTCGCATTGAAAGTTCGCTTTGTTCTCGAAAGTCATTCATTTGCTCGAACAAGATTGCAAAACTTTGTGATTTATGTCAATTATTATATCACTGATAAATAACAAAAATTAGACGATCATTCAAAAAAGATTCAATTTGTGATGTATATATAACGATATATTCACAGGAGGAGCGGGCGACTCAACATAATTCCACATCCGACTTCATCTATTTCCGCTGTATCCGTATTTAATCGAGGTTAATGGTTGTTTTACGAAATCTCTATTCTGCTCAATCTGGTGCTGATTCTTTATGTTATCAAAAAAATTGGAGCAGAATCAAAAAATTCCATTCAAATCTTATTTCTAAAATCACAACTCTCAGCTTACAAACGAAAACGAAAAAAATTCCATACAAAACCTTTCGAAAGATTGAAACTCGTCTTTCTTTCCTATCTCGATCCCAATTGGATCGAAAATCTAATTCTTGTTTCTCCACATACTCTTCTTGAATGGAGAAACAAAAAATTCAAAACATTCTGGGCTCTTCTTTCCCGTAGAAAGAAAACAGGAAGACCAAACATTCCTTGGAAAGTCATCAAACTCATTCGAAGAGTTGCTAAGGAAAACAAAATCTGGGGAGCTACAAAACTACACGGTCTTCTTCTAAAGCTCGACCATGATATTTGTGAAAGAACTGTTTCTAAGTATATTCCAAAACGTCCTCATAGCCCTAAAAAACGTCTTTCTTGGAAAGAATTCTATTCTCTGCATGCCGATTCTATGGTTGTTTCCGATACTCTTTCCGTTTACTCTTCCAATTTCAAAAAGATCTTTCGCGTCGTTTTTTTTCTTCACGTCGGCTCTAGACAAATTCTTCATTTTGATATTCATACAAACCCGACTACAAATTGGATGCGAAAGGTTTTGAAGTTTGCCGTTCGTAAGCAAATTCAAGCAGGAAAAACCTTTCATTATTTTCTTTCCGACAACGATTCCATTTTTGGGAAACGCTTTACCAAATACTTGGAAAGAATCGGCATCAAACACAAAAAAACCTCTCTTCGCTCTCCTTGACAGAACTGTTACGCGGAACGTTGGGTAAAGACATGTAGAAATGAATTTTTGGATTTCTTCATTCCTCTCAATCAGTATCATTTGGAAAAAAAACTGGAAGAGTTCATTCATTTTTACAATCATCATCGCACTCATTTAGCTTTGAACAAAGACAGTCCCGTTTCTTCTCCGGTTTTAATACGTCCTTCCGATGGGTCGGTAAAACTCGTTTCCACTCCCGTTCTCGGAGGTCTTTACCACATATATTCTTACGAAGACGTTGCCTAACCCACACTTGTTTCTAGTTTTCTTTTGTGCGCCGTTATTCGGAGAAAGATTCCCATGTCTTCCGTTTGATTTGTTTCTTTAATTCCTCTCTTCTTTCCGTATATTCCATATTTTGAATCTGTTTTATTCCAGTTTCAGCTCTCTTTTTTCTCAAATCCTTTCATTTTATCACATGCGTCTGCTATCTTGGATTCAACTTCTGTCATTTTAGTTTTTGCGAGACTCACCCTTAAAGTCGTCGCTCAATATACCATTTCAATATTCTCTCATTTGAATATTTTTCAAAACACAATTCATTTCCTACCAATTTCAAACTGGATAATCTTACAATTACCACTCTTGTTACATGATAAGGTTATTGAATATATATAGTTTCCATAATCAATGCTAATTCTTCCAGTTCCTCCTTTATCCATAGTGAAGGAATCAAAAATCTCAACATTTGGATTCATAAAGGCTTCTCGAAAGGAAACGATTCCAGGAAAAGTTTCCTGGAATTCTTTCTGCATCACTTCGTTTTTAAAAATTAAATCTTTAGCGCTCTCTTTAATTCCATCTTTTAAAAAGTCTTTTCTTTTAGGAGGAGCGCCGTGATCCGAACCGTCCGGAAGTGAAATATACCATTCATCAATTTCGAAACCATACGTCGTATCCAAAAACAACATCAATTCTTCCGGTTTGTTCTCTCTTAATATTTTTACAATCTGCTGAGTAATTGGATGTGCATTTTGTAATGAAACTGGGCTTACTTTTTTCGTTTTCATTTCTTCCTCCTTTGGCTCCTGTTTGCAAAAACAGGAAATAAAAATCAAAAATATTAAAATACTCTTGTACATTGTTTTCATTATATTCTCCTTAATTTTCTCCTCGCATCCATTTGTAGATATCACTACGCGAAGCATTTTTATCCTTTTTTAGCCATTCCTTCGTAACTTCCACATGCAAATGGGCTCCATCCGACAATCCTACTTTTTCATTTGTTCTACCTAAATACGTTCCTGCTGAAAATATCTTTCCCTTACCGTCATAGATCGCTTGGTTGATTTGATTAAAATGTTTCAAATTCAATTGGCCCACCGCATTGTTATTAGAATCCAATACGGATATTTGAATTCGAGAACCGCTTACTTTTTCGCCGACAAACACACCGTCCACTCTAAAGTTTGCATTCGGGCCATGCCAACTAAGATTGTTACCCGAATGTTTTCCATTTAAATCCACCTTACTCAGAGTATCACGGCCGTTGTAATGGGCTTTGTCTCTGAAATCCGTCATATTCGTCCATTGACTTGTATCTCGTCCAAAGTCTCCGGATACTATTTGGATTTTTACAGGATCATCCGTTGCATTCGGAGCACCTTGAACTGTAGAGTTACTTCCACCATAATCTACCGTATGTACTATGTTCGGATTGTGGATCGCATCTACATTTCCTGAGGTTGAATGCGTTACAGGTTTACTTCCGCCTGTGACGCGATCCCACAAATTGCTCGCTCCACTCACAACCGCATTATAAGCATTTGTAAAGAACCCAGTGCTTTGAGTCGGATGCGTAGTTTGTGTAGCGACTTGACTGTTGTTAGCCGCTTTGGCGTTACGATAATCGTTTACAAACTTTTCAAGACCACTCGTATCGTAACCGGCTGCTTTCAAACCGGCAATACTTGCATCCGTTTGTGCCGGGCTTTCCTTTCTCCAGTCTGCTTTGAATTCGGCAACATCGGCCGCACTGAGTTGACGACCTCCAGTCGGTTTTCCATCCGGATCAAAAGAACCCGATGACGCTAACGTCTGCCCCGGATCATGTGAAGACGGCGCTCCATGAGCCGGAGTGGGGCCATCGTCATCGCCAAACCCGATTACTCCATGACTTCCGTCTTCTCCTTCTCTTCTCGTGCTCGCAAAACCAAATCCGTCTAACACCGATTTTCCGCTTTCCTGATTATTTTTTTCCTGAGCAGCCTTCGATTCCGCATGAGCTTGCGCATCCAGAACCGCATGCGCCTGCTCCTCACTAAAACCTTGCAATTTAAGTTCTTCAATCTCCCCTTGTTTCGAAACAAAGTCGGCCTTCCATTTGTCTGCCAAGTAATTGCAACCCATTGCAAATCTAACTCAAAAACCCAGTTTTCCCAGAGCATTCCTCGATCCGAAGCGTTTTAGCCCTTAGTAAACTTCCACCCTTAAAAAAAATCCCCTAAGACCGTTTTTGAAAATACACACAAAAATTTCCTTTAGAACACTTTGAGAATATTCAATTTCCTTCATGTTCTTTCCAAAAAAAACGGAAAAAAACGAAGGATTTTTTAGGATTTCACTTCTAAATTCCGGAAGAATTGGAGATTCAATTTCCAAGTTTAAGCGTTTCACTTTAGCAAAGTTAAGAATTGCGGAAAATTGCGGATTTCTTCAGAGATTTTAAACATACGAGCAAGAGTCTTGCTCGAAACGGATTCCTTGAGAAATCAAAGCAAGAGAGTGAACTTTTGATCGGTAAGAGTCAAAGCTCGAACTAAGAACCAAAAGACGGCCCTCAAAGTCAGTTTCATCGCCTCCAATTCGTATCTTGCCAGGATTCAACGATTCGTACGAGTGTTTTGCGTTTCCGCAATACGAAAACGTTCTTTAGGGCTCGAACAAGTCTCACACAGGACCCAAACAAGACCTGAATGGGACCACTTTGAAAATCACAGAGCTCGAATAGAACCCGTTTGCAAAAGCATAGAGCCCGAACAAGTCCCGTTTGAAATGCGATAAAACCACAATCAAGGCCGGTTTGCGTTCATTCACGCTCCTTTTTTCTCCTTTAGGTTAAAGACAAGTTAAGGATAAGCGAAGAACAAGACAACGACAGGCAAGTTTAGGTTAAAGATAGGTGAAGCACAGGCAAACTTAGGTGAATGATAGGATAACGACAGGTTAAGGACAGGACAATCTTAGAAACTAAAAACCGGCTCTTGAACTAGGGTTTCAGGAGAACACTTCTTCAAAACAAGGCGGCCACTCCCTTTTTAGTCGTGAAACGAAAATCCTTTCGGGTGAAATTGAAATCCATGTTAGTAAATGCTAGTGTTTTCCCGAACCCGCGATTTCATTTTTAAGCCTTCCACCTTCTTTTCGATGGATAAGCTCAAAATTCTTCAAACGAACTAAGTTTCCATTGAGAGTTCACTCAAAAAAGAGAGAAAAGTAAGCTTGCCCATCTGGAAAAACCTCATATCGTTCATTTTGATTTTCAATCTCATATGACCAGCAGGGGGGTAGTTACTCTCCCCCTCCCGCCCGACGTTTCCGTCGGGTTTCGTCTTTAGAGGGAAAAAGTCCAAAGATCGTCTTTTAAAAGTTTAGAGGCTCCAAGGAAAGGAGCGCAATGTATAATGGCGGGTCGTTCGATGCTTTCCTCTTGAAATCAAGAAAGCGATTGTGGGAAAGTTTCTTTCTGACTCCAATCTTCGGCAACTCGTTTTTTCAGAAAGCAGCGTTTTAGGGCTCGCACAAGTCCCGTTTTTCGTACTTTTTTCTTCTTCGGCAAGAGTTCTTTAATTCTACCTTCTTCCGGTTTTTTTCCCGGTTTTTTCCAATACAATCAAGATCCTTCCGTTAAACCGAAATCAACTCTCAACCATTATTGTGGAATTCTGTTCCGTGAATTCGATTTTAACATTGTGCCACTTTGTGCCGATATCATTGAATTAATACGGGCTTTCGTTTTCTCTTCCGCTTGTATCCCGAAATCTTTTCGTGATTGGGATTTCCAAAATATTACAGCTAAAGAGGGAAGCTTTCCAGCAATCCTTGTGAATGAAAGAATATCGTAACTTGCTCATCTCTCATACGGTTTGAAAATCTTAAGTCCGGGAAATGCTTTGTAATGTTTTACGTTAAATGTATAGAGATGCTTTTTGTATTGAAGCGACGTCTCACCAATCAAACAATCGATAAAGCCAATTCCATGTTTGAATTTGCTACTCTTCAATACCGATAAAGCGTTCTGAATTTCTTTTTCTCCTAACCATAATACTTCAAAGAGGGAAACGAATTTCTCCAATCTCTGTAAATCCTTAGAATTCCTGCAACCCTCAACCAACTCGAAATAAGAATAACCGGAAATGAAAATCGGTTCCTCAATAGAATGTAACCAGTTAATCGCTTTCTCATAACCGCGCAAATAATCGATCAATATATCCGAATCAATCAGCATTGCGGCTTGCTAACTTCTTTCTTAATTCCCTCGAATACGAAAGTCCGTCCGTTATCCCGCGATCCGACCAAATTCCAGCCAAATTCAATTTCTCTAATTCTTTACCCGTGTGCTTGCGCGTTTTTAATGGCTGTGTTTCCTTTTCTTCGATGAAGGTTACGAGCACCTTTCCGTCGTGCACCTGAACCTTTTCGTCTAATACGATCTTACCCTTTTTAATTGTCCCGCTTACCGTTAACATATCCTTTCATTCCAAGTTTCATTTTTCTCTTTGTCCAATCCTTTTTTGGGCTTCCTAATTTCAGTTAAATTAAGGGGAATTTCAAGTGAGGAAATTCGAGGAAAAACGAGGAAAAAATCGCACTTTCTGAAATCCGGAAATCAAGGTGAAAAACGCACCTCGGGAGGGTGTCGGCCCGATTGTATATAACTCATTCATTGTCTTTCGTTCTCATTCGTCCGGTAAACGAAGTCTAAGTTTGTTAATCGATGCCGTGATGATCGCTCCCGATAACAATTCTTTTTCGTGTAATTTCAACACGTACCTACTTACTCTCGTCTGTTCCTTGCTCGACAAATTAACCAATCGTATGATTCCGCAATGTGGAAGTTTCCGAAATACGGCAAGTTCTCCAAAGTCCTTGTCTAAGGTTATTAATATTCTTTTTTCATCATATGCCATTTTGAGAATTTCCTCGTCTCCAGGATCTTTTGTGAAATCGCCGGACCAAACCGTGTCTATTCCCAAAGTTTTAAGTTCCTTCGCCACCCCTCCCCAGACACAAGTATCCAAAAATACTTTCATGCAACTTGGATTGTCTCTTGCGGGATATTCTCTATTCTTTCATGCCCGATCATTCGATACGCATACACAAGACAGGCTTGGATGTCGTCCGATTCCAACCAGGGATATCCTTGTAATATCGTTTCTTTCGTATCTCCCGCAGCAAGCATTCCAAGTATATGTTCCACAGCCAAACGCCTACCGCGTAGGATCGGTTTGCCTCCGAATATTTCCGGATTGAATGTGATTCTCTCTAATAGTCTGTCTTGATCCATGTCTTGTATTCTGCTTTTTTTCATCGGCTCCGTCCAACCCTTTTTTGGGCTTCCTAATTTCAGTTAATTTCAAGTGAGGAAAACGAAGGAAAAGTGAGTGAAAAATCGGCTGTTTTTTTCCTCACTTTTTTACCTAATTTCTTCCATTTTCCTTCAGTGGATCGACCGACCTCCGATCACTCTGAGTTTTCTCTCAATCTCGATTTCCTGTTCCGTTACCTTCGTCAATTGAAGAATCAACTTTTGGATCTTCCTTTGATACACTTTCAATTTTTGTAATAGACTCTTTACTTCCTCTCTCTTCTTTACCGAACTCATGGAGTCATATCTCTTTCGAAAGATTTCCATTCTTTTTCGGATGGAAGACTCTTCCGCTTCTTCCTCCCTTGTTTTTGGATCTAATCCGTTTTTGGCTCGTTTTGTCTCGTTTTTTTTCCTTTCATACTTTCAACTTCCAGATCCTCTTGTCTTGACCCACGGCGGTTAACTGATATACGATTTCCGAATCCTTCCAGTGGTTGTCCATTACCTGCTCATTCAACTTCGTTTGATGTTTTCTCAATCTTACAAGCGTTCCTAACAACCGATCCAACGCCGCTTCCTTTTGGTCATAGGTCATCTTCAGATACTTCTTTTGAAACTCCTTCGCCTTCGCTTGTGCGATTTGTTTCCGTGTCTTCTTCTTGCCTTCTTCCTTCTTCGCCGGTTTCTCTTTTTTTGCGGTTGGCTTCGGCTCTTTGGTTTTGAGTTCTTTCTTTAATTCAGTTACATATCTCCGAGCCGTTCCAAGTGGTATGTTTTCATTCTCTGATACTTTCTTGGCTAATTCTACCGGCTTCTCGATCAAACTATCACCCTGATAGTTTGATTTTTGATCTGATCCGATTTTCAAAGATTCACCCTGAATCTTTGATCTTTCATTCGAACCTTGACTCCTACCGATCAAAAGATGACCCTCATCTTTTGATTTCTCAGAGAACAATACTTCGCTTAACATTTTAGAATCCTCTTTCAAACCTTCACCGTGAAGGTTTGATCCTTGCTCTTCTAAGGTGCCAACTTCACCAAATAAGCCAAGCTCCGATTCCAACATTCCTTCCGTTTGTTTTTCCACCCGAGAAGACAATTCCCCGTTTGTTTCTTCTTCACTTTGTATTGTAGACGATTCGCTCTTGCGATCCCCACCTCGATTGTCTTGGACAAGTTCATCCTTGTATTTCCGAAGGATTCTTTTCTTTAGCCGTTCTTTTCTTTGCTCCGCTGTCAGATGTCTTCGAAATAAATTGTCTCCTTCTAGGATGTCGTATTCCTCTTCCGGTGTTAGTTCGTTCATATAGTAACGAACCGGGATGTTCTCGATTCTCCGACGCACGTTCTCGTCTTCGTGTTCCTTTAACTCTAAAGCTATCCGGTAGCGGTTCTCTCCCGTGACTATCTTTCCGTCTTTTTTGGCCGTGAGTGCATCCAAGATTCCGTTCAAAGCGATGTTCTCTTTCAAACTCTCGTATTCTTCTTTTGTCAACGGTTCAAAGTCATTTCTGGGATTCGGTTTCAAACTCTCAGGTTTTACCATCTTCACAATCGGATTCAAGGTCACTCCCTTCGGTATATACTGTTTTTTGTATATAGACCCAGGACGCGGACTTGCTTCCTGTGCGTCCATCCACTCGTTTGCTTTTTCTTCCTGACTCTTCTTCATACTACTACCTTCCGCTTCTTCCCATTCATCCCCGTTAGTTCCAACACTTCGTTTGTCAGCTCCTCGAATAACCCGTAGCCCTTTGTGTTCTCTTTCAATGGCTTTCCGAGCTCTGTGGCCGTCTCAATCGCCGACAACTTCGATACTACGGTCTTCGACACCTTGTATTTCTTTTGCAAAGTCAAGATTCGTTCCGATTCCTTTTTGCTCTTGCCTACAATCGAAGGCACAAGTAACGTCTTTGGGTTCAGAGGACTGACGACAGAAGACTGAGGACCGGTTTTCATTTCTGTTGCATCTCGTTTTTCTAATGCAGAGTTTCTTGAACTGTCATCGCGTAGTCCTTCGATTTCTCCGAGTAACGTCTTTGTCCCTTGAAAGTTCCATCTCGACGGCTTCACCGGAAACAATACTAGATCCGCTACCGACAACGCAAATCTTAGCTCCAGACTCAAATACACCGGCGTATCGATTATTACAAAATCATAATCTAGTTTTCTCAAACGATCTACAAAAGATCCTAACACTCTCGGGTCGCTCCCTAATTCCTCCGTTATCTTCCCCAAAGATATTGTCGCCGGTAGGATGCTAATTCCCGGAAAACGAGTTTCATACGCACAAGTCCCGATTTCTTTTTGTTCCAGTAACGCGTGATATACGTTTCTTTCGTCCAATTCCTCTTCACTCACTTCCCTCAAGAAAAAGTCCGTTAGGTTGTTGTTCAAATCCAAGTCCATACAAAGGACTCTCTTTCTCTTTTCCCATAACTGTAACGATAGATTGATCGCCGTTGTAGTCTTGGCGACTCCGCCTTTCAAATTCGCAAGCGTGATAATATACATACCCAGGGCCTCCTAACTTGTTTAGGTTTTTTGAAAATCTTGTTTTTGGTTTTGTTTTTGAACTTCCCGACTCCGTCGTGAGCCAACGCTTTCGCTTCGCGGCTTTTGGCTATCTCGCTCACTATGGATCGCTCGATACTGCTAAAGTAGAGAAGTCCTCTCTTCAACCGGTCCTTTCCGTTTGGTTGTTTAGAGATATGGAATGTTTTTAGTTTCTAACCCTCAAACATCCAATCACTTTCAAAAGAGAAGTCAGCTCGTATTGTTTTCTTCTTTCTGGGAACTCGAATCGGGCGATTCGTTTTCCGTCTTCTCTGGTTCTCTAAAACCCCGATCCCTCAGTTCGGAATTCGAAGACGGATGGGTCCTGTCATACACTTCCTTTAACTTCCGGATCGCTACGTGGGTATAGATTTGTGTAGAATTTAAATCTTTGTGACCGAGCATCTCCTGCACGTAACGGATGTCCGCCCCGTTCTCAAGCATCAAAGTCGCCGTAGTATGACGAAAGATATGTGTCGATCCCTTCTTCTCGACTAAAGATCGCTCCTTCGTCGTCACTACCACATAACCTACGGTATAATCGGTAATCGCTCGTCCCCTTTGCGACAAGAACAAGGTCTCCTCATTCGAGTCCTTTACATATGCGATTCGTACTTCCTCCAGATACCTCTTTACCCAATATAGCGCTCTCTCCGAGACAGGGATCAGTCTGTCTTGTTTGCGTTTCCCCTCATACACAAACACCGTCCGATTCGTTAAGTCTACGTCCGATATCTTTAACTTCGCTAACTCAAATCTCCTAAGTCCCGTTGAATACAATAACTCTAAGATCGCCTTGTTCCGGATTCCTAATCTTGTCTCCACATCCGGCGTCGACAGTATCTTCTCCGCTTCTTCCACACTCAGTATATTCTGTGGTAAATGTTTCGCTAACTTCGGTAGCCGCATCTCCAGACAAGGATTCTTTAACACCATCTCCCTTACCTGCATCCAGTTAAAAAACTTTCGTAAGGTAAACAATATATGCCCTTGAGTCCCCGCCGTGATCGCCTTTTTGGTCTTTTGATTTTTGTACTTCGATATATATTCTTGATATCGATCCACGAGTGCCAACGTCATCTGATTCGGTTCCGATATCCCTCTCTCCATACACCATTCAAAATAGATCTCGAAATAAAATCTCTGGGCACGTATCGTCTTGATCGATGTGCCCGTTCCCTTTTTGTATCTTAAATATTCTAATATTCTCTTTTCTAATATACTCGGTTGCTTTTCATCCGTTAGTGGCTGGAACGATCGGGCTTCCAGCGTGATTCTTTTCTTGTGGCCTCCGATTTTTCTGTCCCTGTCCATTCCCATTGTAATTCCTCACTTTGTAGGTTTTTGGTGTTTTGTTTTTCTTCTGTACCTTGCGTTTTGTTGTCCGTTCCTCGATTTTTTCGAGAATCGCCGTTTCGCTCGGTTATTTTGTTTCTTAGGGCCGATGGGCTCGCTAGGCTACCCCTAGGCGAAGGGGGGGCGATCCCCAGGCTACCCCCAGGCGAGGTCGCCGCTTTCTTCTCGGTTTTGAGTGGATTCTGCTAAAGATGAAGGTGTGAGGTTGTCGGTTTGGATTTGGGCCAAAGTTCCCGATGACAAAATCTCTTCCCGCTTTTCTCCCGAGAATATTCTTCCCAGTTTTTTTGTCGCCTCTTCAAATTCCACGGTTCTAATCCCTAAGTAAAAATCGTTTCCGTTGTCCGTGTCCTTGTCCCAGACTAGTTCGTATTCGAGCGCGGTCCCTTGTTTTGGGTTTCGTACATACAAATATTCTAATTCTTCCAATCGTTTGAGATGAACCCTAAGTCTTGTGTCGCTTACTCCCGTTCTCTCTCGTATCTCCTTTCTTGTCAGTCGGATCTCGCTCCTCGTTACTCCTTTGGTTTTACAAAGCTCTTCCACATACTCGTGGATCTCTTGCAATAGTCTCTTTGTATGCGCCGAAAGATCCTCTAAGTTCCTTCCGAATATGCGGCTGAATAAGAGACTCGCAAGCGTGATGTCTTCCTTTTCCACCTCGATATACGGTATCTCTTTGCCTCTTGCGTCCTTCGCCGTTTTCTCCTCTCTTTGGTATTGATGGAGTAGCGCAATCGATCTGATGAGTGTCAGATATTTCTTTTGATCCCGTCTCATACGGAGTCGCGTATCCGGAAACTTGATTTCTTTTGCATACGGATTCACAACCGCTATACTCTTCAGTAACCTTTGGATGTTTTGGTGTCTGGTTACGATTTTCTCCTTCGTATTTTGTTTAAATACTCCTTCCAAGGTTTCTTCCGTTCTTTGGTTCGTAAGTATCGTTCGGGTCTGTTCCCTGTCTTCGTTCACTGTCAACACGATCGCCCTGTTTTGCAGCTCTTCGTCGATCTCTACACTCGTCGTTGTAAGAAATAGCACTACGGGTCCTTCCACCGTATATTCGGTCGTCGACAGTCTTCCGCTCTGTTGATCCTTCGTCGTTGTTGCAATACTGATTTTCTTCTCACTCTGGAGTATCTTCAAAGCATACTTCGCTCTTTCCACCCCTTCCTCTTCCGAGATCGCTAGCACCTTGTTTTTTAAACTGGTTGCGGACATATAGAAAAGACTTTGACCAGTCATCGCAGAATACTTCTCTTTCTCCTCTCCTGGCACTAAGTCTAGGATTGCATCCATCAGCGTCGACTTCCCCGCACTCGACGAACTCTGTATGATGACGGCTAACGGATTCTCAGTACGCCTTGTGATCGTCGCAAGATACCCGAGGAGTGAATTCTCCCTCTCTCCCACAAGTCCCATCCTTTCAAAGTCAAGGAGTATATTCGTTACCAATTCCGGGTCTTGCAAATATTGAATCGCTTCCCCCGTTTCTTCAGGGCTAAGCGTCACTTCTTCTTTTTGTGGCTTTCTTCTATTCTCCAATTTCTCCCAAAGTGCTTCCTCCGACTCTCTGAACACCTCTTTCAAATCCGAGTGGATCGTTTCTTCCAGCACTCCGGTCACATCGCTTGCACTCTGGACAAATCCCTTCCTCATTTTCGGATTCATCATATCCAAGGTCTCCGTGTGATACTCCTCTCCCACAAGGAGCCGCAAATTCACGCGCATCACTTCCATTCCCTGGTTTTTGTAAAGAGACCTCACTCTGTAGTGTCTCTCTCCTCTTTCAAAGTGTATCTCTTCTCCCTTCCTTTCCACCTTCAGCCGGGGAGGCAATAACGGGGACAGTTCTCTTGTTTCATCCTTTCCCATATCCTCTTTTTGGTTTGTAAGTGTTTGCGTTGTTTTCTCTTCTTTTTGATTTGTAGTTCTTTCTGTAGGCGTTTCTTTCTCGTTCGGGAACGTATCCAAAATGAGTGCGTGGAGGCTGTCGCTTGCATTTCTCATTTTTTGAGCATACTCGTTTACATCCATCGCTACCGGTAAACGCATGATATGGCTACTCATTCCCTCTTGTTCGTATCTCTCCTTTAATCTTTGGGCTCCTGTATTTCCGCCGGGGTCGTTGTCATACGCGATTAAGATTCGTCCCGGTTTGTGTTTCCCGATTTCTCTGTGTAGCTCCTCTGTGTATCCTTCGGTTCCATAGCTACAAGTTACGTTCCGGATTCCGTTCACATACATCGTTAACGCATCGATCACGCTTTCGCAAAGGATCAGTTCTTTTTCTCGGATCGCTTCCCGGTTCCAGATTCCCGTGTGTGGGCCCGGCATATATCTGTGTCTTACTGTGGTCGAACCTCCGCTTGTTATGTTTCTTCCATACACTCCCACCGGTTTGCCGTTCTCATCCAAGAGTGGGAATATTATGTATTTGTAAAATCTCTCGTAGCCTTTGCTCTCCCGTGCAAGGCCGTATTCTCTCAGGACTCTTCTCGCTTCTCTTCCCTCTTTGCGATCCCAACGCGGTAATACTTGGCCAACCATACTTCCGTCCACGTATCCGATTTGAAACTTCTCTAACGCCTCTCTGTCATACACCCCTCGGTTTTTCAGGTATTCCTTGGCTTCTTTGTTTTTTGTCAGCGTCTCTTGGTAATATGCAAACACTCTGTCGATGATTCTCTGTTCATCCGGTAGAAAGTCTCCGTATCTCTTTCTCGTTGTCTCTTCTCGGGGTTCTTTAGTTTGCTCTTGGGATACTTGCATTTCCGTCCTCTGTGTCAGTTTTTGTAAGGCTTCCACCGCTTCGTTAAATCCCAAGCCCTCTTTCTTCATTAAGAAGTCGATCGCGCTTCCTCCTGTCTGGCAAGCTCCCATACAGTGCCACAGATTCTTTACAGGCGTTACGATGAACGAAGGATGCCGGTCGTCATGGAACGGGCATTTTGCTACCCAGTTCGTTCCGTGGTTCTTCAGTTCGATCCCGTAGCTTCGGACCAAGGCAAGCAGGTCCGTTTCCGTCTTTAGTCGCGTAATCTCTTCTTTCGGGATGAATGCCATGAGGAAAGGCTCCTTGGAGGGAAAATTTTTTAACCGTATAGGGCGATAAGATATTAACCTTACACGCAATCATCATTTACTCCGTAGGGTTACTTTAGTCCAGCCGAAATTTTCCCTAATATCTAAAATCCTTGAGATTTTTACCCCGTATGCTTAGTTGTACTGAGTGAAATCATCTCATTCTACAGAAATCCTTGCTGAAAAGCTCGGTAATAATATTCGCTCCCTACGTTCAAAGAAAGGTTGGTCTCAATCCGAATTAGCGGACAAGGTAGGCGCGCATCTCACTCATATCAATAGAATCGAAAATGGTAAGTATCTACCTTCTTTGGATACAGTAGTCCTTCTAGCAGAAGCCTTAGAATGTTCTCTTGATATTTTAGTGAATGGATCGGCTGAATCTTCTAAAGATATTCGAATCGAAGATCAATCGTTTGCTGAAAAAATTCGATTACTCAATTCCTTAGATACAGAAGAAAAAAAAGCTGTTACTCTTTTTCTGGACTCTTTACTTTCCAAGAAAAAGATGATAGGAATATTACAAGAACTTCAGATTAAATAGATTTCAAAAATCCTTCTAACAGATCGAAAATATCAATAACTAAACCCATGAAAGTCCTACTCGATATTAAAGACGACAAAGCCCATTCACTCCTGGAAATCCTAAAGGGGCTTTCTTTTGTGAAGACAAAAACTCTCACTTCTCCCAAAGCTAAATTCATTGAAGACGTTAAAGAAGCAGTCGAAGAAATGAAACTTGTAAAAGCCGGTAAACTAAAAGCAAGGCCCGCTCAAGATTTACTCGATGAACTTTAAAGTTTTTACTCTGCCTAAATTCGACAGGCAAGCGAAAAGGCTCATTAAAAAGTTTCCTTCTCTCAAAAAAGAAATCGCCGGACTCATCGAGTCTCTGAAAACAAATCCGACTCAAGGAACCAAAATCGCTTTAGACTGTTACAAGATCCGCCTCTCCATTGCCTCAAAAGGTAAAGGAAAATCAGGCGGCGCAAGAGTCATCACTCACTTTCTCGTGAAAGACACTATCGTCTTTCTAATGCTCATCTACGACAAGGCCGAACAAGAAAACGTCTCCAACGCCGAAATCGAAGAACTTTTGAAAGAAATAAACATTCCTCTTTGAAATACCCTCTATCTCCTTCGTTTTCTCTTTTTGTTACTTCCACCCTGTTTTTCATTCGCGCTCTTACTTTTTTCCAACTCCCCTTTTTTGGAAGAATACATATACAATGTATCTCTCGCACGAGTCACATACCCGCCTAACGCCCATCTCTTAAACCATCCGAGTTTCTTGTAATACGGACTTTCTTTGCGGGTTGCATATATTTTAGAGAACTGCTCTAATATCTCATATCGCCAATATATCATCAGCTTCTCTAAGTCTTCATCCTTTACGAAGTCCCTAACTTCCAAAGCTTCACTGATATCGATCAAAATCCCGATCGTTCGGTGGATCGTATACCGATACAAGCGGATGTATTCTTTTCGCCGTTTCTTGTCCTCAATCGGTTCTTGATTCCTTGCATGATATTTTAACGCACAAAGTAGTAACGATACGTCCGGAAATTCATTCAAACACCATTGCAAATTTCTCATCAAAAAATACAACGCGCCCGCATCCGTTATTTGAAATCCGTTTACCAACGTATTCGCTTCTTGCTTCAAATACGCTCGTACGATCTCGATATATCCGTAGACTTCGCTTCCCTTGTAGCGGCCACTCACACGTCCAAGTTTTCCCTCTAATTCATGAAACTCGTTCTCTAGGATGGTTTCCAAGACTTCCTTCATGTCTTCTTCCGACAAGTCCGGTTCTTCCAGTCTTCTTTTACACTTGGTTAAGATTTCCTGTTCTCTTGCTATTTCCTCTTCTAATTCCGCTTCCATCTTTTTCTCCGTCTTTGCTTTGGTATTCCCCATTCCGTTTTCGTTCTGTTTCTCTAATATATATTTTTTGATATCGCACACTAATACAAAAAAACCCGGCTATTACACCGGGCAAGTTTGATCTTTAGATACACTCATGATTTCTAATATACTTTCAAGGTCCAAAACCTCTTAAGTCGAAGGGGTTTTAGTCTTACACTATCGTTTTGATATTCGGGTCTTCCGCTTTCGCCAAATCTTCGCTTTAGTTCGAAGCAAACTTCTTTTGTTTTCCTCGAAAAGACTGCTGACATCTAATTCCGCTTCACTGAACCCTAATACCTGTGTTTTTACTTCGGTAGATACGGAAGTATTTCCTGAATACGCTCCAAATCCTCCGGAAACATCTGTACCTTCACAAGACTTTCCTGCTCCGCATCAAAGTAAACGCAACTTACTTCAGGGCTCCAAGTTACATCCACATACATCTTTTGGCCCGTTCTCTTGTCTCTTACCGCTTCCCCTAACGCATATCCTTTACTACTTTTCTTTTCCTTTGCTTCCATCTCTTCCCCCAATTTTTTTGTACTCTAATGGGTTCCGATTTCTCTTCTCATCCCTTACTCGCTCCCTTTCGATCTATTGAAAGAAGGAAGCTTTATTTGTTTTTCGATATATGATCATTCCTTGAATCAGCATCTTGTTTCCAATTGCCGCCGGCATTGCTCTTTTGTTTTCGAAAACCCACTCTTTCACTCTTTATTTTTCTTTAGGTTTAATTTGAGTCCCTTAAAGTCGTCGCCTAATACTCTGTCTCGTTTCAGTTTCTTCCAGATCTTTTTCGCATGTTCCACGTCTTCCATCGTTTGCAATTTCTCGATTACTCTTTCGGGTGTAAAAGGATTGCCTACGAAAAACAAGATCCAGGTTCTAAAACTCATCTGTATTTGTAGTTCCGACATTCTTTTCTTTCCTTAGTTCAATAGTCCGTGCTGGGTCGGCTCAGGTGATTCTTTTGCGAATCATCAACTGTCAAACGGCAATATCTCAGATACACAAAGTTTACCCGTTTCTTTGCGGAATGCGTCTTTAATGTATATCTCGATGAGATAATGTTTTACGGAATTTCCATACGGAGCGGAATCTGATACATTGCTATTGTTGTCCGCATATATAGGCATTGGATCAATACTATCGGTAGGATTTTCATCTTCATCATCTTCTCGCAATACTTCCACTCTTCCTACTTTTGGAACTACCTTTGTAATGATCTGTATTTTTTTAATTCGAGCATATTTACGGTCAAAGGCTTCTCCCAAATCGGTACAAGCGAATATACTCCAATGTTCGTTGTACAAGTAATTTGCAGGAGTCTTGATTACGATGGTTGGCTTGGTCCCTGGTAAAATCGGAAACTCCACATACGTCTTTGCAGATCGGTCAAACAACTTCTTTTGATCTTCCGCTTTCAAACCCACAACTTCCGGAATGACGACCTTCTTTTTTTCCCCCAAGTGATACTTGTAGCTCGAATCAATGGATTTTTGTTCGTAATTGTCCAAGGATTCAGAAAACAAAATCCCAAATGTTAGAAAAAACAAAATTAAAATTCTCATATATATTCTCAAACTCCTTTGCTCAAACAAATTGCCTTCCTCCAAGAAGAAGGAAGGCATTCCCCAAAATCAACGATTAAACTGAACGCTGTAATCTCTCTGTTCAGGTTTTTTCTTCAAATGATTTTGTAACTCCGCCTGCAAGTATTCTTCTTTTGCATTCTTTCTCAAATCATTCAAATGATTCATGAGTCCGTCGCTGTAATCGGAAGAATTGATCACGGAATATCCAAACTTAGGATTGTTTTTGAACAAGGTCTCCATACTGTTAAACGCTCCGTGTTGACCCGCCATTTTGTTGAGTCCTCCTGTAACAAACACCTCGTTCTTTCCGGTTTGTGCGTTGTAAAAGTAACTCCGGATCGGAACCTGACAACCTTGAGAAGTTGGCCCCACTTTTCCAGGAACGTAATCGGCTATGATCGTTTTCGTTTTTGGGTCCGCTTTAAAATTAACAACGTCATTCCCACCTTGGTGGATAAAGACCTCGGTCATTTTCTTCAAGGATTCAAACGTTCTTTCCGCCGCACTGTGTTTTCCATCCGCATTCGCGTCTCTGGCTCCCGGTACGCTTCCGTCAACCATTCCCGCTAAAAACGCGTGCTTCCATTCACCTGCGGTTTTGTCCACTCCCACCATATTGAAATGTCCTGTCGAAATTTCTCCAACACCTCCGAGTGCCGCACTGCTTGGATGTTTGTCTGTTCCCGGAAAGCTTTTTTGTCCCGGTTGTGTGGACGCAAAATACACTCCTTCCAACTTTCCTTTGTTAACCGCGAGCATATAGTCGCCATGATTCGCATCCTGAGAATCCACTGGAACCCTGATTCCTACCATATTCAAACCGTTGTCGTTCCAGCCGTATCCTTTCGTCAACGCTACCCCTTTAGAATACGCCGCCAAATCTCCGTTAGCCGCACCGTGCGCCATTAACGCTTGGCCTTCCGCGTGTCTTGCCGGGTTCATCGTGGCCGGATTGATCTCCACCCACTCGGTCTTGCCTTTTTTAGTTTGTTTTTCATACAACTTGCCGTTCGAGTCTTCCACTATATCACCCGTCGCCTTGCCGCCTCCGGAACCAAGGGCTACCGGTATCGCTCCGGGTTTCTCACTTCCACCCGTTATCAATCCCTTAGCCTTGTCATACAAACCTTGGAGCATTCCCACGGCCCCACCCTCATAGTTGTGAACCAGAACCCCGTCCGCGACAAAGTACGTATGATTCACATCCACTTCGATGTTGTAAACCTTTGTCGTCTCAACAATGTATTCACGGACTTCAGTTACACAAATCCATTCTCCTGTAGTCAAAAGTAACTCGTCGCCAACGCGCAAGTCCTTCGTCTTTCTCCAAGTTTCCGTTTGTTTCAAGGTCGCAGTCTCAGTAACTCCGTAAGAAGAAGATACATTAGAATCTGCTAAAACGATCTCGTCCCTTCTCGACCAAAAAGGGTGATTCCAAGTCGTTTCAATCACCGTTCCGTATTCAGTCTCCAAATCAAATAGTAACGTCGTATTTCTTCTAAACAGTTCAATCACCGGTTGGTAGCTCATCTCTCTTGTCTTTTCATCCCAAGAAAGAACTTTCTCTCCAACCTGGATCTCTTCGATCTCTCTCAATCCTTCTTGTGTCCATACAAGTGTTCCCGCCGTAAAACATACGTTCTGATGATACTTCCCATCCGATCCCACGTATCCGTATTGGTCGCTTGCTCCGCCCGTCGTAAAGTTGTTCACCAGAAAGTCTTTAGCGCTTCCTAATACATGATCCAGTATCGATGTTCTCGATGACCCTTGTTCGTTGATTCCAAAGTTCCCGTTTGTGTCTCCGCTCCTTCCTCGTTTCTGGAGTTCCTTCGCGATGTCGGCATCACTCATATCCAGGATCTTACTCGCATCTTGTCCGCTGTCTTGCATCTCGTGGATCAGGGCTTCTTTTCTTGCCGCGTTTAACTTGTCTTCCGCGCTTGCGTATCCGGCTCCGTTAAGTACATCAGCACCGGTTCTGTTTTGCGCTTCTCTTTGTTTGGCTTGCGCTTCTGCGTCTTCTTTTGCTTTGCCCGATACAAAATCAGCCTTCCACTTGTCTGCAAGGTAATTGCAACCCATTGCAAATCTAACTCAAAAACCCAGTTTTCCCAGAGCATTCCTCGATCCGAAGCGTTTTAGCCCTTAGTAAACTTCCACCCTTAAAAAAAATCCCCTAAGACCGTTTTTGAAAATACACACAAAAATTTCCTTTAGAACACTTTGAGAATATTCAATTTCCTTCATGTTCTTTCCAAAAAAAACGGAAAAAAACGAAGGATTTTTTAGGATTTCACTTCTAAATTCCGGAAGAATTGGAGATTCAATTTCCAAGTTTAAGCGTTTCACTTTAGCAAAGTTAAGAATTGCGGAAAATTGCGGATTTCTTCAGAGATTTTAAACATACGAGCAAGAGTCTTGCTCGAAACGGATTCCTTGAGAAATCAAAGCAAGAGAGTGAACTTTTGATCGGTAAGAGTCAAAGCTCGAACTAAGAACCAAAAGACGGCCCTCAAAGTCAGTTTCATCGCCTCCAATTCGTATCTTGCCAGGATTCAACGATTCGTACGAGTGTTTTGCGTTTCCGCAATACGAAAACGTTCTTTAGGGCTCGAACAAGTCTCACACAGGACCCAAACAAGACCTGAATGGGACCACTTTGAAAATCACAGAGCTCGAATAGAACCCGTTTGCAAAAGCATAGAGCCCGAACAAGTCCCGTTTGAAATGCGATAAAACCACAATCAAGGCCGGTTTGCGTTCATTCACGCTCCTTTTTTCTCCTTTAGGTTAAAGACAAGTTAAGGATAAGCGAAGAACAAGACAACGACAGGCAAGTTTAGGTTAAAGATAGGTGAAGCACAGGCAAACTTAGGTGAATGATAGGATAACGACAGGTTAAGGACAGGACAATCTTAGAAACTAAAAACCGGCTCTTGAACTAGGGTTTCAGGAGAACACTTCTTCAAAACAAGGCGGCCACTCCCTTTTTAGTCGTGAAACGAAAATCCTTTCGGGTGAAATTGAAATCCATGTTAGTAAATGCTAGTGTTTTCCCGAACCCGCGATTTCATTTTTAAGCCTTCCACCTTCTTTTCGATGGATAAGCTCAAAATTCTTCAAACGAACTAAGTTTCCATTGAGAGTTCACTCAAAAAAGAGAGAAAAGTAAGCTTGCCCATCTGGAAAAACCTCATATCGTTCATTTTGATTTTCAATCTCATATGACCAGCAGGGGGGTAGTTACTCTCCCCCTCCCGCCCGACGTTTCCGTCGGGTTTCGTCTTTAGAGGGAAAAAGTCCAAAGATCGTCTTTTAAAAGTTTAGAGGCTCCAAGGAAAGGAGCGCAATGTATAATGGCGGGTCGTTCGATGCTTTCCTCTTGAAATCAAGAAAGCGATTGTGGGAAAGTTTCTTTCTGACTCCAATCTTCGGCAACTCGTTTTTTCAGAAAGCAGCGTTTTAGGGCTCGCACAAGTCCCGTTTTTCGTACTTTTTTCTTCTTCGGCAAGAGTTCTTTAATTCTACCTTCTTCCGGTTTTTTTCCCGGTTTTTTCCAATACAATCAAGATCCTTCCGTTAAACCGAAATCAACTCTCAACCATTATTGTGGAATTCTGTTCCGTGAATTCGATTTTAACATTGTGCCACTTTGTGCCGATATCATTGAATTAATACGGGCTTTCGTTTTCTCTTCCGCTTGTATCCCGAAATCTTTTCGTGATTGGGATTTCCAAAATATTACAGCTAAAGAGGGAAGCTTTCCAGCAATCCTTGTGAATGAAAGAATATCGTAACTTGCTCATCTCTCATACGGTTTGAAAATCTTAAGTCCGGGAAATGCTTTGTAATGTTTTACGTTAAATGTATAGAGATGCTTTTTGTATTGAAGCGACGTCTCACCAATCAAACAATCGATAAAGCCAATTCCATGTTTGAATTTGCTACTCTTCAATACCGATAAAGCGTTCTGAATTTCTTTTTCTCCTAACCATAATACTTCAAAGAGGGAAACGAATTTCTCCAATCTCTGTAAATCCTTAGAATTCCTGCAACCCTCAACCAACTCGAAATAAGAATAACCGGAAATGAAAATCGGTTCCTCAATAGAATGTAACCAGTTAATCGCTTTCTCATAACCGCGCAAATAATCGATCAATATATCCGAATCAATCAGCATTGCGGCTTGCTAACTTCTTTCTTAATTCCCTCGAATACGAAAGTCCGTCCGTTATCCCGCGATCCGACCAAATTCCAGCCAAATTCAATTTCTCTAATTCTTTACCCGTGTGCTTGCGCGTTTTTAATGGCTGTGTTTCCTTTTCTTCGATGAAGGTTACGAGCACCTTTCCGTCGTGCACCTGAACCTTTTCGTCTAATACGATCTTACCCTTTTTAATTGTCCCGCTTACCGTTAACATATCCTTTCATTCCAAGTTTCATTTTTCTCTTTGTCCAATCCTTTTTTGGGCTTCCTAATTTCAGTTAAATTAAGGGGAATTTCAAGTGAGGAAATTCGAGGAAAAACGAGGAAAAAATCGCACTTTCTGAAATCCGGAAATCAAGGTGAAAAACGCACCTCGGGAGGGTGTCGGCCCGATTGTATATAACTCATTCATTGTCTTTCGTTCTCATTCGTCCGGTAAACGAAGTCTAAGTTTGTTAATCGATGCCGTGATGATCGCTCCCGATAACAATTCTTTTTCGTGTAATTTCAACACGTACCTACTTACTCTCGTCTGTTCCTTGCTCGACAAATTAACCAATCGTATGATTCCGCAATGTGGAAGTTTCCGAAATACGGCAAGTTCTCCAAAGTCCTTGTCTAAGGTTATTAATATTCTTTTTTCATCATATGCCATTTTGAGAATTTCCTCGTCTCCAGGATCTTTTGTGAAATCGCCGGACCAAACCGTGTCTATTCCCAAAGTTTTAAGTTCCTTCGCCACCCCTCCCCAGACACAAGTATCCAAAAATACTTTCATGCAACTTGGATTGTCTCTTGCGGGATATTCTCTATTCTTTCATGCCCGATCATTCGATACGCATACACAAGACAGGCTTGGATGTCGTCCGATTCCAACCAGGGATATCCTTGTAATATCGTTTCTTTCGTATCTCCCGCAGCAAGCATTCCAAGTATATGTTCCACAGCCAAACGCCTACCGCGTAGGATCGGTTTGCCTCCGAATATTTCCGGATTGAATGTGATTCTCTCTAATAGTCTGTCTTGATCCATGTCTTGTATTCTGCTTTTTTTCATCGGCTCCGTCCAACCCTTTTTTGGGCTTCCTAATTTCAGTTAATTTCAAGTGAGGAAAACGAAGGAAAAGTGAGTGAAAAATCGGCTGTTTTTTTCCTCACTTTTTTACCTAATTTCTTCCATTTTCCTTCAGTGGATCGACCGACCTCCGATCACTCTGAGTTTTCTCTCAATCTCGATTTCCTGTTCCGTTACCTTCGTCAATTGAAGAATCAACTTTTGGATCTTCCTTTGATACACTTTCAATTTTTGTAATAGACTCTTTACTTCCTCTCTCTTCTTTACCGAACTCATGGAGTCATATCTCTTTCGAAAGATTTCCATTCTTTTTCGGATGGAAGACTCTTCCGCTTCTTCCTCCCTTGTTTTTGGATCTAATCCGTTTTTGGCTCGTTTTGTCTCGTTTTTTCCTTTCATACTTTCAACTTCCAGATCCTCTTGTCTTGACCCACGGCGGTTAACTGATATACGATTTCCGAATCCTTCCAGTGGTTGTCCATTACCTGCTCATTCAACTTCGTTTGATGTTTTCTCAATCTTACAAGCGTTCCTAACAACCGATCCAACGCCGCTTCCTTTTGGTCATAGGTCATCTTCAGATACTTCTTTTGAAACTCCTTCGCCTTCGCTTGTGCGATTTGTTTCCGTGTCTTCTTCTTGCCTTCTTCCTTCTTCGCCGGTTTCTCTTTTTTTGCGGTTGGCTTCGGCTCTTTGGTTTTGAGTTCTTTCTTTAATTCAGTTACATATCTCCGAGCCGTTCCAAGTGGTATGTTTTCATTCTCTGATACTTTCTTGGCTAATTCTACCGGCTTCTCGATCAAACTATCACCCTGATAGTTTGATTTTTGATCTGATCCGATTTTCAAAGATTCACCCTGAATCTTTGATCTTTCATTCGAACCTTGACTCCTACCGATCAAAAGATGACCCTCATCTTTTGATTTCTCAGAGAACAATACTTCGCTTAACATTTTAGAATCCTCTTTCAAACCTTCACCGTGAAGGTTTGATCCTTGCTCTTCTAAGGTGCCAACTTCACCAAATAAGCCAAGCTCCGATTCCAACATTCCTTCCGTTTGTTTTTCCACCCGAGAAGACAATTCCCCGTTTGTTTCTTCTTCACTTTGTATTGTAGACGATTCGCTCTTGCGATCCCCACCTCGATTGTCTTGGACAAGTTCATCCTTGTATTTCCGAAGGATTCTTTTCTTTAGCCGTTCTTTTCTTTGCTCCGCTGTCAGATGTCTTCGAAATAAATTGTCTCCTTCTAGGATGTCGTATTCCTCTTCCGGTGTTAGTTCGTTCATATAGTAACGAACCGGGATGTTCTCGATTCTCCGACGCACGTTCTCGTCTTCGTGTTCCTTTAACTCTAAAGCTATCCGGTAGCGGTTCTCTCCCGTGACTATCTTTCCGTCTTTTTTGGCCGTGAGTGCATCCAAGATTCCGTTCAAAGCGATGTTCTCTTTCAAACTCTCGTATTCTTCTTTTGTCAACGGTTCAAAGTCATTTCTGGGATTCGGTTTCAAACTCTCAGGTTTTACCATCTTCACAATCGGATTCAAGGTCACTCCCTTCGGTATATACTGTTTTTTGTATATAGACCCAGGACGCGGACTTGCTTCCTGTGCGTCCATCCACTCGTTTGCTTTTTCTTCCTGACTCTTCTTCATACTACTACCTTCCGCTTCTTCCCATTCATCCCCGTTAGTTCCAACACTTCGTTTGTCAGCTCCTCGAATAACCCGTAGCCCTTTGTGTTCTCTTTCAATGGCTTTCCGAGCTCTGTGGCCGTCTCAATCGCCGACAACTTCGATACTACGGTCTTCGACACCTTGTATTTCTTTTGCAAAGTCAAGATTCGTTCCGATTCCTTTTTGCTCTTGCCTACAATCGAAGGCACAAGTAACGTCTTTGGGTTCAGAGGACTGACGACAGAAGACTGAGGACCGGTTTTCATTTCTGTTGCATCTCGTTTTTCTAATGCAGAGTTTCTTGAACTGTCATCGCGTAGTCCTTCGATTTCTCCGAGTAACGTCTTTGTCCCTTGAAAGTTCCATCTCGACGGCTTCACCGGAAACAATACTAGATCCGCTACCGACAACGCAAATCTTAGCTCCAGACTCAAATACACCGGCGTATCGATTATTACAAAATCATAATCTAGTTTTCTCAAACGATCTACAAAAGATCCTAACACTCTCGGGTCGCTCCCTAATTCCTCCGTTATCTTCCCCAAAGATATTGTCGCCGGTAGGATGCTAATTCCCGGAAAACGAGTTTCATACGCACAAGTCCCGATTTCTTTTTGTTCCAGTAACGCGTGATATACGTTTCTTTCGTCCAATTCCTCTTCACTCACTTCCCTCAAGAAAAAGTCCGTTAGGTTGTTGTTCAAATCCAAGTCCATACAAAGGACTCTCTTTCTCTTTTCCCATAACTGTAACGATAGATTGATCGCCGTTGTAGTCTTGGCGACTCCGCCTTTCAAATTCGCAAGCGTGATAATATACATACCCAGGGCCTCCTAACTTGTTTAGGTTTTTTGAAAATCTTGTTTTTGGTTTTGTTTTTGAACTTCCCGACTCCGTCGTGAGCCAACGCTTTCGCTTCGCGGCTTTTGGCTATCTCGCTCACTATGGATCGCTCGATACTGCTAAAGTAGAGAAGTCCTCTCTTCAACCGGTCCTTTCCGTTTGGTTGTTTAGAGATATGGAATGTTTTTAGTTTCTAACCCTCAAACATCCAATCACTTTCAAAAGAGAAGTCAGCTCGTATTGTTTTCTTCTTTCTGGGAACTCGAATCGGGCGATTCGTTTTCCGTCTTCTCTGGTTCTCTAAAACCCCGATCCCTCAGTTCGGAATTCGAAGACGGATGGGTCCTGTCATACACTTCCTTTAACTTCCGGATCGCTACGTGGGTATAGATTTGTGTAGAATTTAAATCTTTGTGACCGAGCATCTCCTGCACGTAACGGATGTCCGCCCCGTTCTCAAGCATCAAAGTCGCCGTAGTATGACGAAAGATATGTGTCGATCCCTTCTTCTCGACTAAAGATCGCTCCTTCGTCGTCACTACCACATAACCTACGGTATAATCGGTAATCGCTCGTCCCCTTTGCGACAAGAACAAGGTCTCCTCATTCGAGTCCTTTACATATGCGATTCGTACTTCCTCCAGATACCTCTTTACCCAATATAGCGCTCTCTCCGAGACAGGGATCAGTCTGTCTTGTTTGCGTTTCCCCTCATACACAAACACCGTCCGATTCGTTAAGTCTACGTCCGATATCTTTAACTTCGCTAACTCAAATCTCCTAAGTCCCGTTGAATACAATAACTCTAAGATCGCCTTGTTCCGGATTCCTAATCTTGTCTCCACATCCGGCGTCGACAGTATCTTCTCCGCTTCTTCCACACTCAGTATATTCTGTGGTAAATGTTTCGCTAACTTCGGTAGCCGCATCTCCAGACAAGGATTCTTTAACACCATCTCCCTTACCTGCATCCAGTTAAAAAACTTTCGTAAGGTAAACAATATATGCCCTTGAGTCCCCGCCGTGATCGCCTTTTTGGTCTTTTGATTTTTGTACTTCGATATATATTCTTGATATCGATCCACGAGTGCCAACGTCATCTGATTCGGTTCCGATATCCCTCTCTCCATACACCATTCAAAATAGATCTCGAAATAAAATCTCTGGGCACGTATCGTCTTGATCGATGTGCCCGTTCCCTTTTTGTATCTTAAATATTCTAATATTCTCTTTTCTAATATACTCGGTTGCTTTTCATCCGTTAGTGGCTGGAACGATCGGGCTTCCAGCGTGATTCTTTTCTTGTGGCCTCCGATTTTTCTGTCCCTGTCCATTCCCATTGTAATTCCTCACTTTGTAGGTTTTTGGTGTTTTGTTTTTCTTCTGTACCTTGCGTTTTGTTGTCCGTTCCTCGATTTTTTCGAGAATCGCCGTTTCGCTCGGTTATTTTGTTTCTTAGGGCCGATGGGCTCGCTAGGCTACCCCTAGGCGAAGGGGGGGCGATCCCCAGGCTACCCCCAGGCGAGGTCGCCGCTTTCTTCTCGGTTTTGAGTGGATTCTGCTAAAGATGAAGGTGTGAGGTTGTCGGTTTGGATTTGGGCCAAAGTTCCCGATGACAAAATCTCTTCCCGCTTTTCTCCCGAGAATATTCTTCCCAGTTTTTTTGTCGCCTCTTCAAATTCCACGGTTCTAATCCCTAAGTAAAAATCGTTTCCGTTGTCCGTGTCCTTGTCCCAGACTAGTTCGTATTCGAGCGCGGTCCCTTGTTTTGGGTTTCGTACATACAAATATTCTAATTCTTCCAATCGTTTGAGATGAACCCTAAGTCTTGTGTCGCTTACTCCCGTTCTCTCTCGTATCTCCTTTCTTGTCAGTCGGATCTCGCTCCTCGTTACTCCTTTGGTTTTACAAAGCTCTTCCACATACTCGTGGATCTCTTGCAATAGTCTCTTTGTATGCGCCGAAAGATCCTCTAAGTTCCTTCCGAATATGCGGCTGAATAAGAGACTCGCAAGCGTGATGTCTTCCTTTTCCACCTCGATATACGGTATCTCTTTGCCTCTTGCGTCCTTCGCCGTTTTCTCCTCTCTTTGGTATTGATGGAGTAGCGCAATCGATCTGATGAGTGTCAGATATTTCTTTTGATCCCGTCTCATACGGAGTCGCGTATCCGGAAACTTGATTTCTTTTGCATACGGATTCACAACCGCTATACTCTTCAGTAACCTTTGGATGTTTTGGTGTCTGGTTACGATTTTCTCCTTCGTATTTTGTTTAAATACTCCTTCCAAGGTTTCTTCCGTTCTTTGGTTCGTAAGTATCGTTCGGGTCTGTTCCCTGTCTTCGTTCACTGTCAACACGATCGCCCTGTTTTGCAGCTCTTCGTCGATCTCTACACTCGTCGTTGTAAGAAATAGCACTACGGGTCCTTCCACCGTATATTCGGTCGTCGACAGTCTTCCGCTCTGTTGATCCTTCGTCGTTGTTGCAATACTGATTTTCTTCTCACTCTGGAGTATCTTCAAAGCATACTTCGCTCTTTCCACCCCTTCCTCTTCCGAGATCGCTAGCACCTTGTTTTTTAAACTGGTTGCGGACATATAGAAAAGACTTTGACCAGTCATCGCAGAATACTTCTCTTTCTCCTCTCCTGGCACTAAGTCTAGGATTGCATCCATCAGCGTCGACTTCCCCGCACTCGACGAACTCTGTATGATGACGGCTAACGGATTCTCAGTACGCCTTGTGATCGTCGCAAGATACCCGAGGAGTGAATTCTCCCTCTCTCCCACAAGTCCCATCCTTTCAAAGTCAAGGAGTATATTCGTTACCAATTCCGGGTCTTGCAAATATTGAATCGCTTCCCCCGTTTCTTCAGGGCTAAGCGTCACTTCTTCTTTTTGTGGCTTTCTTCTATTCTCCAATTTCTCCCAAAGTGCTTCCTCCGACTCTCTGAACACCTCTTTCAAATCCGAGTGGATCGTTTCTTCCAGCACTCCGGTCACATCGCTTGCACTCTGGACAAATCCCTTCCTCATTTTCGGATTCATCATATCCAAGGTCTCCGTGTGATACTCCTCTCCCACAAGGAGCCGCAAATTCACGCGCATCACTTCCATTCCCTGGTTTTTGTAAAGAGACCTCACTCTGTAGTGTCTCTCTCCTCTTTCAAAGTGTATCTCTTCTCCCTTCCTTTCCACCTTCAGCCGGGGAGGCAATAACGGGGACAGTTCTCTTGTTTCATCCTTTCCCATATCCTCTTTTTGGTTTGTAAGTGTTTGCGTTGTTTTCTCTTCTTTTTGATTTGTAGTTCTTTCTGTAGGCGTTTCTTTCTCGTTCGGGAACGTATCCAAAATGAGTGCGTGGAGGCTGTCGCTTGCATTTCTCATTTTTTGAGCATACTCGTTTACATCCATCGCTACCGGTAAACGCATGATATGGCTACTCATTCCCTCTTGTTCGTATCTCTCCTTTAATCTTTGGGCTCCTGTATTTCCGCCGGGGTCGTTGTCATACGCGATTAAGATTCGTCCCGGTTTGTGTTTCCCGATTTCTCTGTGTAGCTCCTCTGTGTATCCTTCGGTTCCATAGCTACAAGTTACGTTCCGGATTCCGTTCACATACATCGTTAACGCATCGATCACGCTTTCGCAAAGGATCAGTTCTTTTTCTCGGATCGCTTCCCGGTTCCAGATTCCCGTGTGTGGGCCCGGCATATATCTGTGTCTTACTGTGGTCGAACCTCCGCTTGTTATGTTTCTTCCATACACTCCCACCGGTTTGCCGTTCTCATCCAAGAGTGGGAATATTATGTATTTGTAAAATCTCTCGTAGCCTTTGCTCTCCCGTGCAAGGCCGTATTCTCTCAGGACTCTTCTCGCTTCTCTTCCCTCTTTGCGATCCCAACGCGGTAATACTTGGCCAACCATACTTCCGTCCACGTATCCGATTTGAAACTTCTCTAACGCCTCTCTGTCATACACCCCTCGGTTTTTCAGGTATTCCTTGGCCTCTTTGTTTTTTGTCAGCGTCTCTTGGTAATACACAAACACTCTGTCGATGATGTTTTGTTCATCCGGTAGAAAGTCTCCGTATCTCTTTCTCGTTGTCTCTTCTCGGGGTTCTTTGGTTTGCTCTTGGGATACTTGTATTTCCGTTCTCTGTGTCAGTTTTTGTAAGGCTTCCACCGCTTCGTTGAATCCCAAGCCCTCCCGCTTCATCACAAAGTCGATCGCGCTTCCTCCTGTCTGGCAAGCTCCCATGCAGTGCCACAGATTCTTTACAGGCGTTACGATGAACGAAGGATGCCGGTCGTCATGGAACGGGCATTTTGCTACCCAGTTCGTTCCGTGGTTCTTCAGTTCGATCCCGTAGCTTCGGACCAAGGCAAGCAGGTCCGTTTCCGTCTTTAGTCGCGTAATCTCTTCTTTCGGGATGAATGCCATGAGGAAAGGCTCCTTGGAGGGAAAATTTTTTAACCGTATAGGGCGATAAGATATTAACCTTACACGCAATCATCATTTACTCCGTAGGGTTACTTTAGTCCAGCCGAAATTTTCCCTAATATCTAAAATCCTTGAGATTTTTACCCCGTATGCTTAGTTGTACTGAGTGAAATCATCTCATTCTACAGAAATCCTTGCTGAAAAGCTCGGTAATAATATTCGCTCCCTACGTTCAAAGAAAGGTTGGTCTCAATCCGAATTAGCGGACAAGGTAGGCGCGCATCTCACTCATATCAATAGAATCGAAAATGGTAAGTATCTACCTTCTTTGGATACAGTAGTCCTTCTAGCAGAAGCCTTAGAATGTTCTCTTGATATTTTAGTGAATGGATCGGCTGAATCTTCTAAAGATATTCGAATCGAAGATCAATCGTTTGCTGAAAAAATTCGATTACTCAATTCCTTAGATACAGAAGAAAAAAAAGCTGTTACTCTTTTTCTGGACTCTTTACTTTCCAAGAAAAAGATGATAGGAATATTACAAGAACTTCAGATTAAATAGATTTCAAAAATCCTTCTAACAGATCGAAAATATCAATAACTAAACCCATGAAAGTCCTACTCGATATTAAAGACGACAAAGCCCATTCACTCCTGGAAATCCTAAAGGGGCTTTCTTTTGTGAAGACAAAAACTCTCACTTCTCCCAAAGCTAAATTCATTGAAGACGTTAAAGAAGCAGTCGAAGAAATGAAACTTGTAAAAGCCGGTAAACTAAAAGCAAGGCCCGCTCAAGATTTACTCGATGAACTTTAAAGTTTTTACTCTGCCTAAATTCGACAGGCAAGCGAAAAGGCTCATTAAAAAGTTTCCTTCTCTCAAAAAAGAAATCGCCGGACTCATCGAGTCTCTGAAAACAAATCCGACTCAAGGAACCAAAATCGCTTTAGACTGTTACAAGATCCGCCTCTCCATTGCCTCAAAAGGTAAAGGAAAATCAGGCGGCGCAAGAGTCATCACTCACTTTCTCGTGAAAGACACTATCGTCTTTCTAATGCTCATCTACGACAAGGCCGAACAAGAAAACGTCTCCAACGCCGAAATCGAAGAACTTTTGAAAGAAATAAACATTCCTCTTTGAAATACCCTCTATCTCCTTCGTTTTCTCTTTTTGTTACTTCCACCCTGTTTTTCATTCGCGCTCTTACTTTTTTCCAACTCCCCTTTTTTGGAAGAATACATATACAATGTATCTCTCGCACGAGTCACATACCCGCCTAACGCCCATCTCTTAAACCATCCGAGTTTCTTGTAATACGGACTTTCTTTGCGGGTTGCATATATTTTAGAGAACTGCTCTAATATCTCATATCGCCAATATATCATCAGCTTCTCTAAGTCTTCATCCTTTACGAAGTCCCTAACTTCCAAAGCTTCACTGATATCGATCAAAATCCCGATCGTTCGGTGGATCGTATACCGATACAAGCGGATGTATTCTTTTCGCCGTTTCTTGTCCTCAATCGGTTCTTGATTCCTTGCATGATATTTTAACGCACAAAGTAATAACGATACGTCCGGAAATTCATTCAAACACCATTGCAAATTTCTCATCAAAAAATACAACGCGCCCGCATCCGTTATTTGAAATCCGTTTACCAACGTATTCGCTTCTTGCTTCAAATACGCTCGTACGATCTCGATATATCCGTAGACTTCGCTTCCCTTGTAGCGGCCACTCACACGTCCAAGTTTTCCCTCTAATTCATGAAACTCGTTCTCTAGGATGGTTTCCAAGACTTCCTTCATGTCTTCTTCCGACAAGTCCGGTTCTTCCAGTCTTCTTTTACACTTGGTTAAGATTTCCTGTTCTCTTGCTATTTCCTCTTCTAATTCCGCTTCCATCTTTTTCTCCGTCTTTGCTTTGGTATTCCCCATTCCGTTTTCGTTCTGTTTCTCTAATATATATTTTTTGATATCGCACACTAATACAAAAAAACCCGGCTATTACACCGGGCAAGTTTGATCTTTAGATACACTCATGATTTCTAATATACTTTCAAGGTCTAAAACCTCTTAAGTCGAAGGAGTTTTAGTCTGAAACGGCGGTGTCGGCTTTCCATTGTTCTTCTGCATTTCAACATTCTCCGAACTTCTCAACGTTTCGCTTCCAATTTTCTTCTTTAAACTTCTCCAAGTCCTCAAACGGAACTTCCAATTTTACAAGTTTGTCCTCCACGGGATCGTAATATACGCATTTGATTTCAGGGCTCCAAATCGCGTCCACATACATCTTTTGGCCCGTTCTCTTGTTTCTTACCGCTTCCCCCAACACATATCCTTTACTACTTCTCTTTTCCTCTTCCATCTCTTCCCCCAATTTTTTTGTACTCTAATGGGTTCCGATTTCTCTTCTCTTTCCTTACTCGCTCCCTTTCGATCTATTGAAAGAAGGAAGCTTTATTTGTTTTTCGATATATGATCATTCCTTGAATCAGCATCTTGTTTCCAATTGCCGCCGGCATTGCTCTTTTGTTTTCGAAAACCCACTCTTTCACTCTTTATTTTTCTTTAGGTTTAATTTGAGTCCCTTAAAGTCGTCGCCTAATACTCTGTCTCGTTTCAGTTTCTTCCAGATCTTTTTCGCATGTTCAACGTCTTCCATCGTTTGCAATTTCTCGATTACTCTTTCGGGTGTAAAAGGATTGCCTACGAAAAACAAGATCCAAGTTCTAAAACTCATCTGTATTTGTAGTTCCGACATTCTTTTTTTTCCTTAGTTCGTTCGCTTGGTATGAATTATTCTTTTGTAATACATCAAAGGTATTGCAACTTTCTACCTTGGTTGTGGATTCAGTTGTTCTAGGAGATTAATCTCTCCAACATTCTGAATAAATATCTTTTCAGGTTTCATTTTCTCAGGAAATACGAAAACCATATCTCTCTCAATCGATTGATTTGGTTCAACCTCGGCAATACCAAGATCTCTAACTACGAAAATCATATTCTCTGTTTTAGCTACGACCGCCGCTTTACGAATCATTTTCCCTGTAACCAATATACTTGCGTTAAAATTTATCGCTTTCTTTACTAAATCCCTATTCGTTGCCTTTACTTCTACTACCACCATCCTTTCATTGTCGTCTTTAGGAGAGTAACGACGACGATCTAACACATATTGAGATGATGAATATACTTCCGAAATCTCAAACAACCACTTGGTAGGCGTCGTTACAGGTGCCGCATTCTTTAGCAATGTCGTCGCGCAATTTTGTAACAATACTAACAGGAACAATACAACTATCTTCTTCATTCAAGTTTCCTTTCTTGCCGAATATCCGGCTTCGTTTACACAATTATCAAATCCATTTTTTGGTCCCACTTGGCAAATTCCCTTGGCCGGAACACAAGGGAGTTTGTATATTCTCGTTTTAGCATGTTATTTGATTCCGTTTGAAAATGGACTCAGGTGATTCTTTTGTGAATCATCATCTGTCTGAAAACGGCAATATCTCAGATACACAAAGCTTTCCCGTTTCTTTGCGGAACGCGTCTTCAATATATATCTCGATCAAGAAGTGTTTTACAAAGTTGCCATACGGCCCGGAACCACCTTCAAACGCCATTTCGTTGATTGCTGAAATTGGGATAGGATCATATCCGTCTGAGTTGTATTCCTTCCTATCATCTTCGTTCATAACCTCGCTTTTTCCATTTTTGAAAATTGCTCTTACGATCGTTTTCATCTTTTTGATCCGAGCGTATTTCAAATCAAACTTCTCTCCCAAATCCGAACAAAAAACTATTCTCCAGCTTTCATTGTATTGTTGATTCCAAGGTGTTTTGATTACAATGCTTGGTTTGTTTCCGGACAAGATCGGAAACTCCACATACGTCTTAGAAGATCGATCAAACAACTTCTTTTGATCTTGCGGCTTTAGACCCACAACTTCCGGAATGACGACCTTCTTTTTTTCTTCAGACATCCTTTTGTAACCTTCATCAATGTCCTCTTGTACACCTAAATCCTGTTGGGAAAACAAGATTCCAAACGTAAGTAAAAACAAAATTAAAATTCTCATATATTCACACTTCCTTTTTAACTCTTTTTGCTCAAACAAATTGTCTTCCCTCTAAAAGAAGGAAGGCAATCCCCAAAATCAACGATTAAACTGAACGTCAAAATCTTTGTATTTTGGCTTATTTTTCAAATAATTCTGAGTTTCCGCCTGCAAGTATTCTTCTTTTGCATTCTTTCTCAAATCGTTCAACTGGTTCATGAGCCCGCCACTGTAATCGGATGCGTTGATCACCGAATACCCAAACTTAGGATTGTTTTTGAACAAAGTCTCCATACTGTTAAACGCTCCGTGTTGACCCGCCATTTTGTTGAGACTGGACGTAGTAAACACTTCATTCTTTCCGGTTTGTGCGTTGTAAAAGTAACTCCGGATCGGAACCTGACAGCCTTGAGAAATACTATCTACCTTTCCGGGAACGTAATCGGCTATGATCGTTTTGGTCTTCTTGTCTGGTGTAAAATTAACAACGTCATTCCCACCTTGGTGGATAAAGACCTCGGTCATCTTCTTCAAGGATTCAAACGTTCTTTCCGCCGCACTGTGTTTTCCATCCGCATTCGCGTCTCTCGCTCCAGGCACCGTTCCGTCAACCATTCCCGCTAAAAACGCGTGCTTCCATTCACCTGCGGTTTTGTCCACTCCCACCATATTGAAATGTCCTGTCGAAATTTCTCCAACACCTCCGAGTGCCGCACTGCTTGGATGTTTGTCTGTTCCCGGAAAGCTTTTTTGTCCCGGTTGTGTGGACGCAAAATACACTCCTTCCAACTTTCCTTTGTTAACCGCGAGCATATAGTCGCCATGATTCGCATCCTGAGAATCCACTGGAACCCTGATTCCTACCATATTCAAACCGTTGTCGTTCCAGCCGTATCCTTTCGTCAACGCTACCCCTTTAGAATACGCCGCCAAATCTCCGTTAGCCGCACCGTGCGCCATTAACGCTTGGCCTTCCGCGTGTCTTGCCGGGTTCATCGTGGCCGGATTGATCTCCACCCACTCGGTCTTGCCTTTTTTAGTTTGTTTTTCATACAACTTGCCGTTCGAGTCTTCCACTATATCACCCGTCGCCTTGCCGCCTCCGGAACCAAGGGCTACCGGTATCGCTCCGGGTTTCTCACTTCCACCCGTTATCAATCCCTTAGCCTTGTCATACAAACCTTGGAGCATTCCCACGGCCCCACCCTCATAGTTGTGAACCAGAACCCCGTCCGCGACAAAGTACGTATGATTCACATCCACTTCGATGTTGTAAACCTTTGTCGTCTCAACAATGTATTCACGGACTTCAGTTACACAAATCCATTCTCCTGTAGTCAAAAGTAACTCGTCGCCAACGCGCAAGTCCTTCGTCTTTCTCCAAGTTTCCGTTTGTTTCAAGGTCGCAGTCTCAGTAACTCCGTAAGAAGAAGATACATTAGAATCTGCTAAAACGATCTCGTCCCTTCTCGACCAAAAAGGGTGATTCCAAGTCGTTTCAATCACCGTTCCGTATTCAGTCTCCAAATCAAATAGTAACGTCGTATTTCTTCTAAACAGTTCAATCACCGGTTGGTAGCTCATCTCTCTTGTCTTTTCATCCCAAGAAAGAACTTTCTCTCCAACCTGGATCTCTTCGATCTCTCTCAATCCTTCTTGTGTCCATACAAGTGTTCCCGCCGTAAAACATACGTTCTGATGATACTTCCCATCCGATCCCACGTATCCGTATTGGTCGCTTGCTCCGCCCGTCGTAAAGTTGTTCACCAGAAAGTCTTTAGCGCTTCCTAATACATGATCCAGTATCGATGTTCTCGATGACCCTTGTTCGTTGATTCCAAAGTTCCCGTTTGTGTCTCCGCTCCTTCCTCGTTTCTGGAGTTCCTTCGCGATGTCGGCATCACTCATATCCAGGATCTTACTCGCATCTTGTCCGCTGTCTTGCATCTCGTGGATCAGGGCTTCTTTTCTTGCCGCGTTTAACTTGTCTTCCGCGCTTGCGTATCCGGCTCCGTTAAGTACATCAGCACCGGTTCTGTTTTGCGCTTCTCTTTGTTTGGCTTGCGCTTCTGCGTCTTCTTTTGCTTTGCCCGATACAAAATCAGCCTTCCACTTGTCTGCCAAAAAGTTTGTGTTTGCTTGAAAACCACCCGATTGACTCCAGTTCCCCGCGTTGACTCCTCCCGATGCGTTAAGTGCAGCGGACAAACCATCTCTTTCAGAAAAGTTTACAGTACCACCAGCTCCCTTCATTTGGTTTGCGAGAGAATTCTTCGGTTGGTTCTTGTCTCCCGGTGCTTCGTATCCGATGTTTCCTCCCACGCCGCCTTTCTCACTCCAACTTAAGCCCCCATTCAATCCGTTGCTGAAACTTTTACTCAAGCTCGCACCGAATCCGTCTCCCTCACTGTAACTCAAAGCAAATCCGGTTCCGCTACTTTGAGAAGTAAATCCAGCGCTTCCACTCACGCTTCCTGTTTTGGAGTTGTAACTCAGTCCCGCGTTGAAGCCCGCTTTGTTAAGTCCGATGTCTACCGATGTTCCGCCTCTTTCGGAGATTCCAACGCTCACTGTCGCAGGTCCGTATCCAACTCCAACTGATGCTCCAAATCCGTTCTCTGCCGAGTAGCTAAGCCCTACGTTAACCGCTCCTCCCGTAAAACTTTTCACCGCGGCTCCTGCAGCTCCTCCGACAGCACCAACGAGCGCCCCCTTTAGTCCTCCGCTCGCCGCTCCCGTTGCAGCTCCGATTCCGGCGCCCACGGCCATCGCGACCATTAGACTTGCTCCACCAGTGAAGGGCGCGGCTGCTACAGCTACGACTGTTGTTACCATCTGGAACTCTTGGCTTTGATACCATTGTTCCTTTGGTTTATTCATCTTCTCCATTTGATTCGAGATCATCCAAGCGGGAATCCCGGTCGCTTTCGAAATTGCGTTTACCGTTTCGTCTTTCACATACGCCTTCACCGCGTCTTTCATGCTCGAACCACCGACTAACGCTCCTACAAGGCTTGCCGGTAAGCCCGTCGCTTCCGCTACCGCACCCGTTACGCGACTTTGCACTTCCGACTTCACTGCTTGCGTAAATCTCTGGCCCATGCTTCCGCTTCCGCCGTTCATCCCATTCAAGATTGTGAAGATAAATCCCTTGCTTTCCTTTTCCGCGTCATTCGCCTTTGCCTGTTTCTCGATTCGAGCTTGTATGTCTTCTTTGTAGATTTCATACTTCTGGTTTACAGTTGCTAACTGACTCTCTGCGTTTTGATTTCCCACTAACTTCAAGTTGAAGTTGTAGCCTAAGTTCGAGATATTAAATCCGGATGTGACAATCAAATACTGCATTCCGTAGCTGACTTCTACCGGTATTCCTTTGACACTCACAGAGCCTTTCAGTTCTCTACTTCCTTCGAACACTGTGTCGTCGATGTTCGCTCCCTCGTACATCGACTTTCCGATCTTCTTCATCTCTCCGCTTTCGTCTTTGAAACTTCCTTGATTAAAGTTGTATTTGGATCCTTGTTCGTGGTAGCCCTTTAATCCTCCCATTTCTCCTTCAAACATGCCTTTCAAATCTTCAGGCAACGCTTGAAAGGATGCTAATATGTTCGTCTTACTCTCTTGGTAGAGTTCCTTCTTGTAATCTTGGATCTCTTGATTTTGTGCGTATTCTTCTTTGATCTCGTTTGTCTTGTCGCTAAATTGTGCGAACATTTGTTCCACGTTCTTTTGAAGGTTGTCGATGTAATTTTTAATCCCAATCGCCATTTCCGCGTTAAATCTTGTGGAATTCGGATTCATCATATCCACGCTCAAGTTTCCGGGATTAAACTTCGTCTCAATTCGTATATATTGATATTCTAAATCGGGAGAATAACTCGTGCTCTTCATCGCACTTCCGTCGATTTCGATTTCTCCGCTGTAGATCTGTCTGTAGGCGGAAATTCCTTCTCCGTCCGTTCTAAATCCGTATCCCGCTTCTCGGAGATACTTGTATTGGTCTCCGTTGCTTAAGGCTTCTAAAAGTGTTTTCTGTAGATTCGAACTTCTTTCTTCGTTGTCTTTTTGGAGTTTCTTCGCGTAGTCGTCTAAGTATTTTGACACTGCACTGTTTGCCGCCACGTTGATCGCTTGGCTGCTTCCTTGTAACAATGTTTGCAAATTGGAAAGATCGTTCTGATTCGTTACAAGCGAATTCATATGAGAAAGTAATTCATTCACTTTCTCTTGTTTCTCTGCAAGTTCTTTCTCTTGTGCTTGGATATATTGAGCGACTCCGTTGTTCGATATCTCTTGCGGTAAACTACTTTGGATGCTTGCAATCATTTCTTGCAATCCGTCTAACAGTCCTTCACCGATGTTTTTCTCTGCTAGCTCTTTCGATTGCGCCAAGAGTCTCTCCACTCGTTCTTTGTTCTCTTCTCCTTGTTTGTTTAAGTTTGCAGCAGTCTGAATCATTCCTTGGATTTGATTGTAGCTTTCTCCTTCCGCGATAATCCCCGCGACTTGATTTTTTCCTTCTTGAATCTGTTTGCCTATTTGCGTCGTATTCTGAAAGTTTTTGTTGATTAAATTATCTCTGTAACTCAAGAAAGAATTTTTCGTAAAGGTAAGCCCCCGGTTATCCACTTCACTCGTGATCTCTTCTCCCAAGTTGTAGTATTTCTTTTTCAAGAATCCTACTGCGTTGTTCTTTTCTCTCACAGCGTAACCAGTGTAAAGCGCGGCTTCGTCGAACTTCGCTTCACTCTTGGCCTTCTCCGCTAACTCTTGATATCTTTCGGATTTCTCAAAAAATTCGTTTGCTGTTTTTAAATATGTGATCTCTTCATCGACTACTTCCGCTTGTAACGTTGTTGCGACTGCAATGTCTGCTATCATGTCCCCATACAGGGCTTCTTTGGTTTGGCTTGTGTTGTTGCGACCGTTGAAGTTAAATCCTCCATTCGTTCCATTGATTTCATTTTGCCAAAAGCTTTGGTTTTGTCCGTTCGTTGTTATCTGATTCTGTAACGATTGCAACTCCGTATTGTCTACGATGTAGGCTCCGTTTCCATAGATCGTCTGGGCAAGTGCATTGATTCGATTACTTGCGCCAAGCTCTGCTGTTTTGTAAGCCTCACTTCTTCCAAAGGAATCTGCGATCGTTTCTAAGGCGTCCTAACCCTGAAACTGCTGGAGTTGCATTTTTCCCTTAGCGTTTCCCGTTTTAAAGCGTTTTAGCCCTTAGCAAATTCTCACCCCGAAAAAAAATCCCCTTAGACCGTTTTTGAAAATACACAAGAAAATTTCCCTAAGAACACTTTGGAAATATTCAGATTCCTTCATGTGATTTCCGAAAAAAACGGAAATAAACGAAATATTTTTTAGGATTTCATTCTAAATTCCGGAAGAATTGGAGATCCAATTTCCAAGTTCAACCTTTCAAACTTTGGAATTGCGGAAAACTTCGGATTTCTTCAGGTTTTTCAAGAATACAGGCAAGAGTCTTGCTCGTTTCCCGGTCCCAATTCGTATTCTGCAAGGATTCACCGATTCAAGACCGTATTCTTGCTTTCTGCCGGATTAAAAAGCCTCATAGGGCTCGGACAAGACCCGAACAGGACTCGAATAGAACCCGAACAGAGCCCGTTTGAAATGCGATAAAACGCAAATCAAAGCCGTTTCGCGTTCGTTCTCGCTCCCTTTTCATTCTTTAGATTCCATACAAGTCTCACACAGATACCGAATAAGTTCATTTTGAAATACGATATGTTCCGAACAAGTTCCACACAAGTATCGAACAAGTTCACTTTGGGAAATCATATGTTCCGAACAAGTCCCGTTTGAAATGCGATAATACAAAAATCAAGCGGCCGCTTTCGTCTTTAGCCGTGAAACTTGGTTCCTTTCCGATGAAATTTTGATAGATGTTAGTAAATGCTAGTGTTTTCCCGAATCCGCGATTCCATTTTTAAGCCTTCCACATTTTTTCAGACTAAGATAAGCTCAAGAATTCCTTAAACGAACTAAGTTTCATCGAGAGTTCTTTCGAAAACGAGAGAAAAGTAGCCTTTTCCTTCTAAAGTCATTCAATATTGTTAAGTCTTGATTTTAAATCTCATGTCATTTGCACCGGGGTAGTTACTATCCCCCTCCGCCCCAGCGTTTCCGCTGGAGTCGTCTTTAGAAAAGATTCCAAAGATCGGGGTTTTAAGTTTAGAGGCTCCGCGTTCTTGAGCGCAATGTATTAGGGCGGGTTGGTTTTTACTGCTTTCCTTTTCGAGTTAAGGGAAATTGTGCTGTTTAACTATTTTTGGTATCACAAATTTAGGCAACTCGTTTTTTCGAAAGGAGGCATTTTAGGACTCGCACAAGTTCCATTTTCCGTACTTTTTTTCTTCTTCGGTAAAAGTTCTAAATCACTCTCTTTTCCCGGTTTCTTTCCCGGTTTTTTAAATACAAACAAGATCCTTCTCGTTAAACCGAAATCCTTCAAACCGTTATTGTGCATTTTTGTGCCGATATCTCTTGAACACGGGCTTGAATACGGGGCTTTCGTTTCCTCTTCCCCTTGAACTCCGATATCTCTTCGCGATTTGGATATGCCAAGAATCACGGCTAAAGAGGGAAGTTTTCTTCTACATCCTTGTTAAGGAAAGAATATCGTATCTTGAAAAATTAACTTTGCCAATTCTAAGCTTCTTCAAAAACATTCGAAGCAAATCTCATTCGTCCGGTAAACGAAGTCTGAGTTTGTTCGCTGATGCTGTAATGATTGATCCCGATAATAGTTCCTTTTCGTGTAATTTCAATACATACAGACTTACTCTCGTCTGTTCCCTACTCGACAGATTGACTAAACGAATAATTCCACAATGGGGAAGTTTTCGAAATACCGCAAGTTCACCAAAATCCTTGTCTAACGTTACTAATATTCTCTTTTCAGAATATGCTATTCTCAGAATTTCTTCATCTCCGGGGTCTTTGGTAAAATTTCCCGACCAAACCGTATCGATTCCCAAAGTCTTAAATTCCTTCGCAACCCCTCCCCATACGCAAGTATCCAAAAATACTTTCACGCAACCTGGCTCGTTTCTTTCGGTATGTTCTCGATTCTTTCATGTCCGATCATTCGATACGCATATACAAGACATGCTTGGATGTCGTCCGATTCCAACCACGGATACCCCTCTAATATCGTTTCCGCCGTATCTCCAGCCGCAAGCATTCCAAGTATATGTTCCACCGCCAAACGACGTCCTCGAAGGATCGGCTTGCCTCCGAATATTTCCGGATTGTATGTGATTCTTTCTAAAAGTCTGTCTTGATCCATGTCTCGTATTCTGCTTGGTTTCATTGCTTTCGTCCAATCCTTTTTTCCCTTCTCATATCTGCCAAGCGAAGCTTCCTTCTGCATCCTTTAATACGAAAACCTTCTTCTTTCGAAAACTGTATTCGGGTTCTTTTTTCAAAGTGAGGAAAATGTAGGAAATTTGAGGGATAAAATCAGCTGTTTTTTTCCTCACTTTTTCAGCCCAATTTCTTCCAATTTTCTTAGCGGATCGACCTTCCTCCGATCACTCTCAGTTTTCTCTCAATCTCGATTTCCTTCTCCGCTGTCTTTGTTAATTGTAGAATCAACTCTTGAATCTTTTTGCGATATACTTTCCATTTCTGTAATAGACTTTTTACTTCCTCTCTCTTCTTTGCCGAACTCATTTTGTCATATCTCTTCCCATACGATTCCATTCTGTTTGGGAGGGAAGCTTCTTTCTCCGCCACTTTTGGGTCAATTCCGTTTAAGGCTCGTTTTGTCTCGTTTTTGCTTTTCATTTAGACACCTCCCAAACCCGCTTCTTTTCTCCGACTGCGGTGAGCTTTTCTACAATCTCCGAATAGCTTTGATGGTAAGCCGCTATTTCAGCATCCAACTTCTCTTTCTTCTTTCGAAGCTGTATGAGCCTTCCTACCAAGCGACTCACTTCCATTTTCTTGCCCGATGCGCTCATCTTCCCATACTTCTTTTGAAACTCCTTCACCTTCGATTGTGCGATTTGTCTCGGACTCTTTTTGCCTTCCTCTTTCTTGGCCGGTTTCTCTTTCTTGGCGGTTTGCTTCGGATCTTTGGCCTTTAGTTCTTTTTTAAGTTCGGAAACGTAATTCCTTGCGGTTCCAAGTGGAATTCTCTCTTCTTCCGATATCTTTTTAGCTAACTCTTTTTTAGGCTTCTCGATCAAACTATGACCCTCATAGTTTGATTTTCCAGAACCGTTTCCAGTAAGAGAAGATCCCTTCTTTCCCAAATCCTTTCCGGAATTACCGATCAAAAGTTCGGGGTGAACTTTTGATTCTTTTGCTTGCTCTTCTAAGGTGCCAACTTCACCGAAGAATAGCCCAAGCTCACTTCCGGATATTCCATCCGTTTGTTTTTCAGAATTTCCGATCAAAGTAAGAGGATGATCTTTTGTTTTCTCTTCCTCTAAATCGTTACTCGGGTTCTTAGACGACTCACTCTTTCTGTTTCCGCCTCGATTGTCATGGACAAGTTCATCCTTGTATTTGCGAAGGATTCTTCTCTTTAGCCGCTCCTTTCTTTGTTCACTGGTTAAATGTCTTCGAAATAAATTGTCGCCTTCGAGTATATCGTATTCCTCTTCCAGCGTTAACTCGTTCATATAATAACGGACTGGAATACTCTCGATTCGACGCCGCACGTTCTCGTCTTCGTGTTCCTTTAACTCTAAAGCTATCCGGTATCGGTTCTCTCCCGTGACAAGTGTCCCGTCCTTTCTTGCGGTTAACGCATCCAAGATTCCGTTTAGTGCAATGTTCTCTTTGAGATTTGCATATTCTTCTTCACTTAAGTGGTCAAAGTCGTTTCTCGGATTTGGCTTCAAACTCTCAGGCTTCACCATCTTCACGATCGGATTGAGAGTAATCCCCTTCGGTATATACTGTTTCCCAAATGTTGAGCCGGGCCGGGGAGTGGACTCTTGTGTTTCCATCCACTCTTTGGCTTTCTCTTCTAAGGAAACTTTGGAGGAGGTCTCTTTCTTTGTTCCTTTTGCTTTCTCTTCCGCTTTCATCTTTTACCCCCTTTTAAGTTTCTTAATACTTCGTTCGTTAACTCCTCAAATAACTCGTATCCTTTCGTATTCTCTTTTAACGCTTTCCCCGTCTCTGTGGCCGCTTCAATTGCAGACAACTTCCAAACAACCGTCTTCGACACTTCGTATTTCTTTCTCAAGGTCAAAATTCTCTCCGTTTCCTTCTTTCCCTTACTCACAATCGAGGGGACAAGTAAGGTCTTTACTCCCTTGCTTTTTCCTTCCGCTTCCCGATACTCTTCGTATATACTTTCTATTTCCCCAAGTAATGTCTTGGTTCCTTGAAAGTTCCACCGGGAAGGCCTCACCGGATACAATACCATATCCGCTATCCAAAGCGCAAATCTCAGCTCCAAACTCAAATACACCGGCGTATCGATGATTACAAAATCATATTCAAGTTTCTTTAACTTCTCCACAAACGTTCCCAATACTCTCGGGTCGCTTCCTAATTCCTCCGTTATCTTCCCCAACGAAAGTGTAGCCGGTAGTACTTCAATCCCCGGAAATCGGGTCTCATATATACAAGCCTCGATTTCTTTTTGTTCGAGTAGCGCGTGATATATGTTCCTTTCCTCCAATTCCTCCTCTCTCACTCCACGTAGAAAAAAGTCAGTTAGGTTGTTGTTCAAATCCAAGTCCATACAAAGGACTCTATTTCTCTTCTCCCGTAACTGGATGGATAGATTAATCGCGGTCGTTGTCTTCGCGACCCCGCCTTTCAAATTCGCAAGCGTGATAATTTGCATGCCTTCGGCCTCCGTTCAGAGGACAGATGACTGAGAACTGAAGACAGAACTCATTTCTGTCGCATCTTGTTTTTTTAATCTTGTTTTTGTTTGGAACTTTAGATACGGCTAAAGAGAGAAGTCCTCACTTCAGCCGGTCCGTCGTTTGGTTGTTTAGAGATTTGAAATGTTAAAAGAGACGATTTACTAATCTCTAACACTCTAAGATCTAACTTGTATTCGTTTCTTCTTGGTTTGAATCTTTGTCTTTCGAGCCGGTCTCAGCTCCTCCCACAAGTGAACTCGAATCCGGTGTATGGATCGACGGATGCGTCTTGTCATATACCTCTTTCAGCTTTCGAATCGCTACGTGTGTGTAGATTTGAGTCGTGCTGAGATTCGCGTGCCCAAGCATTTCTTGTACATGTCGTATGTCCGCCCCGTTGTCCAGCATCCCCGTCGCCGTAGTATGCCGGAAGATATGAACCGCTTGTCTCTTCTTCACACCGGCTATTTCTCGAAAATTAATAAAAAGTTGTGTAATGCCACTAAGATTCATCTTCTTGCCGTATCTGTTTAAAAACAGATGTTTCTCTTCATCACTCCTCACAAATTGTGGACGACACTTCTCTAAATACTTCCTAATCCAATTCAAAGCCCTGTCGCTTACCGGCAATAACCTGGTTTTCTTTCCTTTACCTTCCCGAACAAGGAGCGTTTTCATCTCAAAGTCAATGTCGCTTACGTGAAGATTTCTCAGTTCCATTCTACGAATCCCTGTCGAATATATCGTCTCAAGCATCGTTCTGTCACGGAGTCCATAGACTTCCGTTACATCCGGCACCGACAAGATCCTCTCCGCTTCCTCCACACTTAATACGTTGTACGGTATGTTCCTTTTCACTAACCTAGGGATTTCTAAATCCAACGCCGGATTTACGACCAACACCCGCTTTCTTGTCAGCCACGCGAAATAATCCTTCATTCCAGAAAGTCGATAGCGTTTTTGATTGCTCGATATCTCTTTTCCGTCTCTCTTCCTTTTTACATCCATTACCTGGTTTCGGTATCTCTCAAGCACACTTAATGTAACTTGATTTGGATAGCGCATCTCACGCAAACTACACCATTCGAAAAAATGAATTAGAACCCAATATGTTACACTGAGTGTGCTCGGACTGTGACCCTTTGCCGTGCGATTCCATTCTAAATAGTAATAACACAAATTCTCAAACGTTCCCACCGGTGAAGTCTGTAGTCTCTCCATCTTCTCTTTCCAAGTCATGACCTCCTCCATCCAGCAGCAAGGAGCGGGAACCCTTTTTTTCTTCCTAGAAGACCTTTTGGGGAACTAAAACGAGTGTTTTGCTTGGAAACCCCATCTAAACCCCTACAGAATGCGAGAATCGGGGGGGAGGCGACCCTAGGCGACCCCCCAGTTTTGCCTAGGCGAAGGGGGAGCGAAGTGGCCTTTTTGCTAGGCGAAGTTGAACTTTTGGGGGGCGAAGTGAACGAACATTCAATTGATTTAAAGGCTTTTTTCAAACTCTTTACTTCATTTCCGTTAAGTAACAGTAGTTTTGAATATTCTTTTTTACTCATACACTTTCTAACCTCTCTTCTTTTTTGGCAAGCCCTAATATCTCTTTCCAAGTGTGTAAAGAGCCCGTTTCCGTTTGAAAAGATAACCCAAGGGCGAATTCTTCCCCTTCCTTTCCCTCTCCGTCATACAAGAGTTCGTATTCCGCTATTTGGCCCTGTCGACCACTTCGTACGATCAGGTATTCCAATTCCTCCAGTCTTCTCAAATGAACTCTAAGTCTTGTATCGCTCATTCCAAGCCGTTCACGCGCGTCTCGTCTTGTGAATCTCACTTCACTTTTCGAAATCGTTTGTCCCTCACTTTCTTTTTGGACCATTGTATGTAATGAATACAATACTTCCTTGGTTTGGGGGGTGAGTTCTTCGAGTGTCCTTCCTAATATCTTCGAGGCGAGAATACTTCCAAGTTCCATGTCTTTTCTTTCCACCTCGATGTATTCAAAACTCTCTCCGTTCTCATCAGTTCCGAATTTCTTTTCTCTTTGGTATTGGTGAAGGAGCGCAATCGACTTGATGAGCGTTAGATACTTCTTTTGATCCCGGCGCATTCTCAGTTTCGTATCCGGAAACTTTAACTCTTTTGCATACGGGTTCACGACAACTAAAGGGCGAAGTATCCTTTGTAGATTCTTGTGAAGTTTGTATATCTTCTCTTTGTCCCGCTTCTTTACGATTCCCTCTAAGGTCTCCAGTTCTCTTTGAATCTCAAGGATCGTTCTTGTCTGTTCCCTTCCTTCGTTTACGGTGAGAATCAAACACCGGTTTTCAAGTTCCTCATCAATCTCTAAGTTTGTAGTTGTGAGGAAGATGACAACCGGGCCTTCCACGCTGTATTCTTCCGTTACCGTCCTTCCTGTCGCCGGGTCTTTCATGGCACTCGCAATGCTGATTTTCTTTTCGCTTTGGAGTATCTTCAAAGCATACTTGGCCCGTTCCGCTCCTTCTTCCTCCGATATAGCGAGAACTTTGTTCTTTAAATTCTTGGAGGACATATAGAAAAGGCTTTGGCCCGTCATCGCCGAATACTTCTCTTTCTCTTCTTCCGGTACGAAGTCGAGGATCGCATCCATCAGTGTGGACTTCCCCGCACTTGAGGAGCTTTGAATGATGATTGCAAGTGGGTTCTCCGTTCTTCTTGTAATGCTCGCAAGATACCCCACAAGTGAATTGACTCTTTCTCCCACAAGGCCGCACTTCTCAAAGTCCAGGAGTATATTGGTAACTAATTCCGGGGCCTCCAAATATCGCAACGCTTGCGCCCTTTCTTCCGGAGTGAGTTCCACCTCAGTCTTTACGTTTCTTTCCTTCTCTCTTTCGTTTAACGCGTCTTCCAAGATATTGATGAGCCTTCCCAACTCTTTCTTGATCGTTTCCTCTTTTTCTTTCAGTTCATGCGAGGCTGTGGCGATATACGAAGTCCTTGCTTTGTAACTGAGTAGGTCCACGTTATCTACGTGGTATCTTTCCCCTTGGTTTACCTTCAAGGCTACTTTCAATGTCTCTAATGTATTGCGAAAAAGGCCCTTTGCTAAATATGTCCTTTCCGGAAATTTTACTTCCACTTCTTCCTTGCCAACTTTAGCTTCCGGTTGCTCCACTGTTACGGATAAAAGTCTAAGCTCCTCCGAAGTTATCAGTGCGCTTTCTTTTTCGGCAATCGTTGTCTCTTTCTTGGGATTTTGTGTCTCGGTTTCGTTACCTTCCACATACACCTGACTTTCTTCAATCAGTCGCAGGAGTGCGTCTTGTTTGTCTTCGCTTCTCAATGCGATTTCGTTTATGTCCATTCCAAATGGTAAGTTCAATCGATATACAGTGACCCTTTCTTGTTTTAATCGGAGATTCACCGACTTCGTTCCATTGTCTCCCGCCGCATCACCGTCATACGCGATATATACTCTTTTGATCCCTTTCTCTACGATCCTTTGGTGAAGCTCCTCCGTATATCCTTCCGTGCCATAGCTACAAGTTACGTTCCTGACCCCATTCTCCCAATATGTCAGCGCATCAAGGATAGATTCACAAAGTACTAAGTCATTCTTTTCAAAGCCGTCTGCTTCGTTCCAGATCCCTAAATGTTTGCCAGGCAAATACAAATGATCCGGGGCGCCGTTCTTGCTCGGTATGATTCTTCTACCATACATTCCACACAGATCTCCCTCTTGCGTGAATATCGGAAATACCAACCTTGCTTTGAAATGTTCATGACCGTTCTCTCCAAATATGCCAAAATCCTTCAAGATCCCTCGTGTCCTCTGGCCCTCTAAACTTTGTCTTGAAGGAAGTGCCTGGTTTAAATTCCCGTCACTGTAGCCGATCTTGTGTTTGCGAAGCGATTCTTCGCTCCCCAGTCCTCTTGTTTGCAAATACGTAAGTGCGCCACTATTTTGTCTCAAGTTAGTTTGATAATATTCAATTACGCTAAAGATAAAATCCCTGTCTTTGGCGTTCAGGCTTTGCGTCGTCGGGATCTTTCTCCCCGGGCTTTTTTCCAACCTCTTCGGTGTGAACACTTTTACAGGGCCTTGCATTTCTAATCTCTGTGCCAACTTCTGTAATTCCTCCACCGCTTCGTTAAAGCCCAAGCCTTCACGCTTCATCACAAAGTCGATTACGCTCCCGCCTGTCTTGCAAGCCCCCATACAGTGCCACAAGTTCTTTACCGGCGTTACGACAAACGAAGGCGTTTTGTCTGCGTGGAACGGGCAGCGGCCAAGAAAGTTTCTTCCGTGGTTTTTTAGCTCGATTCCATAGTAACCACGGATGAGCCCCACTAAGTCCGTTTCTTCTTTCAGGCGGGTAATCTCTTCTTTTGAAATAAAAGGCATCGGGGAAGCCTCCTTGGGGGAGAATGTAGTATAAAGATTGAGTTACAGAGCGTATATAAACTCAATCAATTGAATCGATATATCAATCTAAAGACTGTACAGGACAAGAGAAAAATTCCCTTTTTACTCGTTTTTTTCTTCTTTTTCAAGGATCACTCTATATTTTTTCAAATATATACAGCTTCTACGCTCGGGATATAAGGATTGAGTCATGTCGTCTTTTGGTGATAAGGTTAAAAAATTAAGAAAAGAAAAAGGTTGGTCTCAAGACGAATTCGCCTCCAAGATCGGCGTTCATGGGCGACATATCGGAAAATACGAAAATGGGTCTACTATGCCAAATTCAGAAACCGTTATTAAGATGGCTAAAGTATTTGAAGTCTCAACCGACTATTTGCTTTTAGGAGAAGGTAACGCAAATCCTACCTCTAAAATTAGAGATCAGGCTTTACTCAAAGAATTTGAAATCGTAGATCAAATGAACGACAAAGACAGAGAAGTAATCAAATCTCTCATAGACGCCTTCATCAAAAAAGGACGTATGGAACAGGTTTTAGGGAAATAAATAACGGATTTCAGTAATTTTTCAAATTCATGTCGGTTCCGAGCGCTCGTCACTCACAATGTAATCTTATTCATTTTCTTTCTCACAATCAGATACCTAAGCACAAGGAACAATCCTAATACAAAAAAAACCGGCGTCTCCACCGGCCAAGTTGTTGGATTTTGGTTGAATGTGCTCACGATTTCTAATCTATTTTTTAAAGACAACGATTTAGAAAAAACGATCCAAGAAATTTCGTCTCAGAATTCGTTTTGAATTCCGGATCGGCGTCTTACTCAGGCTTCGCTTTGAAATCTAAATTTATTACCTTCTCCAAGTCCTCATACGGCACTTCTACTTTGACAAGTGAGTCCATCGATGTATTGTAATATACGCATTTGATTTCAGGGCTCCAAGTCGCGTCCACATACATCTTCTGGCCAGTTCTCTTGTCTCTTACCGCTTCGCCTAATACATATATTTGTTTGTCTTTGTTTTCCATTTCTTCCCCCAGCTGGGAAACTCACTCCCTGGGTTCCGATTCTTCTAGACATTCCTTACACTCCCTTTCGCTTTGTCTTTAATACGAAGGGAGCTTTTTTGTTTTTCTCGATATGTGACGATTTCTTTCTGTCAGCGTTTTACTTCGGAAGATATGGCAGCAATCCCTTGATCCGCTCCAAATCTTCCGGATACTTCTCTACCTTCACAAGGCTTTCCTTCTCTGCGTCAAAGTAAACGCAACGTACTTCCGGGGTCCAAGTTACTTCCACATACATCTTTTGGCCCGTCTTCTTGTCTCTCACAGCTTCCCCTAATGCGTATCCTTTTGTTCTTTTCTTTGTTTCCATTCCCTTTCCCCAGTTGGGAAACTCACTCTCTTACTCTTTAGTTTTAATTTGTTCAATAAATTAGTATATTCCGAAACTCTCAAATCACTTCTTTACGTAATACTGTCAAGGATCGCAACCGAGCGAGCTATAAAGAGCATCTTCTTCTACTGGTCTATCGGATTCTAGATTTAAAGAATAATTTCCACTAATCGCCCAATAAACAACGTTATAAATTGTCTGCTTTTTACCTAAATAGTCTTCCAAACTTTCAAGTTGATTAACATTATAGATTGTTAAACCTTTTGAATCTATTTTCCACCGACTCGGAAAACTATTTTCATGCAAATCAATATATAGCGTACCGTCAGACTTAAATCTAATAGTAGCACTACCCGGACCTATTGAACAACCAGAGCTATTTGCAAGAATCGTTTTGAGTAATTCAAATCGATTTGACATTTCAAGCTCGTTGAACACATACATTCGTTCCTTTCCAGAAAGTTTTCTGTATTCTTCTAATGTAATTTTCTTAGAACTTGTTAAATCTTTTTTCACTGCTTCCGTTTCCTTCTCACATGAGGATAGGCCGACTAACAAACTCAATACGATTAATGTTATTTTTGTTCCCATACGTAATACATCAAGGATTGCAACCGAGCATATTGTAACTCGCGTCTCCATCTTTCGCAGCCTCTTCAGAATCCAGAATGAGAGAATAACGATTGCCGCTTCCTGAAAATTCTTCCCAATAAGCCTTATTGTAAGTTGTTTGGGTTTTACCTAAATATTCCTCTAATCTTTTTAGCTCTTTAGCGTTATCATTGTAAACCGTAAGACCTTTCGAATCAATCTTCCAGCGATTCAAATATCTTCCTTCTGGTATATTGATATATAACTTACCATCAGTCTTAAAGTCAGCCTCACCATCCGGACCAATCACGCATCCATGTCCACCATTCACAAGGATCGTTTTCAAAAGTTCAAATCGATTCGACATTTCAAGCTGATTAAAAATCTCAACTCGCTTCTTTTGATCGAACTTTTGATATTCTAATAACGTAATTCTCTTTGAACCGGTTAAGTCTTTTTTCACTGCTTCCGTTCCTTTTTCACACGAACAAAGACAAAGTAATAAACTAAAAGCTAATATTCTCATTTCTTTTCCCATACGTAGTATTGTAACTCCTTTCCATTGCTATAATATCCGGGGTATCTTGTTTCAGACTTTCCAAATCCTCCAAATATTGTCTTTTGTCCAACCCCGGACGCACCACCTTGAAAGATATTTAAATCAGAAGCCTTGCCTTGAGTGCCCTTGTAACCACCAGTCAATGTTACGATATGCGTATTCGTTACCGCAATTGACAAACCGCCCCGACTCGCATTCTTTTCCGCATCTTGAAAACCTACCGCACGATACTGATGCGTATCCGTGTTGTATTTCCCATTTTGCAAGTTGGTATAAATTTGACCGGCGTAATATTGGGTTCCCGCTTTCTCTGGCATAAACGGACTTACCGCTCCGAAAGACTGGGATATTTCATGATTCACCATATTACAACTCGTAAATCTACGATAATCACTATTCCCTTTGGCCGAATCAAACGCGGCTTTGCTACTCGATTCCGTTCCCGCAACGGTATAAGTTCCATCTGCATGGTAGTTCCGATATACTTTTTGATAAACTGAATTACCGTTTGCATCTTTGGTTTCCGTATATGAGATATTACTGTATTTCTCTCCATTTGCTAATTTACCCGGAGTCCAGTTTGCACCTTTCTGCTCATATCCCGGATCATAAGCCGCCTTGCTGTTTAAAACCTTGTCTTTTCCGGCTTCAATCCCTGCTGAATTGTAAACTCCGTTAGGAGTGCGGCCAAACGCTTTGTCCCAAAGTCCTTTCGCTCCACCTACAACCGAATCAAATAAAGAAGAGGCTTTCTCTCCGAGCGTTGGAGTTTTACTTCCAACTACACTGATAGAACCGTCTGCTTGAACTCCGGGGATTTTCGAATTAATCGGTTTTCCGTCAGGGCCTACTGAACCAGATATTTCCCGAGATTTTACAGGACTATTGTCTTCAGGAGCCCCATGTGCGTCTTCTCCTTCTCTTCTTGAAGTACCAAATCCCGCGATTGCATCCGCACCGGCGCGAGCGGCCGCCTCTTTTTGCGCATCCTTCGCACGTTCCGCCTCTTGCGCATCCGCGTCTTCCTTCGCTTTCCCCGAAACAAAATCCGCCTTCCATTTGTCTGCCAAAAAGTTTGTGTTTGCTTGAAAACCACCCGATTGACTCCAGTTCCCCGCGTTGACTCCTCCCGATGCGTTAAGTGCAGCGGACAAACCATCTCTTTCAGAAAAGTTTACAGTACCACCAGCTCCCTTCATTTGGTTTGCGAGAGAATTCTTCGGTTGGTTCTTGTCTCCCGGTGCTTCGTATCCGATGTTTCCTCCCACGCCGCCTTTCTCACTCCAACTTAAGCCCCCATTCAATCCGTTGCTGAAACTTTTACTCAAGCTCGCACCGAATCCGTCTCCCTCACTGTAACTCAAAGCAAATCCGGTTCCGCTACTTTGAGAAGTAAATCCAGCGCTTCCACTCACGCTTCCTGTTTTGGAGTTGTAACTCAGTCCCGCGTTGAAGCCCGCTTTGTTAAGTCCGATGTCTACCGATGTTCCGCCTCTTTCGGAGATTCCAACGCTCACTGTCGCAGGTCCGTATCCAACTCCAACTGATGCTCCAAATCCGTTCTCTGCCGAGTAGCTAAGCCCTACGTTAACCGCTCCTCCCGTAAAACTTTTCACCGCGGCTCCTGCAGCTCCTCCGACAGCACCAACGAGCGCCCCCTTTAGTCCTCCGCTCGCCGCTCCCGTTGCAGCTCCGATTCCGGCGCCCACGGCCATCGCGACCATTAGACTTGCTCCACCAGTGAAGGGCGCGGCTGCTACAGCTACGACTGTTGTTACCATCTGGAACTCTTGGCTTTGATACCATTGTTCCTTTGGTTTATTCATCTTCTCCATTTGATTCGAGATCATCCAAGCGGGAATCCCGGTCGCTTTCGAAATTGCGTTTACCGTTTCGTCTTTCACATACGCCTTCACCGCGTCTTTCATGCTCGAACCACCGACTAACGCTCCTACAAGGCTTGCCGGTAAGCCCGTCGCTTCCGCTACCGCACCCGTTACGCGACTTTGCACTTCCGACTTCACTGCTTGCGTAAATCTCTGGCCCATGCTTCCGCTTCCGCCGTTCATCCCATTCAAGATTGTGAAGATAAATCCCTTGCTTTCCTTTTCCGCGTCATTCGCCTTTGCCTGTTTCTCGATTCGAGCTTGTATGTCTTCTTTGTAGATTTCATACTTCTGGTTTACAGTTGCTAACTGACTCTCTGCGTTTTGATTTCCCACTAACTTCAAGTTGAAGTTGTAGCCTAAGTTCGAGATATTAAATCCGGATGTGACAATCAAATACTGCATTCCGTAGCTGACTTCTACCGGTATTCCTTTGACACTCACAGAGCCTTTCAGTTCTCTACTTCCTTCGAACACTGTGTCGTCGATGTTCGCTCCCTCGTACATCGACTTTCCGATCTTCTTCATCTCTCCGCTTTCGTCTTTGAAACTTCCTTGATTAAAGTTGTATTTGGATCCTTGTTCGTGGTAGCCCTTTAATCCTCCCATTTCTCCTTCAAACATGCCTTTCAAATCTTCAGGCAACGCTTGAAAGGATGCTAATATGTTCGTCTTACTCTCTTGGTAGAGTTCCTTCTTGTAATCTTGGATCTCTTGATTTTGTGCGTATTCTTCTTTGATCTCGTTTGTCTTGTCGCTAAATTGTGCGAACATTTGTTCCACGTTCTTTTGAAGGTTGTCGATGTAATTTTTAATCCCAATCGCCATTTCCGCGTTAAATCTTGTGGAATTCGGATTCATCATATCCACGCTCAAGTTTCCGGGATTAAACTTCGTCTCAATTCGTATATATTGATATTCTAAATCGGGAGAATAACTCGTGCTCTTCATCGCACTTCCGTCGATTTCGATTTCTCCGCTGTAGATCTGTCTGTAGGCGGAAATTCCTTCTCCGTCCGTTCTAAATCCGTATCCCGCTTCTCGGAGATACTTGTATTGGTCTCCGTTGCTTAAGGCTTCTAAAAGTGTTTTCTGTAGATTCGAACTTCTTTCTTCGTTGTCTTTTTGGAGTTTCTTCGCGTAGTCGTCTAAGTATTTTGACACTGCACTGTTTGCCGCCACGTTGATCGCTTGGCTGCTTCCTTGTAACAATGTTTGCAAATTGGAAAGATCGTTCTGATTCGTTACAAGCGAATTCATATGAGAAAGTAATTCATTCACTTTCTCTTGTTTCTCTGCAAGTTCTTTCTCTTGTGCTTGGATATATTGAGCGACTCCGTTGTTCGATATCTCTTGCGGTAAACTACTTTGGATGCTTGCAATCATTTCTTGCAATCCGTCTAACAGTCCTTCACCGATGTTTTTCTCTGCTAGCTCTTTCGATTGCGCCAAGAGTCTCTCCACTCGTTCTTTGTTCTCTTCTCCTTGTTTGTTTAAGTTTGCAGCAGTCTGAATCATTCCTTGGATTTGATTGTAGCTTTCTCCTTCCGCGATAATCCCCGCGACTTGATTTTTTCCTTCTTGAATCTGTTTGCCTATTTGCGTCGTATTCTGAAAGTTTTTGTTGATTAAATTATCTCTGTAACTCAAGAAAGAATTTTTCGTAAAGGTAAGCCCCCGGTTATCCACTTCACTCGTGATCTCTTCTCCCAAGTTGTAGTATTTCTTTTTCAAGAATCCTACTGCGTTGTTCTTTTCTCTCACAGCGTAACCAGTGTAAAGCGCGGCTTCGTCGAACTTCGCTTCACTCTTGGCCTTCTCCGCTAACTCTTGATATCTTTCGGATTTCTCAAAAAATTCGTTTGCTGTTTTTAAATATGTGATCTCTTCATCGACTACTTCCGCTTGTAACGTTGTTGCGACTGCAATGTCTGCTATCATGTCCCCATACAGGGCTTCTTTGGTTTGGCTTGTGTTGTTGCGACCGTTGAAGTTAAATCCTCCATTCGTTCCATTGATTTCATTTTGCCAAAAGCTTTGGTTTTGTCCGTTCGTTGTTATCTGATTCTGTAACGATTGCAACTCCGTATTGTCTACGATGTAGGCTCCGTTTCCATAGATCGTCTGGGCAAGTGCATTGATTCGATTACTTGCGCCTAGCTCCGCTGTTTTGTAGGCCTCACTTCTTCCGAAAGAATCCGCGATCGTTTGAGACAACGCGGCTCCTTGCTGATTCCAACTCGTTTGATTTTGTTGGTTGGTCAACGCTTGCTGCATTACGTTTCCCGCGGCTGAATATTGATATGTTTGATACAATCCTGTCGCTGCGTTGTAAAGCTGTGTCGTATTCGTTTCTGAGTTTGTAATCTGGTTTTGGATTTGGTTTGCTTGCGGAATTGCGTTTGTTTGGTACTCGGTTTCTCCGTTAGGTGCTATTACCGCTTGTTGTAACGTATCTTTAGCGGAAAGATACCAATTCAGTTCCGCTTGTTGAAATACTGAAATTGTATTGTCCCAGTTTTCTTGTCCGGTTCTGTATTGGCTATTCGCGTTATCCGCGCTTCCTGCTATTCCTGCCATTTGGTATCCGTAGACTTCGGTTACCCAGGCTCCTCGTGCCGCTTTCATCGCTGCTATTTGGCTGTCGTAGTTGGCAATTGTACTTTGTTTGGTTTGTTCCAGTTCCGCCAGTTTGGCTTGGTATTCTTCTTCGTAATCGGCTGATCTTTCTTCCCAGTCTTTCAATGGATTCACAAGTGACAAGAACGTAGATGCGATACTACTAAATTGTCCTGCCAATCCGGACCAGAAGTTTTGATTCGCCTGCATTGCGCTGTCTATGTATTTGTATTTCGATTGAATTTGAACCTGATTGTTCAGTCCCAGCAAACCATACCAGTTCGAAGAATTTAACTCCGTTCCTCCCAGATATACTTTGGTTTCCAATGCGACGCTTGAATTTGAAACAGCATTCCCCGCTTGGGAGGATTGTCCAAATGCCGTATTGTAACTTCCGAATATTGCGTTTCGTACATTGTTATTCTTTGCAATCTGTTGTTGATTAAACGATTCGTTTACGGATAGAGAGTAGGTGTTATCCGTTTCCCATCTTTTATTGTATCCGCAATTCCATGGCGCATCCCCGCAATACTCTCCGTCGCTCGTATAACCTTCTCCGCCGGTACAACCAAAAGGGGTTGCCCATCCGTTACATTCTATTACATAGTGTCCGTCGCTATTACTCGCACTCGTGTTATTGGAAACCGCAGGATTACTTACCAACACTCCGTTTTGAAATCCTCCGCTCGTCGCTGCCCATCCGTAAACGTTTCCATTGGACGAATACGTCACTGTTTGAGTTCCCGACGCCAGAGTGTTACACCAATTGGATCCGCTTCCGGAATGGCTGCAACTCAAGCTTGCACTCCCAACTATCTGAGAATACGCAACCGTCTGCGTCGCATACGTCTCTTGCCATTTTGTAATGTTCCAGTAGTCCGCTTTTGCGGTTGCGCTTGCGATCTGACTTTGGAAAAAGCTTCCCAATGTTTGCGCTAACGTTCCCAAAGATGCGTTTGTATTCAATGCGTCTTGCAAGTCGTCTAACAATTCATCCATGTCTCCAAACACAGATGTCAAGCTCGCATCGCCGGATGCGTTTGCTTTCAATTGATTTTCTTGAGAGCGGATATTCGTAATCGTACTTTGCAGCGCGCCTCTCATTTGATTCTGTGCGTTGGTGATGATTTGTTTGTTCGCCAGCCATTGCGCCTTGGTTTGTTCGATTCCATTCAGATACGTTAGTTTGTCATTCTCAAGTCCTGTAATCGATTGATTCCATTGTAAGATTCCGTTCTGGATCGCGTTCAAGGAATTCTGTTCCCAAGTGTTTTGTTTGCTTAACAGATCCTGCCATTTCGTATCCCAAACTTGAACTCCTTGGTAATAGCTTTGTGCCGCTTGTGCCGGGTTTGTATTTTGTGTAACCGGCGTTGTGGTCGCTGCTTGCACAGTCGGGTTGATCGTTTGCACCGAATTCGTGTTCGTCGATGTTACGTTGCTTCCTGTGTTTTGGGAAAGTGTCGCTAAAAATACTTGCAGTTCCGCTTGGATGTATTGCGCCGCGTCCGCCACCCATTGGCTTTTGGCCTGTTGTTTTTGCAATTCCAGTTGAGCCCTCACCGCATCTTTGTAGACATTCACGTTATTCACCGCGTCTGAGTTATTTACTCCTCCGACGATCGATTCTATTTCCGCGTTCACTTCCGTTTCCCAGGCGGCTTCCAACACTTGTTCTCCGCCTGTCACCGTATTCAGAAAACTTCCCGAGTCTGTTGCTCCCGCTTTGGCTGCGTCCACGTAGGGTTTGAGTTCGTCGTTAGCGAATTGTTTGGTACTTCCTAACGTGGGTACGCTTTGCGCGTTCAAAGGACTGAATTCGGAAGACAAAAGACTAAAAAGCGCAAACGGTATGACAAAGGATATATGAAACGCGATGATCGTTACCAAACTCACGATCTTAGTGGTCAGGGAATAGGGGTTAGATTTCAGAGAAGGGGAAAGGAGCAGATCCCTTACTTGTTTTTTCTTACGAAAAAAGTAAACTAACAAACGCGCGTTTGCTTCGGTCAGGTTATTGTATTTTACTTTTGGAAGATTCAAGTTCCATAATCCAAATAATTGAAACGCGCTTTGATCGCTTTCGAGGTTGTGGGTCTCTGTTTTTGAATGTCTTTTGTCTCTCATGTTTTTACACCTGTTTGTGGTCTGTCGGCGGCGGTCCGTTGGTTCGGATCGCGTAATAACGCATTTGTTTTCGATTGATGTTTGGAATTTCTAAGGAGTGATTTAATATTAGAGAATTCGAATCTTTCCGAGTATTTCCAGGATTCTCAAAAACGAAATCCTGTTTGTTCGGATTGGGTCGGCTCTTACGACGCGATTCGTCCCGTCTGGGGAAATACAAAAGCATTTCCTTTCCGCTCGCAAAAAGGGAAGGCGCGTTGCTTTTGAATGTTTTGTTTTTAATTTCGTCTAACTTCTCTCGGATGTGATTCCAAGCCCAGGATTCTATATGGATATTTTCTAAAATACGAATCTCAAATGTGTCCGATTCCATTTCCCAGGAAACGAAATCGAAGTCTACTTTTGATTCTAACGACGTTGAAATTCGATTTTTTAGAACTCCGTCGGGGTTTGGATGAGAAACTTCGGAGACAAAAGACAAGTTGAATTTTTCTTCTGGAGTTCTTATTAAAAAGTTTGATTTTACAAGTTCGCCGGGAACAAATTTCTCTTCATCCTTCTTCGTTCCGTTTTCTAAAACGATTGTTTTCGATCGGTCTAAGTTTGCAAAATCAACCTCTTGCAAATGTTTACTTTTTTCTTCGTTGATCGCCGCATAAATTGAGTTTTGTTGGCTTTTGGAAATCGGCTTTGTTTGCCTTCCCATTCTTTCGAAAGAATTCGATCTCAGATCGGATTCCAAATGAACTTGCTCTAAAGGATCAATAACAACTTTTGAATATTCTTCGGAAAAAAACTCGGGGATATTCAAAACATCTTTCTTTCGGGCTATTGCGCCGCCGCTCAATCCGTCTTCGTTTCGATTCAAATAACGTTCCACTTCTTGAATATACAGTTGAGTCAATTTGTCGGGATGTTTCGACTTTGAAGTTTTGGTCTTTTGAACTCCGTCGGGGTTTGGATGAGAAACTCTATCTATCGTTTCTTTCTCGGACTTTTGACTCGAAAAATCGGCGGATACTGTAACTGGATTTCTGTTTAAAAAGTCCGATTTTAAAAGGTGATTCGGTTCGGTTTGTCGTTTGATTGCGGATTTCTTTTCATTTTCGTTTCCGGTTTCAATACCGTTCTTCTCCGATCCGCTCTTGACTTGTAAATCAGAGAATCCTCTTTCCCGTTCTAAGTTCGTAACTTTTTCCCGATTCCGGATTTCGGCTTCTTCTATCACAGAGAGTTCCGCACTCGCTTCCCAAGCTCCCGTTATTTCCAAATCGTTCGTCGAATGCGTTTCTTCCTGTGGGAGTTCCCACATGTCTTGTATTTTTGTGTTGCTTGAATCGTTTGAGTTCGTTACGAGTTCCGGGTTTCCTGCGGCTTCCGATGGATTTGTAGAAGCCGGCTTTTCCGGTTTTAAGTTCTTGAATTCTTTTGATTCTTCCTTCGTTTTTTTAATCTTTGTTATTTCTGGATTGAGAGTTGTATTGTTTTCTTTTTTAAATTCCGATTCTTTGAGAAAATCCGATAAAACATTCCTTAGTTGCTTGTCTTCGTATCCTGATTTCCAATTTTCCGGTTTTTCTCGAAAATCATCTACTAAAAACAACTCATTCGACTTTTCTGAAATTCTAAACGAACCGGATTCTAATTTACGTTCCGGCTCAAAAGACCATTCTAAAGCGGAATCTAATGTTGTCGTAGATAGGTTGTGCGCGCTTCCAAAGTTCGATTTCCAACAAAACAATATCAAAAAAGCGGCAATTCCAAAAACGGAAACCGCTCCCGCAAAACGCGTCTTATATCGTTTTATTCCGTTGAACATCATTGTCAGTGGGGTCAAAAACCGTTGCAAATTCGATTTCTAACGTCGATTAGGTTGATTGAAACCGGATAACGCAGTCGTCTGAATCTGTTTTCGGATTCTAACAAGGACGAATCTTGTGATTTTGACAATACAATGCAATCACAATTTTTAAAAAATCCGAAGCTGTTTGCAAAACAAATTATCGAGGGTGGGCGGTTTTTAACGACACCGATATTGAATAAAACTTAAGAGTGGTGTTGTTTTCGTTTCCGAAAATGCGGGAAACTTCCGCGCTTTTCTTTTTGGGGTTTTGGACGGTTTCCTTAGGCCTTGTTCTTAAATTGTATGTTTTTAGTTTCTCTTTTATCACTTTACGTTTTTTAGGATCATTCGAATATCGTTCCAAAATCGTAAAAGTTTGACCAAATCGGGTTCTATCCGCTACTGCTATCTCCAAAGAATAGAATGTCCGAAATTCTGCGCCTAAACGCGGTATTTGCGCTCAAATGAACGATCTATATGAAATATTGTCCCCCGAAAAAAAACATTCCAAAGGGATATATTTTATTTTTAGAATGTGTCTTCTTTGTTTTACGGAAAAAAACTTCGGTTCGATAAAATGAAAAAAATGTTAATGGTGCTTTCCATCTCGATACTTTTTATGGCTATACTCTTCACCTCGTTATTGCTTTTACATAAAGGGGCTGTCCCACAACCTTAAAAGAAATCAGTTACAACCATTCGATGCGTTCGTAATAAAACGTAGGAGTTCCCACGTTTTAGGGGTCAGGGTTTAGAAATCAGGGTTCAGTTACTTTTTCCTAATGGATGGATCAGACTTTAACAAAGGCTAATTTTCCTCTTCTGTAAATTTACTGAAATCTGATCTCTGAAATCTATAAAAGAAATCAGTTACAACCATTCGATGCGTTCGTAATAAAACGTAGGAGTTCCCTGTTGTCGGTAGAAAGAACTGGCTTTTCTCCGGTTGTCCAGAAGGGGCAACTGCGAGTGCGGGCTTTTATTCTCTGATTCAGTGTGCGAAGCTCGCAGGTTTCGATCCATATGCGTTTTTGAGGGAGCTTTTTAAATCTTGGGAAACGCACCCGAGAACTTGCTTGCAAGGATTTACCTCAATTCAGAGAGACTGTGCTTCATTAGGCGCTTACAAGAGAAGTCTCATAAGCGTTAATTGGAATGAACAAATTATATATTAAAATGTGATATAATCATTGACGTAAATCATAAAGAATTAAAAATTTTTTATATTTATGCGAATTCTAAATCCAGAATATACTGTTTTCCTAAACTCAATCTCGCTCTCACGATCGCGAGATAGACCTATAAACCTTGAAGATCGCCCGGAGAGGGGGCTCTTTCCCCACTAAACACTTTAAAAAGTTAAATCGGATTTCCCCAAGTATCGATTTCATGATCCACCGCATAAAGTCCCGGAGGTAAGATTTTTCCATTTTTGGATTGATTCACCATTCCCAACGCCGCGGATGCAAGTTGCCCGATGATCGCGTCCATTCCTTCCGTCGGAACACCGTAAAACAAAAAATTAATCGGACTCAAGTCGCTTAACAAAAAAAAGGTTTTTTCGATCTCTGTATTTTCTTTGGAAACAAAAAAACTCACCTTTCCGCCCTGATCAATTCCGGATTGAGGATCCAAAATTCGATCGAACTCCAATCGAACCGGATAATCGCCGATTCTCTTATCTTCAGAAAAAGAGAGCCGATCGATCCAGTGAATCAAGTCCGTGTATTCCGCGGTTTTTGTGGAACCGGAAGCCACTAAAATTTTCGATTTGGTTCCGTTAAGAATGAGATCTTCGAAATGCTCCTGTTTTAGGATCGAGCATCCGATAACCCCAAGAATCAAATCCCTGGAAAGAAATTCCTCTCTCGCAATATCATCGATCGTTCTATAATTAAGCCTTTCCGATTTGGGGAATTTAATGTCGACTTGAATCAAATCCTGGTTGGTTTCGTGCAATCTAGATTCCAAATACTTGCATAAGTAGGAACCGATATTTCCCTTTGCTCCGAGAATTAAAACCTTCCTCGAAGAAAGAATCATTCCTTGTCCGTTTAAAATCGCTTCGATCGCGTTTAATATCGAATAGGCGACCTCTTTGGATTCTTCCCTTACTTTCTGATCGGAAATTGCAATAGAAAACGCAGGCAAAAACAATTTTTGGTTTTTATCTTGGACGCTTTTGAGTCTGTCATAACCGTTCCGAGTATGCTCTACAGTACCGACTAACGTTTGCGCTAGAAAATCGGCAACCTTCATTTTAGGGGTTTCCCTTATTACAGAATATTCCTTACAAAGAAATTCCATATCCCTTCCGGAAAGAGCAAACTCGTTGAGGAAAGGAGCCACATACCCCCCGTCTTCTACTAAGATGGTCTTTTCCTTTTTTTGATATGAATCCAAAAGAAGATTCAAAAAAAGATGTCCGGAAAGAAGTTTCATTGCGTCAAAAAAACCAAGTTTCTCTTTCTCCAACCGATCATACAAGTTCTTCAGTTTTGAGGAATCGCTATAAAGAGGAGAAACGGAATAATAAATCTTGTTTTTAGGTCCCACTTTGAGTTGAAGACCCGACATATAAAAATGATCCGTGGGAACGTCCAAAAGAACGTCTAAATACGCGGAAGGAACGACCCCCCCGTATTTTACAAAGGCAACTGTGAGTTGTTTGGAACCGAGTCTTCGGAAAGTTTCGATCAAAGCGATAATTTCCGAAGTGATATGATGTATTAAAAAAACATTAAATTCGGCCAAATCGAACTTGTGATTTTCTCGGTTTGCTATTTTTTCCAAAATCGGCATTCGTTTGAGATAGTGATCCAGATCCAGAGTTGTTCTTTTTACGTTGAAGCTGAAATTCAAAACACGATCCAGCCTGGAAAGATCAATGTAAACCGCTACTTCGTCCGCAAGCCGAGCCCTAACCGTAAAACCCTCTTTTAAATATTTCGCAATTTCTTGATCTTCTAATATAAGAAAAATCTTTTTGAATAAAGGAAGGGCCTCAACAGGATTCGTTTTTACGATCTCATCCGAAAATGTTTTATCCCAGAAAACGCTGATTTGATCCAGTTTGCCGAGAGGCGTTTTTTCGATTTGTTCAAAAACCTTAGAAAAAGAACGGTTTTCCTCCACGTAGAATTTTTCACCGCGTTGCGCTGCGCTTAAAATTCCGTTGTTGATCGCTTCCGCGATTTTTGTACTTCCGGCGATAAAAATCCGGGAACCGATATCGTCCACGATTACGTGTGGAAGAGCCGTAAGGTCGATATTGGCTCGATCGTAATTTTCAACCGTCAATCGAAAGAAAAATTCTCCCGGTTCTTTTTGATTCGGAACTCGTTCGAGGACAAATTGATAATCTATGTTTTCGTTCGGGCTCGCGTGATGAAACGGAAAAACCAACGCGTAGGCGGGGCAAGTTTCGGGGTTTTCTCCGTAAAATTCCGGATGGATTTTTTTCGCCCAAACCTGTCTCTGAAAAGTTCCAAAGACAGTTCGTAAATGATCCTGAAACTCTTCTTTAAAAAGGAGAATATCTTTTAACACCCCGGCTCTTGCATAAATTTGAATATACCCGATATGCAGATTCAAAAGTTCTTGATTAATATTCGGATTGATCTTGTAAAAGATCGTGACATCCCCGATTCCGTTCTGGACCTGTTCGAAAACTTCTTCTCCTAAGGTTCTAGAAAGAATGGAAAGTCCCGTGAAAATCCGAAGATTCCTTAAATCGAGCTCCAAAATTCCTTCCCTACCTTCTTTCAAAGTCGGCCCGAGAGAAGTTTCTAATTCCCTAAATGCGGAGAAATCAGGCATGTTCAATCACTACTTTGATTGCTTCCGGCGTACGAGCGGTCGCAAATGCCTGAGAAAGACTTTCTGGAGAATAAATATGAGTGACCATGTTTTTCTCCAGAGCCTCCGAAACTTTTCCGTTTTCCTGCAGGAGTTTGATAGCGAGATGAAAATCCCCGCATCGGGAAGAACGAATCGATTTACCAGAATTCAAAAACTCTAATATATTGTTTCCCTTGGATTCCCCCTTGAAAAGAATCGCGCTTCTCGGACGAATGAGAGAATTCTCGTGACGATGGCTCGGACGAATCAAAAGATCGATTTCCTCGGCGGTTCCAGCGATTCCTAAATCGAAACGGGGTACACGACCTTCGAAATCCTCGGAAAAAAGGATTTTTTCAGCTTCCTCAACGCTTCCGTAATATACCTTGAAACGAGGCGGCGGAGAGATTTTTCCGACGTTAGGCGCAATATAAACGGTTCGATTGGAACGCGCTTCTTTTTCCCAGTGAAAACCCAAATTTTCATCCGTGAATTTCAAAAGGGATAGTTCGTCGACTACGAGTTCGGTGAGTTTTTTGACTCCGAATACTTCCTGGCCGTTCGTGGTTTTAAGATGTAACTCTCTGTTTGAAAGCTGGAGCGCACTTTCAAAGCCGGACGTAGTGCTCGTTGTGTCGTAGACGATTGCAAAGCGGTCTTTGAGAGACTTGATGTTTTCTTTTCGGAGATCGATTGCTTCATCCGCCCCCAGATCGAGAGAAAGTTTTAAAAGATGATCGTGTCTCGCTAAAGCGGAAATCTGAAACCGGATTCCGGAGTAATCCCTAAAGGCGACTAACGCGGATATCAAAAGACTTCCCAATCTTCTCGGACCTAAGACTGCAACGTTGTCCCCGTTTTTAGGCGGAGAGGCAATCACGGCTTGTAAAGAAGCGGCAAATGGTTCGATCAAAACCGCTGTTTTATCGGGAAGATTTTGAAAAGGAATCGCCGCACTTTGAGGAGCCAATATGTAAGGACCGAACCCGCCCGGAAGCCTATCGATGCCGAGGACTTTTCGTTCGGGACTGTGAGACGGAATTCCTTCCTTACAAAATTCATCGAAAGGAATTTCTCCCCTTGCTTCGAACGTGTCATTGATTTCGACAACGTATTTTTGTTTGATTCCGTTGTCCGCTTCCACGTCTTCCGCGATGACCTCGTGTCCGATCACTTGCGGAAGAGGGAAGGGAAGAAATCTCCTCGAAAGATCCGTGGAACAAACTCCGCAGAGTTTGGATTTTAAAAGTTTATAACCCGGGCCTAGATGCAGATATTCTTTTCCGTTTCTGGAAATGTCCCAACCTTTTTCCAAACTTCCTTCGAACCGATAATCGGCCTTTTCGAAAGTATCGTCGGAACGATAGTCCATAGCTGAGAATTGAATTTTCATTACATCTACCTTGGTTAGACAAAAAATCTGAGTGAACTTAGATTATTTAGAATTTCGGTCAGTGTAAAACTTGGTTGGATTCCGACAAATCCATTCTCACCGATTGGAGAATACGATTTGACCTTTTCTCCATACGGAGAATTCTCCCGGTTGGCAGATCGTCCATTCTTCGTTGGAAGTAAGAGGCCGAGTTGCGATCACAGTGACCTTATCTCCCGGCGTTGTGACTTTTCGAAAATCCACGCTGAGGTCCGCATCCACAAGTCGGGCCTTTCCAAAGGGAGATTTTCGGGTGATCCAGGAAAGTTTCGTGGAACAGAATGTGTATAAATTTCTGGAGTCGCTGAAGAGGATGTTGGAGATTCCTTTTTGATGCAGTTCCCACATCAAAGATTCGACCGCTTTGAAGAGTTCGGCTTCTTTTTTAGGAGGATTTTTGAACTTCTTCTTTAACTTTCCCAAAAGCCAACAGAACGCATATTCGGAGTCCGTACTTCCGACCGGGAGAAAGTCACCGAGGGATTCTTCCTTAATCTTTTTGAATTGTCCGTTATGAGCAAAAGTCCAATACGAGCCCCAAAATTCCCGAACAAATGGATGTGTATTTTTCAGATCCACTTTTCCGCGGTTTGCCTTGCGAATATGACTGATCACAATTTCGCTTTTAATCGGAAGCTTTTGAACGAAGGCGGCAATTTTAGATTCCACACCCGGCGATGGATCGTGAAAGATGCGAAGTCCCTTCCCTTCATAGAACGCAATCCCCCATCCATCCTTATGAGGTCCTGTTTTCCCTCCTCTTTGCACAAGGCCGGTCAGACTGAAACAAATATCCGTCGGGACATTTGCGCTCATACCGAGAAGTTCACACATTCCATTCTTCCTTGAGTATCGTTTAATATATTAGAACAATTTTCGCGAAAACAGAGCCTTTCTGTCCAGTGATTTTTTAAGGATTCCTTGCAGAAATGATAGGTAGCTGGAAACTGAGCCGGTGATTTTACATATAGATACGGAAACAGGCTGGAGAGGAGGAGAAAGACAACTCCTACTTTTGGCAGAAGGTTTAAAAAAGAGAAAAATCCCCCAGCTCATCGTAGGCAAGCCCGGATCGGCTCTGGAAGGAAGGTGTTTCGACCATGGGCTTTCGTTCCAAGCCCTCAACA